>NZ_JBEXEP010000003.1:0-66865 GCF_040606315.1 Streptomyces sp. NPDC005438
CGCGGTCCACCGACTCGTAGGTCTGCCCCAGCGGGTTGTAGATCTTGGCCGAGGGGAAGAAGGAGTCCATTCCGAACGTGCGGTACTCGTCCGGGGCGATCAGCACGAAGCGTTTGCCGATCTCCTTGTCCCGCATCAGGTCCTTCAACAGCCGTACGAAGGCCATGGTGGTGGCGACCTGCTGCTGACCGGACCCCTTCCTGACCGTGGCGTAGGTCTTGTCGCCCGGCAGCTCCAGGGGCTTGGCGCGGACCACCCGCGTCGGCACGTAACCGCCCAGCTCACGGCGGCGGTCGTGCATGTACTGGATCTCCTCCGAGTCCCGACCCGGGTGGTAGTACGGCGGAAGCCCGGACTCCAACTCCTTGTCGGCGATCGGCAGGTGGAGACGGTCCCGGAAGCGCTTGAGGTCGTCGACCGTCAGCTTCTTCATCTGGTGGGTGGCGTTGCGGCCCTCGAAGTTGGGCCCCAGGGTCCAGCCCTTCACCGTCTGCGCGAGGATCACCGTCGGCTGGCCCTTGTGGGCCTTGGCGGCGGCGTAGGCCGCGTAGACCTTGCGGTGGTCGTGACCGCCGCGACCCAGGTGCAGGATCTGGTCGTCGGTCATGTTCTCGACCATGGCCCGCAGCCGGTGGTCCCCGCCGAAGAAGTGGTCACGGATGTAGGCGCCGGTCTCGGTGGCGTAGGTCTGGAACTGCCCGTCCGGGGTGGTGTTGAGCTTGTTCACCAGCACCCCGTCACGGTCCTGGGCCAGCAGCGGGTCCCAGGAGCGGTCCCAGACGAGCTTGATCACGTTCCAGCCGGCCCCACGGAAGTAGGACTCCAGCTCCTGCATGATCTTGCCGTTGCCACGCACCGGACCGTCGAGCCGCTGGAGGTTGCAGTTCACCACGAAGGTGAGGTTGTCCAGCCCCTCACGGGCGGGGAGGGACAGCTGCCCGAGCGACTCCGGCTCGTCCATCTCGCCGTCGCCGAGGAAGGCCCACACGTGGGAGCGCGAGGTGTCCGCGATGCCCCGTGCCTCCATGTAGCGGTTCATGCGCGCCTGGTAGATCGCCCCGATGGGGCCGAGCCCCATGGAGACGGTCGGGAACTCCCAGAAGTCCGGCATGGACCGGGGGTGCGGGTAGCTCGACAGGCCGTCCGGGTAGCGCGACTTCTCCTGGCGAAAGCCGTCGAGCTGGCTCTCGGACAGGCGGTCGAGCAGGAAGGCCCGGGCGTACACACCAGGGGAGGCGTGTCCCTGGAAGAAGATCTGGTCGCCGCCGTCGCCTTGGTCCTTGCCCCGGAAGAAGTGGTTGAAGCCCACGTCGTAGAGGGAGGCAGAGGAGGCGAAGGTGGCGATGTGTCCACCGACCCCGATGCCGGGGCGCTGAGCGCGCGAGACCATGACGGCCGCGTTCCAGCGTGTCGCGTTCAGGACCTTCCGTTCGACCTCTTCGTTACCGGGGAAGAACGGCTCGTCCTTGGTCGCGATGGTGTTGACGTAGTCCGTGCTACGCATCTCCGGGACGGCGACCCGCCTCTCGCGGGCGCGCTCGATCATTCGGAGCATGAGGTAGCGGGCACGTTCCCGGCCCCGCTCGTCGACAGCCGCGTCGAGCGAGTCGAGCCATTCCTGGGTCTCTTCGGGATCGAAGTCCGGGACCTGGCTGGGAAGGCCGCCAATGATGATCGGGTTGCGATCGGATCCGGAAGCCACGCTGTTCCTTCGCTGTTTGGTCTTGATCTTTATGGAGTCGCGCCGCCTCCATCGTGTACTGCTGCCGCGTTTACGTCACCTCTACTGAGAGGTAACCGCAGGCAGGCGCCCAGGAGATGGGCGAGACCCACCCTCTCGGCCTCGGCTCGACCGTCGAACGTTCTCCCACCCGCCGCCGCTGGGGCGCGCGGCGAGGTCGCGCGTACGGCGATCGGCCAACTGCCAAGGGTACGTTCCGTCGGGAGCGGACTCGCCGGGGGCGTCCGGTGGGCGACGTGGCGGACGTGTCGGGGCCAGTCGCGCAGAGGGGGCAAAGAAGGGAAATCCAGGAGTAACCGATCTGGTGCGAACCGCTGTCGATCATGCATTGTGGGAGGACACGTCAACGTTTGGGGGGGATGGAAGGCAAGGTACTTGCGCGATCCGCCCGGCCCGTGTGGACTACGGCTCATGCCTCGTGAGAACGGGGCGTCCAGAGGCACTCTGAAGAAAGATGACAGGAGGCAATCCGTGAGCGCGACCGCGGACCACGCGGAGGAGCGGACCAACCCCGCCGAAAGGCTGGGTTTCCAGCCCGAGCAGGTGGTCCAGGAGCTCGGCTACGACGACGACACCGAGCAGGCCCTCCGTGAGGGGATCGAGGCAATCACGGGCACCCAGCTCGTCGACGAGGACTACGACGACGTCGCCGACGCGGTGATGCTGTGGTTCCGCGAGGACGACGGCGACCTGACGGACGCGCTGGTGGACGCCATCATGATGATCGACGAGGGTGCCCCGGTCTGGTTGATGACCCCGAAGACCGGCCGCCCCGGCTACGTCGAGGCCAGTGACATCAACGAGGCCGCCCAGACCGCCGGCCTGGCCCAGACGAGCAGTGTGAACGCGGGCAAGGACTGGACCGGCAGCCGGCTGGTGACGCCCAAGGCCGCCCGCTCGGGCAAGCGGTGAGCCCCGGGAAGTAGCGAACCGACGAGGCCGTCGGGTGCCTGGGGCCACGGCACCGTTCCGGCCGCCTCCACCTCCCTGTCCACCCACTCCGAGTGGCGTTCCGTAACCCCCTGTGGCGCGTGGTGCCTCTCTCCGTACCACCGTCGGCGGCCCCCGAGGCTGCCGACGGTGTCGCGGCGCGCGGTGCGTAGGCTGATCCCCTCAGTTAGGTGTGAACCACACGAAGGGAAGCGCACCATGGCGATCGAGGTCGGCTCCCAGGCCCCGGACTTCGAGTTGAAGGACCAGCACGGACAGACCGTGCGACTCTCCGACTTCAAGGGCGAGAAGAACGTCGTCCTGATCTTCTACCCCTTCGCTTTCACGGGGGTGTGCACCGGCGAGCTCTGCGCGCTTCGTGACGAGCTGCCCCGGTTCGTGAACGACGACGTGCAGCTGCTGGCCGTGTCCAACGACTCCCCCTTCGCCCTGCGGGTGTTCGCCGAGCAGGAGGGGCTGGAGTACCCGCTCCTCTCCGACTTCTGGCCGCATGGCAACGCCTCCCGCGACTACGGCGTCTTCGACGAGGAGAAGGGCTGCGCGGTGCGTGGCACCTTCGTCATCGACCGGGACGGCGTCGTGCGGTGGAGCGTCGTCAACGGCCTCCCCGATGCCCGCGACCTCAACGACTACGTCAAGGCCCTGGAAACGCTCTGACACCTTCTGGTGGCCCGCTGTTCCCACGGCTTCACCGCGACCGTCCCGCGTTCCACACGGGGGCTGTGTGCCGGGGAACCGCTCACTAGGATCGAAGCGTTGATCTGACGGCATCGTGTAAATCGGGGGCACTGTGTGCTCCTTTACGAACAACGCACAGGAGGACTCGTGGGAGTCAGCCTCAGCAAGGGCGGCAACGTCTCGCTGACCAAGGAAGCGCCGAACCTCACCGCGGTGATCGTGGGTCTGGGTTGGGACGCTCGTACCACCACCGGCACCGATTTCGACCTCGATGCCAGTGCGCTGTTGACCAACGCGGAGGGGAAGGTCGCCAACGACCAGAACTTCGTGTTCTTCAACAACCTCAAGAGCCCCGACGGCTCCGTCGAGCACACCGGTGACAACCTCACCGGTGAGGGCGAGGGCGACGACGAGGTCATCAACGTCAACCTCGCCGGCGTGCCGGCCGACGTGGACAAGATCGTCTTCCCGGTTTCCATCTACGACGCGGAGACCCGGCAGCAGAGCTTCGGCCAGGTGCGCAACGCCTACATCCGCGTGGTGAACCAGGCGGACGGCAACGAGCTGGCGCGCTACGACCTGAGCGAGGACGCCTCCACCGAGACCGCGATGGTCTTCGGTGAGCTGTACCGCAACGGCGCCGAGTGGAAGTTCCGCGCCATCGGCCAGGGCTACGCCTCCGGCCTGCGTGGCATCGCCCAGGACTTCGGCGTCAACGTCTGAGGTCACGCCCCACTGCGAGACATGGGCCAGCCGTCCCAGGGTTGAGCGACATCACAAACAAGTGGCGATGATGTGCACATCGATCGGGCCGCTTTACGGCAGAGTTCCGGCGCCGCAGACTTCCGTCATCAGGGGGTGTGCGGCGCCGGGGCGCTTGACTACACAGCCATGTAGCAACGCACACATCGGGGAGAGGAAGCAGAACATGGGCGTCACGCTTGCCAAGGGGGGCAACGTATCCCTCTCGAAGGCCGCACCCAACCTGACGAAGGTCCAGGTCGGCCTGGGCTGGAAGGCCCGTTCCACCACCGGAGCCGACTTCGACCTGGACGCCAGCGCCCTGCTCTGCGCGAACGGCCGGGTGCTCGGTGACGAGTACTTCATCTTCTACAACAACCTCAAGAGCCCGGAGGGCTCCGTCGAGCACACCGGCGACGAACTGGTCGGTGGCACCGGCGGTGACGACGAGACCGTGCTGGTGGACCTGACCCTGGTCCCGCCGCAGGTGGACAAGGTCGTCTTCCCGGTCTCCATCTACGACGCCGAGTCCCGTCACCAGACTTTCGGCCAGGTCACCGACGCCTACATCCGTGTGCTCAACCAGGCGGACGGGACCGAGCTGGCGCGCTACGACCTGACCGAGGACGCCTCCTCGGAGACGGCGATGATCTTCGGTGAGCTGTACCGGTACGGGAACGAGTGGAAGTTCCGTGCGGTGGGACAGGGGTACGCGTCAGGTCTCCGAGGCATCGCCCTAGACTTCGGGGTCAACGTTTCGTAAAAAGAGGCCGCCGGGCGCGGCCGAGCCGCGTACGGCGCGGGGGAATCTCATCAGAGAGAGATTGGGTAACCAGTGCTTCTGAAAACCTTTGGCTGGTCCTTCGCGGTCACGGCCGCCGGACTGGCCTTCGCGGCGGGGGTCTGGGGGTGGGAGGCCTTCGCTCTGGTGGCGATCCTCTCGGTCCTCGAGATCTCGTTGTCCTTCGACAACGCGGTGGTCAACGCCAGTATCGTGAAAAAGCTCAACCCGTTCTGGCAGAGGATCTTCCTCACCATCGGCATCCTCATCGCGGTCTTCGGAATGCGGCTGGTCTTCCCCGTGGTGATCGTCGCCATCACCGCGAAGAAGGGCCCGATCGAAGCGGTCCAGATGGCGATGGAGGACCGGGAGAAGTACGAGGCGATGGTCACGGACGCGCATCCGGCCATCGCGGCGTTCGGCGGGATGTTCCTGCTGATGATCTTCCTGGACTTCATCTTCGAGGACCGCGAGGTCAAGTGGTTCGGCTGGCTGGAGTCCCGGCTCGCCAAGCTGGGCAGCGTCGACGGCCTGTCGGTCTGTGTCGCCCTCATCGCCCTCGCGGTGACCGCCACCACCGTGGCGACCAGCGCCCACGTCAGCAGCGGACACGCGGACAAGTCCGGCACCGTACTGCTCGCCGGGGTGGCGGGTCTGATCACCTATCTCATCGTCGGGGGCCTCTCCGGACACTTCGAGGACAAACTCGAAGAGGAGGAGGAACGCGAACACGAGGAGGAGGAAGCCGCCAAGCGGGCCGGCAAGGACCCGTCCATGGTCGGACTGGCCGGCAAGGCCGCCTTCTTCATGTTCCTCTACCTGGAGGTGCTGGACGCCTCCTTCTCCTTCGACGGCGTCATCGGCGCCTTCGCCATCACCAACCACATCTTCTGGATGGCGCTCGGCCTGGGCATCGGGGCGATGTACGTCCGTTCGCTCACGGTCTTCCTGGTCCGTCAGGGCACCCTGGACGACTACGAGTACCTGGAGCACGGCGCCCACTACGCCATCGGCGCCCTGGCCGCCATCCTGCTGATCACCGTCAAGTACGAGATCCACGAGGTGATCACCGGTCTGGTGGGCGTGGCCCTCATCGCCGGGTCGTTCTGGGGCTCGGTGCTCCGCAACCGCCGGCTGGCCGCCGAGGAGGGTTCCGAGGGCGGCGAGGACAAGTCGGAGAATCAGGTGGGTTCAGGAGTCTGATCAAGCCAGAGTGCGCCATGGGCCCGGAGGGCGTGTGAGCGTACCCTGATCGAGGGAAGTCTCCCCTCGGGGCGGCACGGTGCGACCGCGTGCCGCCCCGAGGCATGTACCGACCTACGGTGGGGAGTTGGGCCTTATGGTCTCCCTCTGGGAGAACTGGCGACGGAGCATGGGCAGGGGCGCCGGCCCCAGCTTCGACATGATGGGTGGGCCCTCCAGCTACGCACTGGAGATGACCAAGCGGCAGTCCACCGTGTCCCTGACACGTCAGGGTGCCGACACCGGAAACCTCCAGGTCAACCTGAACTGGCGGATGCGGACCTCCGACATGGACGCCCCCAAGCGCCGGCCGTCCCTGCGGCATCCCCTGCGCGCCCTCCGTCCGGAAGTGGTGGGTTCGCACACCCAGGGGGTGGTGAACGTCGATCTGGACCTGGCCTGCATGTACGAACTGGCCGACGGCAGCAAGGGCGTGGTGCAGCCGCTGGGCAACTACCTCGGTGACTTCAACGCGCCGCCGTTCATCAAGCTGACCGGTGACGACCGCTTCGGCGCACCGTCCGGGGAGACCCTCTACGTCAACCTCGACTACCGGGACCAGATCCGTCGACTGCTGTTCTTCGTCTACATCTACGACGGCACCCCCGCCTTCGACCGTACCCAGGCCATCGTCACCGTCATCCCCAGCAACGGACCCCGGTTGGAGATCGGCCTCCACGAGCGGGCGCCCCAGGCGCGCTCCTGCGCCGTCTTCCTGCTGGAGAAGGAGAAGGACGAACTGATGGTGCGCCGGGAGGTGCGCTACGTCTACGGCTTCCAGGCCGAGCTGGACCGGCTGTACGGCTGGGGCCTGCAGTGGGGGCGCGGCTACAAGACCAGTACGTAGCGCGCGACCGGGCGGAGGCCGCCAGCCCCACGGTCACCGCCCTCTCGGGCGGACAGGCGAGGCGCTCCCGCCCGCAGTACGTGAGCCGGGCCGGGACCCGTCTGGGCGCCGTCCCGGCGACGGCTCCCGCGACCTCTCAGCGACGCATGAACTGGGGCCCCTGCGGGGGCAGTTGGAACGAGGGGTCAGGGTGCTGCGGGTAGCCGTACGCGGGCTGCGGGTAGCCGTAGGCCGGCTGGGTCGCCGGGGGCTGCTGGGGTGGCGGCACGTACATCTGGGCCGGCTGGGTCGGTTGGTTGGCCGCCACGAAGGCGCCCGAGGGCAGGGGCTCGGACGGGGGAGTGGGCTCCGGCGAGGGCGGCCCCGGCTCGGGTGGCGGCGCGGGGATCGGCTCCGGCTCGGGTATCCGGGGCTCCCCGGGGGGTGGGGGCACCGAGGCGTCGGCGGCCGTCTGGGGCTGGGGCATCGGGGCGGGCAGGTGGTACTCCCCGGTCTCCGCGACGACCAGTCCCGGCCCGACGGTGGCTGGACCCACCGGCGTCGGCTCGGAGGGGCCGGGCCCACCGGCGCCGGCCGGAGCCGTCACGGTGTCCGAGGCGTCCGGCTCGGGGGCACCGTCGTCGGAGCCCTCTCCCTCGTCCACCGAGATGCCGAACTCGGTGGCGAGTCCGACCAGCCCCGAGTCGTAGCCCTGGCTCAGCGCACGGAACTTCCAGGTGTCGCCCCGGCGGTAGAACTCCCCGCACAGCATGGCGGTCTCCCCGCCGGTCTCGGGGGAGATGGGGAACTCCAGCAGTGGGGGCTCGTCCAGCCGTTCGCTGTCGTGCACCAGCAGCACCGCGTCCCTGACCTGGGCGAAGGTGCCGCCGTCGCAGGAGGCCACCAGCATCACCCGGGCGACGCTGGACTCCAGGGCGTGGAGGTCGGCCTCGACGCTGTCCCGGATGGTGCCGCCGTCGCTGGTCTTGGCGAGGTGGCGCACCAGGCCCGAGGGGTGGCGTGGCTGGTTGTAGAAGATGAAGTCGTCGTCCGAGCGCACCCGCTCGTCCGCGCCCAGCAGCAGGGCCGACGCGTCCACATCCGGGGCGTCCGCACCGCCTGACCAGCGCAGTACGGCACGAACCGCTGTCACCGGGAGAGCGGTGTTGGACCCCTTCGTCATGGCGCGCGTCATGGCATCCATCCTGCCCGTTCCCCACCGGTGAGGACAACGCGAGGGAATCGGGGCGTACGTGCGGGTAACGTGATATTCACCCGTCCCGTGGGCTGGTTTTCCCCGTCCGTACGTACGATGAACCGCTGGGCCGCCTCCACGAACCCAGGTGTGAGGAGGCGGCAACGGTCTCTTCGGGGGATTCGGGGGAACGGAATGCGCCACTTCCGACAACTGGCAAGTACCGAGCGACATCGGCTGTTCCACCGCGAGCCGGTGGAGTTCACCATCGACTCCCCGGCACGGCTGCTGGCCGTCGCCCTGGGCGCCACCCTCTACGCACCGGCCACCCGCGACACCCTGGCCTCCGACGTGCTGAAGCAGGCGGACCGGGGCGTGGTGTCCATGGTGCTGTGCCTGGAGGACTCCATCGACGACGCCGACGTACCGTCGGCCGAACGGAACCTGGTGCGGCAGCTGGGCGAGCTTCGACGGCTCAGCCCGGTCGAGGAACTGCCGATGCTGTTCGTGCGGGTGCGCCACCCCGAGCAGATCGAGGACCTGGCGTCCCGACTGGGGCCGCTGACCGAGCTGTTGGCCGGTTTCGTACTGCCGAAGTTCACCGAGGAACGCGGTCTGCCGTTCATGGAGGCGCTGGCCGCCGCGTCCAGCACGTCCGGGCACCGGCTGTTCGCCATGCCGGTGCTGGAGTCCCCGGAACTGCTGCACCTGGAGACCCGCTACGAGGCCCTGCGGGGGGTCGCGCGGGTGGCCGACAAGTACCGGGACCGGGTCCTGGCCATGCGGCTGGGCGTCACCGACCTGTGCGCCACCTACGGTCTGCGGCGCTCGCCGGACATGACCGTCTACGACATCCGCATGGTCGCCTCGGCCATAGCCGACGTGGTCAACGTTCTGGGCCGGCTGGACGGTACGGGCTTCACGGTCACCGGACCGGTGTGGGAGTACTTCCGGTCCCAGGAGCGGAAGTTCAAGCCCCTGCTGCGGCAGAGCCCCTTCCTCAGCGGCCACGCGGAGGACCTGCGGACCAACCTGATCGAGCGGGACCTGGACGGCCTGCTGCGCGAGGTCGAACTCGACCGCGCCAACGGGCTGTTGGGCAAGACCTGCATCCACCCCTCCCACGTACTGCCGGTGCACGCGCTGTCGGTGGTGAGCCACGAGGAGTACAGCGACGCCACGGACATCCTCAGCCCGGAACGCCACGGCGGCGGGGTGCTGCGCTCGGCGTACACCAACAAGATGAACGAGGTGAAACCCCACCGCGCCTGGGCCGAACGCACCCTGCTGCGCGGCGAGGTGTTCGGAGTGGCGCGGGAGGGCGTCGGCTTCGTGGAGCTGCTGGCCACCGGGGCCTGAAGCACAGGACAGCGGAACGACCGAGAAACGGTGGGTCAGTGAACGACAGCTACGACGAGCCCCGACAGCCCTGGTCGGGCGACTGGGTCAGCGAACGTCTCCGGGTACGGCTGAAGGGGGAGGGGCTCACCGAGCTGCTCGGCCTCGCCCTGCGCCGCAACCCCCGGCGGGCCCATCTGCTGGTCTCCCGGGTGCTGGGCAAGCACGTCCCCACCAGCCCGGCCGAGGTGTACGGGGCCGGGCTGGAGCTGGGCCGACGTGTCGGCGCCCTGCTGGGGGAGGAGCGGCGCCCCCACGCACTGGTGCTGGGGTACGCCGAGACCGCGACCGGGCTGGGGCACAGCGTGGCCGACGGGGTGGGCGCCGGGACGTGCCTGCACTCCACACGCCGCCGGGTGGAGGGCGTACCGTCGGCCGGCGGGTTCGAGGAGGAGCACAGCCACGCCACCTCCCACCTGCTGTTGCCCGGCGATCCCCGACTGCTGGCCGAGGACGGGCCGTTGGTGCTGGTGGACGACGAACTGTCCACCGGCCGCACCGTCCGCAACACCCTGGCCGCCCTGCACCGGGTCCACCGGCGGGACCACTACGTGGTGGCCGCCCTGGTCGACCTGCGGTCCCCCACGGACCGGGCCGAGCTGGACAAGTGCGCGGCCGAACTGGGCGCCCGGGTCGACGTGGTGGCCCTGGCCACCGGCACCGTGGACCTCCCGGACGACGCCCTGGAGCGTGGCCGGGCCCTGGTGGACGAGTGGGACACCTCCCAGGACCCCGCGCGCGCGCACCAGCCGCCGCCCGACGGGGCTGACAACGCGGTGACCGCCCGGGTGGAACTGGGCTGGCCACTGGGCGTACCGGACGGGGGACGCCACGGCTTCACCGCCGCCCACCGGCGCCGCCTGGAGTCCGCGCTGCCGGCCATGGCCGACCGGCTGGCCGACGCCCTGGAACCGGCCGCGCGCCGGGTGCTGGTGCTGGGCAACGAGGAGCTGATGTACGCCCCGCTGCGACTGGCCCACACCCTCCAGCGGCGTCACCCCGAACTGTCGGTGCGCTACTCCACCACCACCCGCTCCCCGGTGCTGGCCGTGGACGAGCCCGGGTACGCCATCCGCACCGCCCTGCGGTTCCCGGCCCACGACCAGCCGACCGACGGGGGAGAGGCCGCCCGGTACGCGTACAACGTGGCCGGCGCGGGCTTCGACGCCGTCGTGGCCGTGGTGGACTCCACCGGCGACACCCCCCAACTGCACGTCGCCGGGGGACTGCTGTCCCAACTCACCGAGCACACCGACCAGTTGCTGTACACGGTGCTGCCCTCACACGTCCCGCCGCCCGCCCCGCTGCGCGGGCCGGACTTCTCCTCCTACGCCCCCGAGGAGGTCGGCTGGCTGCTCCAGGACCTGTCCTCGGTCGCCCTGGAGGCGCCCACCGAGGAGCGGGAGGAGGCGGTGCAGAGCGGCAGGGCGCACTACGCCGAGTCGCTGCCCGTGGAGTACCAGCCCAGCCCCGAGTACCAGCGGCTGTTCCACCAGGCCCTGGAGGGCTCCGCCGCCCGGATGGCCCGGGCGGTGGGCACCGTCACCGACCTGGTCCTCGTCGAGCGGGGCGGGCCCGGCCGCACCCCGGTGCTGGCCTCACTGGCCCGGGCCGGCACCCCGGTGGGCGTACTGATGCGCCGCTGGGCGGAACGGGTACGCGGGGTCGAGCTTCCCCACTACACCCTGTCCATCGTGCGGGGCCGGGGCATCGACGGCACCGCCCTGCGCTACCTGGCCACCCACCACGACCCGGCCGACGTGGTGTTCGTCGACGGCTGGACCGGCAAGGGCGCCATCACCCGCGAACTGGCCGACGCCCTGCGCGCGTGGGGCGACTTCGACCCGGACATCGCGGTGCTGGCCGACCCCGGCGGCTGCGTGAGTACCTTCGGCACCCGGGAGGACTTCCTCATCCCCTCCGCCTGCCTCAACTCCACCGTCTCCGGCCTGGTCTCCCGCACCGTGCTGCGCGCCGACCTGGTGGGCCCGAACGACTACCACGGCGCCAAGTGCTACCGGGAACTGGCCGAGGACGACCTGTCCGGCCACTTCCTGGACACCGTCAGCGCCCACTTCCCCGAGGTCGTCGACCAGGTCGACCAACGGGTGCGGGAACTCGCCCACACCGACCGCGCCCCCCACTGGGCCGGCTGGCGCGCCGTGGAGCGGATCAGCGAGGAGTACGGCATCCACGACGTCAACCTGGTCAAGCCCGGAGTGGGGGAGACCACCCGGGTGCTGCTGCGCCGGGTGCCGTGGAAGGTGCTGGCCCGCCGGGACGCCGGCCCCGACCTGGAACACGTACGCCTGCTGGCCCAGCAGCGCGGGGTACCGGTGGAGGAGGTCGACGAACTCCCCTACAGCTGCGTGGGGTTGATCCACCCCCACTACACCCGGGGCGCCGTCGGCGCCGACGGAAGGGCCGCCCGATGACCGGATACCTGGTCGCCAGTGACCTGGACCGCACCCTGATCTACTCGGCCGCCGCACTCCACCTGGACTGCCCGGACGCCGAAGCGCCCCGGCTGCTGTGCGTCGAGGTCTATCAGGGCCGGCCGCTGTCCTACCTGACCGAGGAGGCCGCCCGGCTGCTGGAACCGCTCGCCCGGCAGGCCTGGTTCGTGCCCTGCACCACCCGTACCCGGGAGCAGTACGCCAGGGTCCGGCTGCCCGGACCCACACCCCGGTTCGCCATCTGCGCCAACGGCGGCCACCTGCTGGTGGACGGCGTCACCGACCCCGACTGGCACCGGAGGGTGCGCCGGACCCTGGACGGCGGCTGCGCCCCGCTGGCCGAGGTGCGGGAACGGCTACGGAGGACCGCCGACCCGGACTGGCTGCTGAAGGAACGGGTCGCCGAGGACCTGTTCGCCTACCTGGTGGTGGACCGCGAACGGCTCCCCGAGGGCTGGGTGAAGGAACTCGCCCTGTGGGCGGAGCCCCTGGGCTGGACGGTCTCCCTCCAGGGCCGCAAGGTCTACGCCGTACCCCGCCCCCTCACCAAGAGCGCCGCCCTGGCCGAGGTGGCCCGGCGCACCGGGGCCGACACCCTCCTGGCCGCCGGCGACTCCCTGCTGGACGCCGACCTGCTGCTGGCCGCCCACCACGGCTGGCGCCCCGGCCACGGCGAACTGGCCACCGTCGGATGGAGCGCCGACCACGTCACCGCCCTGGAGACGGTCGGGGTACGGGCCGGCGAGGAGATCCTGCGCCGGGCGGTGGACCTCAGCTCCCGGCCGACGGACCGGGGGGAGCCGGGGGCAGCCGGTCCAGGGTGAACCCGAAGTGCTCCGGGTACGCCGCGAGGGCCTCGGCCTCGGTCAACCGCTCCTCGCGCCGTTCCCCGCCCTCGGTGACGGTCAGCAGCCGGTCGCTGAGGGTGATCCGGCCGCTGTCGGTGAGCCGGGAGCACACCAGGGAACGGGCGAAGTGGGAGTCCGGTGAGGTGCCGTGCCACCAGCAGCCCATGGTGAAGTCCTGCCACTGCCGGGGGCGCGGTTCCAGGCGGTACTGCGGCTCCCCGTCCCGCGACAGGTCCAGGTCACCGTCCCCGACCTCCTCCAGCCGGAAGACCCCGCCGGGGTCCGGCTGCTCTCCCCGCTCCTCCAGCCGCAACGGGAACTCCGCGTGCCGGCCGAAGCCGACGTCCACCAACCAGGGTTCGGGGGTGTTGACCCGCAGTGCCAGGTGGTCGAAGGCCGGTCCCGGCTGGTCCCCGGCGAAGGGCCGGGCGTTCAGCAGGGCGACCTCGTATCCCAGGGCGGTGAGCAGGGCCGCGAACATGCCGTTCAGCTCGTAGCACAGTCCTCCTCGACGCCGGTCGATGACCTTGGCGGCCAGCGCCTCCGGGTCGAGGCTCAGCCCCTCGCCGAGGTGGATGCCGAGGTTCTCGAAGGGGACGGCCCGCAGATGGCCACGGTGCAGGGCGCGCAGGGCCGCCGCGTCGGCCTCGCGGGGCCGCTCCATCCCGATCCGCCGTAGATAGGCGTCGCGGCGTTCGGGGGCCAGGGCGAAGCTGGTCACCCGCCACCCCGTCCGCCGTCCGGGCTCACCGGCACGGGGCGTACGCCCGCGCCCTCAGCCACAGCAGCCGCCACCACAGCAGCCACCGCCCCCACCCGAGGGCGGTGCCGGGGCGGGGGCCGAGGCGGCACCGCCGCCCAGCGCCACGGTGGACAGCAGCTTCACCGTGTCCTGGTGGCCGGAGGGGCAGCTGGCCGGTGCGGAGGACTCGGCCATCGGACGGTTGCGTTCGAAGGTGGCGCCGCACTCACGGCACCGGTACTCGTAACGAGGCATGGCCGCAGCATAGGCCGCCGTCCTCCACTCCGGCCCGGCGATGCCCACCCCGACCCGTCGGACGGCAATAGGCGCCGCCACCACGGCCGTTGCGCCTCAGCCGCTGGCCCGCTCCTGGCGGATCTGCTCCACCACGCCGCCCACCGTCTCCTTGACGGCGTCCAGCTCCTGGAGGAAGTGCCAGTAGTCGGGGTGCCGTCCGGTCAGGCCCGCCACCGCGCGGTCCACCCGCTCCACCGAACTGTCCAGCGGGGCGGCGTGCCGGGGGTCGGGCGTGGACCGGCCGGCCATCGCGAGCCGCTGGGCGTCCCGGATGGCGAAGCGGACCCGCTCGACCTCCTTGGCGTGGTCGAAGGACACGGCGTTGAGCCGGTCCAGGCGTTCCCCCGCCGTCTTCACCGCCTCGTCCGTGGAGTTCAACAGCGCCCGCACCGTGGACAGCAGACTGGTCGCGTCCGCCCAACGCTGGTCCCGGCGGGCCTGGGTGGCCTCGCGCAGCTTCTCCTCGGCCTGGGTCGCCGAGCGCACCGCCTGCTCCGGCACCCGCTGGAGGTCCTGCCAGCAGGCGGCGCTGAACCGTCTTCGCAACTCGCTGAGCACCGGCTCCACCTGGCCGGCCCGGGTGTGCAGAGCCTGGGCCCGGGTGCGCAGCGAGGACAGCCGCTTGTCGATGTCCTCGGCCTTCTGGGGCAGCTGCGCGGCCTCGACCCGGATCGCCTCCGCCTCGCGTTGCACCCGGTCGGCCCGGCGCAGGGTGTCCGACACCCCGTGGGTGCCGGCGCCCTCGTTGAGCCGGGTCAGTTCCGGCGACAGCCCGGCGAGCCGGGAGGCCAGTTCGTCGGCCCGCAGGCCGGCGGCACGCACCTCCTCCAGGGCCTGGGTGGCGGCCAGCAGTCCCTGCCGGGCCCGCTCCACCGCCGGTGCCAGCTGGGCGAGTTGGGTCTCGGCCTTCTCCAGCAGCGGGCCCAGCCCCTGCTCGAAGCGGGTGAGTTCCTGGTTGACCCGTTGCAGGGCCTCCTTGGCCCGGGTCAGGTCCTGGAGCGCGGAGGAGGCGGTACCGCCGTCCAGGTCGTCGCGGTCCAGGTCGTAGGAGTCGACGGCGGTGATGTAGTCGTGGCTGACCTGGTCGATCCGGGTGCCGAGGGCCTCGAAGTCGGCGACGGCCTTGCGGCCGGCGGGTGAGTTGTCGACGGCGGTGATCGCCTCGATGGAGATCCGTAGTCCCCGTTGCGCGGTGTCGAGTTCGTAGAAGGCGTGCGCGGCGTCGTCCTTGGCGGTCTGTGCCTGGGCGCGCTGACTCTCCACGCGACCGCTCCCCCAGCCCCAGCGGCGGGAGCCGCCGTTCATCGCCGTCACGTGATCCTCTCCCGTACGTCGTCGCCCTGGCCTGGCCGGCTGCCATTCTCCCACCCGGTACGACGAACACGGAGGGCCGGGAGTTTCGGATCGGGAGTCGCCAGAAGTCGGGGAGGGCGGGTTTGCGCGGGCCTGGTCGAAGCAGGGTAGGCTTTGGCCTCGTTGTGGCCGGGGCGCATAGCTCAGCGGTAGAGCGCTTCCCTTACAAGGAAGATGTCACAGGTTCGATCCCTGTTGCGCCCACTCGAAGAAGTCGCCGTTCCCTCCGGGGAAGGTGTGTCCGAGGGGGCCTCTCCGCTCACGCAGCGCGGAGAGGCCCCCTCGGCGTGGGAGGGGTGGCACACCCTAGTCCCGCAGGTAGACCTTCCGGGGTTGGCCGGGGGTGGACCGCGTGAGCGACTTCCCGTCCCTCGCCAGGGTGAGGGTCACGTCCTTGGGCCGGCACTCCTCGGACGCCTTCCCCTCGACGACCCGTACCGGCTTGGAGGCGACCTTGTCCGTGGTCGCGCTGTTCCGGGCGTACAACGGAACCCGGGCCACGCAGCGTTGACCACCGGTCCTGGTGAGTACGGCGAAGGGGGAGTCGGGGGTGGACTCCTTGACGGTCAGCCGCTCGTCACCGTCCCGGAGCCGCCAGGTGCCGAGCCAGTCCCGGTCCAGGCTGAACACCGCCGGGGGAGGGGTGGGGAGCTTCCGCTCCTCCTCGTTGGGCTCGACCCTGGTGAAGGTGAGCGGCAGGGCGTCGAAGCTCAGCCGGGTGCCCGCCTTGTTGAGTTTCATCCGGTCCCAGAAGTCCTGGAAGGGGCAGGACCTGGAGCGCTCGCCCGCCTGACGGTAGACGCCCCGGAACTCGCCCTCCCGGCTGGCCTGGGTGAACAGTCCGACCCGGACGACACAGCGGGGTCCCTTCTGGCGGAAGAAGGTCGCCACCCCGTGGTGGCCCCGGCGTTGGACCGCCACCCGCTGTGAACCGTCCCGGGACTTCCAGCTGCCGAAGTACCGTTCGTCGAGCTGTTTCACCCGGCGGCTCTCGGTGGGGGTGCCGAAGCCCCCGCTGCGGGACCACTCCAGGGTCGTGACCTGCTGGTCGCCGTACTGACGGAAGCGTGCGCGGGCGCCCTCGCCGGTGATCTTCACCTTCGTCCAGCCGTCGAAGCGCTTCTTGAGGTGCTTCGTCCAGTGGGAGAGGTCCCCGGTACCGATCGCGGCGACGGACTCCTCCGGCGGCTCGCCGTCGTCGCAGAAGCGGCCGAAGTCCGCGATGGCGGCGACGGTGCCGTGGGAGGCCGTCAGGGTGATGTCCGGGCAGGCCTCGGTCCTGGTCCGGTACAGCAGGGTGGCCTGGGACCACTTGCCGGTGTCGGGGTCGTAGTGGCGCTCCTGGAGGCCCCGGCCGTTGACGTGGCGCATCTCCACCCGGCGGCCCCCGGGCAACCTGAGCGTCACCAGCTGCCGCCCCTCGGCCCGGAGTTGGGTGGTGGCGGAGTCCTTCGGGGTGGATGCCGAGGTCGACGGGGGCGCGGGCGACCCGTGGTCCGTGCCGTCACCGGAGAACGAGTACGCCCCCCACGCCACCGCCGGCACCAGCAGGGCGGCCCCCACCGCCGCCGTGACTCGTCTGTTTCGGCCCTGCATCCACGCTCCGGTTCGCTAGGAGGTTCTCGTACGCGCCCTGAGGTCTCCTCGGGGGCGCCCCACCGAATCGACGAGCGCCCGGTGGTGAAGGTTGCACGGAACGGAGTACGGGGTTCCCGAACGTTCGGGCGCGACGACCAGGGGTGACACGGCGGTGTCGGCGTGTACGGGGAGCGCCGGCACACCGGGGAGGGGGCTCCCGGAGCGTGGTCAGGGCAGGGGAGTGCCCCCGGTGGCGTTGACGATCTCGGCGGTGATGTAGCTGGCCTCGGGCGAGGCCAGGAAGACGTAGGCCGGCGCCATCTCGGCGGGCTGTGCCGCCCGGCCCAACGGGCTCTGCGCGCCGAAGCGTTCGGTGTCCGGGAGGGTGGCCGGGATCAGCGGGGTCCACACCGGTCCCGGAGCGACCGCGTTGACCCTGATCCCGCGTTCGGCCAGCATCGCGGCGAGCCCCTGGGTGAAGTTGACGAGGGCGCCCTTGGTGGTCGCGTAGTCCAGCAGGTGGGGGCTGGGCTTGTAGCCCTGTACGGAGGCGGAGTTGATGATGCATCCGCCCTTCGGCAGGTGGGCCACGGCCAGTTTCGACAGCCAGAAGGTGGCGTACAGGTTGGTCTTCACCACCCGGTCGAACTGCTCGGTGGTGATGTCCTCGATGCCGCCGGGCTGCGACATCTGGTACGCGGCGTTGTTGACCAGCACGTCCAGCCCCCCGAACGCGTCGACGGTGCGCTCCACCACCCGTCGGCACTGCTCCTCCTCGCGGACGTCGCAGGTCAGGACCAGGGCCCTGCGGCCGGCCTCCTCGACCAGGGCGGCGCTGGCCCGCCCCTCGTCCTCCTCCTCGGGCAGGCAGGTCAGCGCCACGTCGGCGCCCTCCCGGGCGAACGCCAGGCACACCGCCCGCCCGATGCCCGAGTCGCCACCGGTGACCAGGACCCGACGGCCGGTGAGGCGTCCCGAACCCCGGTAGCTGTCCTCCCCGTGGTCGGGGCGCGGTGACATGTGCTCGGTGTGCCCGGGGTGGGCGTCGGACTGCTGGGGGAACGGCGGGCGGGGGTGCCGGGTGGTCGGGTCCTGGGTCGGGCCGTCGGTGTTCGCCGGGTCGTCGGTCGTCATGCGCGCGGTACTCCTCCAGGGACGTGACCGGGGGCCGCCTCACGGTGGGCCCCTGCCGCCCGGGTTGCCGGGAGGGGGCCGGGCAAACCGGTCGCCCTGTCCGGCGAGCACCCGGGGGTGGGGCACCGAAGGGGCTCAGTCCCGCGAACCGTCCACCAACAGGTAGTCCTCGGGCAGGGGTTCGCCCTCCAGGTGGGCGGTGAGGATCTCCCGTACCCCGGCGGCGATGCGGTGCTGGGCCTCCCGGGTCATGCCGGAGTAGTGGATGGTCATCGCCTGCCGGGGCATCGTCCTCCAGGGGTGGTCCGGCGGTGCCGGCTGCGGGTACCAGGTGTCCCCGGCGTAACCGGCCAGATGCCCCTTCTCCAGGGACTCCACCAGGGCGTCACGGTCCACGATGGCGCCGCGAGCGGTGTTCACCAGCCAGCTGCCGGGCTTCATCGCCGCCAGCCGACGGGCGTCGAACAGAGCCCGGCTCTCCCCCTGGAGCGGCAACGCCAGGCAGACCACGTCCGACTCCGCGACGAGGTCGTCCAGCCGTGCGTAGCGCGCCCCCAGGGTGGCCTCCTCGGCGGGGTCGCGACGGTGCCGGGCGTAGTACAGCAGCGTCACGTCGAAGGGGCGCAGCCGTAGGGCCGTGCGGGCCCCGATGGCCCCCAGGCCCACCAGCCCCACGGTCTTTCCCTCCAGGTCGTGGGCGGCACAGGCGGCCTCGGCCACGTCCCAACGGCCCTCCGCGACCTGGGCGTGCGCCGGCAGGAAGCCCCGTACGAGGGCGAGGATCGCCATCACGTTGTGTTCGGCGACGCTCACCACGTTGCTGCCGGTGACCTCGGCCACGGAGATGCCGTGCCGGCGGGCGACGTCCTCGTCGATGTGGTCGGAGCCGATCCCGGCGGTGATCACCAGACGGAGGCGGCGGGCGTGCTTCACCCGCTGTTCGTCCAGGTACAGCGGCCAGAAGGGGGTGGTGATCAGTACGTCCGCGTCGGCCAGTTCGCGGTCCAGTTCCTCGCCGGTGTCCGAGGTGCTGACCAGGGTGTGGCCGGCGTTCTCCAGGAACGGACGCAGGCCCAGGGCGTTGCCGACGGCGGCCGGGACGTCGTCGCACTCCTCGTCCCGGCTGTCGGGGTAGAGGACGGCCACCACCTTGGTCGGACGGGTCTTCCGTACGCTCTCGCTCATGGGGTGAACACCACCTTCGCGGCGCCGGATCCCGATCCCGGCGCCCTCGTGACCGGGCCGCGCGGTCTCCACGACCCACCTGTCGGGTTCGGTCCCCGGAGTCCGTACGGGGACCGCCTCCGCCGGGTTACCAGGCTGGACCGCTCTCACACCCGCCTCCGCCCCTCGGAAGGTGGCGGGCGGATGTGCGGGGGTGGCTCGCCGGGTGTTTAACCAGGTGGTCAGCGGTCAGATGTCCACCATCCGCGCTTCTAGGGAACGGAGGCGTCCCGCGTCGAAGGAGGAGTTCGTGACCATTCTCGGTTGGATCGTTCTGGGTCTGCTGGCGGGAGCCATCGCCAAGGCGCTGATGCCGGGCAAGGACCCCGGTGGCTGTCTGATCACCATGCTCATCGGGGTGGCGGGCGCGCTGCTCGGTGGGTGGCTGGGGAAGGTCCTGTTCGGGGTGGACTCCGTGGACGGCTTCTTCAACCTCTCGACCTGGGTGGCCGCGATCATCGGGTCCCTGATCCTGCTGTTGGGGTACCGGATGCTCACCGGCCGGCGTTGAGCACACCGGCCGCGGTGTGAGGTCCGGTGCCAGGGCCCGGGTGTGACCTTCGGTCGCGCCCGGGCCCTGGCCGTTGAGGGGCCCCGGTTGGCCGGCCGGGGCGCGCTGGTGGCCGGTTCCGGGAACGCGCGGTGCGCCCCCGGGCCGCTCGCGTACGGTCCCGGACCGCCCGGCGCCTCGGTGGCCGAACTCGTGGGCGGAGCGCGGTGGTTGGGGTCCCTCCCGACGCCGCGTGGGGAGAGGTCCGGGGATTTTCTCCGTACCGCCGGGGTGCGAAGTGGGCGGGTACGGCTCACCCTGGCGGCATGGCTGCCATAGCGATCGTGGTGTACCCGCCCAGCGAGTCGGGCGGGCGTCGGGTGCGGGCCGGGGAGCAGATCCTGGGCACCGCCTACTCCCGGCGTGACCTGGTGGAGTTCCTGCGCCGGGCCGGGCTGGAGGACCCCGACCTGGAGGATCCCGGTCTGGTCGAGTGGCGTGGTGGGGGCGCGGAGGTGTGGGACTGAACCCTCCGCCGGGCCGGTCGGTTGGGGGTGTGTCGTTCGGATGACTACGAGACTCGCCCGCGGTGTCACCTCGCCGCGTTGTCGCCGTAGATCGCCGTAGATCGCGGGGAGACGACGCTTACCGATGCCCCGCATCGACCCCGCCTCAGCCTCCGCCGCCTCGCTGTGTCACCTGGCGCACGACACCAGAACGCGCTCCTGGTCTCCCGGATCCACGCGACACGTCTCGGCGAATCGGAGGGGGGCGAGGGGGCGTTGCCCCGGGGGCGACCGGCCGTGCATGGCCGGGGCGCCTCAGCCGCGTTCGGTGCCGGCGTGTGGGGCGCGGTGGCCGTTCTTCCCGCCGCGTTCCGGGGTGCCGGGTTCGCGGAGCCGTTCGCCGATCCGGCCCAGGGCCTCGGCGACGGTGGTGAGTTCCTCACGGGTGAGCGGGTCGATGAGGGCCACCCGTACCGCTTCCACATGGCCGGGCGCGGTGTCCTTCAGGACCTGGCGCCCCTCGTCGGTGAGCTGGGCCCGGACCCCGCGTACGTCCTCGGGGCAGGAGGACCTGCTGACCAGGCCACGCTTCTCCAACTGCCCTATCTGGTAGGTGAGTCCGCTCTTGGAGGTGATCAGCGCGCGGGCCAGTTCGGTCATCCGCATGGCACCCTCGGGTTCGCGGGCGAGGCGTACCAACACCTCGTACTGCGGATGGGAGAGGCCGGCGTCCTCGCGCAGCTGCCGCTCCAACCGGCGCTCCACCCGGTGGGTGGCCTCCAGGAAGCTCTGCCAGGCGGCCTGCTCCTGTTCGTCGAGCCAACGCGTCGCGGTCATGGGCCCAGTCTAGGTGGGCTTGTCGTACGGCGGCTCCCCGCTTACCGTCGATGTTGTTCGAATTTGAATAACTTTCCCCGACCCCTCGGGAGACACCGACATGAGCGCACCCTCCGCCGCCCTCCCCGACCGCGCCCGGACGACCACTCCCGAGGACGGTCCCCTCCAGGGGGTCGACCTCGGACTGCTGGTCCTGCGGATCGGTCTCGGACTGACCATGGCCGCGCACGGCTGCCAGAAGCTGTTCGGCTGGTTCGACGGCCCCGGCCTGGACGGCACGGCACAGGGCTTCTCGGCGATGGGCTACCCGGCCGGCAAGACGATGGCCACCATCGCCGGGCTGGCCGAGACCTTCGGCGGCCTGGCCCTGGTGCTCGGACTGTTGACCCCGCTGGCCGGCGCCGCGGTGCTGGGCACCATGCTCAACGCCCTCAACGTCAAGTGGGGCGGAGGCTTCTTCCAGCCCCGGGGGGTGGAGTACGAACTGTTCCTGGTCGCTGCCGCGGCGGCCGTCACCCTCACCGGGCCCGGCCGGATCGCCGTGGACCGGGCCCTGCCCGTACTGCGGCAACAGCGACCGCAACACGGCCTGGCCGCACTGGTGTTGGCGCTGGTCACGGCCGGACTGGTGCTGCTGCTCAAGGACTGAGCGGCGACCGCCCCCGACTCAGACGGTGCCCCCGAGTCCCTCTCCCCACTGGGCGGGGGGCTCGGGGCGGGAGGCCGGCTCGTCCTCGGGGGGAGGTGCCGGCCTCATCGCCAGCGGGGTGTCGGCGACCTCCCGGGGCGCCCGCCGTATCAGGAAGGCCGCGAACGACCCGGCGGCGAACAGGGCGAGCACCGACAGCACGGTCGAGAACGGGTTGTGGCCGAACCAGTGGCTTCCGAAGTACCCCACGCCCACGCCGTAGCAGGCCCAGATCATGCCGGCCAGCGCTGACCAGGGGAGGAAGTCGCGGGCCCGGCGGCGTGCGGCGCCGGACATCAGGCTCACCACCGAGCGGCCGGCCGGAGCGAAGCGGGCCACCACCACCAGTGCGCCGCCACCCCGCACCACCGCGTGCCCCAACTGCCGCTGGGCCTTGGCCAGTCGGGGCAGCCGGCCCAGCGCGCTGTCCACCCGGGGGCCGCCGTGCCAGGCCAACTGCCAGGCGATCAGGTCCCCTATCACCGAGGAGGTCGCCGCGCAGGCCAGCAGGGTGAACACCTCGGGCACCGGCCCGGGCAGGGCGTGGCTGAGTCCGGTCGCGGTACCGCTGGCCGCCGCCGTGGCGGCCGTGACCACCAGCACTCCACTGGGCAGCACCGGCAGGAAGACGTCCAGCAGCACCGAGCTGACGACCACCAGATAGATCCACGGGGCCGCAGACCACGATCCCAGCGTTTCCAGCACCGTCTCTCCCCGTAGCCGCTCGTTGTCAGCGGGTGCCGTGTTGCGGATGTTGTCTCCGTTACCGCCGTACAGCGTACGTCCAGGTCGCCCACAGGGAGCCCTCGGGGGCGTGTGGGGCTGGTGTTCGGGGGTTTCGTTCCGCTGATGCGCTGCCATGGTGCCGACGACACGCTCGGGTTGGCGGGAGGAAGCTGGCGATGGCGGTAGCGAAGGCGGCGCTCGCGGCCGTGGCGGTGGCCGTGCTGGTCGTGGTGGGTACGGAGAGCGTGGCCCTGGACGGGGGCGAGGGCGGGGCGGGGACCGCCCCGGTCGACGACGGCCGGGAGGCGCGGACCGGTGGCACCCTCGTACCGGCCGGGCAGGCGGCCGGCGCCCGTATCCGGCTCGCCCCGGAGGAGGGCGAGCCAGGAACCCGACGGGCCCCGGGTGCCTCGGGGTTGAGGACCGCGCACGGATTGGGGGTGCCGGTCCACATCTCTCCCTGCGGTACCCGTTCCGAGCCCCCGGGGCCGCACTACCAGCGGGTCGAAGGTCCCGTGCGGCCCTCGGTGGACCCTCGCGAGGAGGTGGGGAGGGACTTCACCGCCGACCCCCGTGGGGCGGGGTGGGCGGAGGCGCTTCAGGGGTGGAAGTCCCGCCCGGGGGAGGCCCGTTCGCGGGTGCCGCACCGGCGGGCCACCCACTCCGGGCCGGGTGGGGTCGGTCAGGCGGGGGAGCGGGTGGCCTGTCTGACCGTGCCGTTCACCCCGTTCCCGGGACCGACCGGGGACCGGATGGCGTCGTTGCGGTCACCGAGGACGAGCTGAGGCGGGACGAAAAGGTGCCCGGGGCGGTCAACCCGCCCCGGGCACCTTCGGTGTCGGTGGTGCTCAGCAGCCTTCGAGGGCCTCGGTGATGGCGGCCTTCTCGTCGGTGTCGACGGTCATCTCGTAGGTGTGCTTCACCCAGACCCACATGCGCGCGTAGGTGCAGTGGTAGCCCTCGCTGGGCGGCATCCACTTGGCCGGGTCCTTGTCACTCTTGGACCGGTTGCTGGCGGCGCTGACGGCGATCAGCTGGGAGATCTCCAGGTTGTTGGCGAACCCCTCGCGCTCCTCCTGGGTCCAGGAGGAGGCGCCGGACTTCCACGCCTCGGACAGCGGCACCACGTGGTCGATGTCCAGGTCGCCGGGCTCGCTGAAGGTCTCGTCGTCGTAGGCGCTGGTCCAGCTGCCGGAGGTCGGGTAGCAGTCGTTGCCCACCTCGACGTCGTCGCCGTCCCGCTTCAGGACGGCCTCACGGGTGTTGCAGTTGTCGCCCTGGTCGCTCCAGTGCGGGAACTTGTCGCGGTCGTAGCCGTCCGAGGAACCCTCCGCCTGTTCGGTCAACTCGCCGAGCATGGTGGTGGCTTCGGAGGCGCTGGGGGGAGAGGGGGGTGCGGCCTGGGCGGTGGTTCCGGTACCGGCGACGAGCAGGACGCCGGCGCTGAGAGCCGCCACCACGGCCGAGCCACGCGCGTAGCGCCGGCCACGGCCGTGACTCTTCTGGATCCCCTGCATATGTGAACTCCTTGAATCGTGGGGGGGAGTTGGGCGTGCCACCTCGTGGGGAGGGATGCTGACAGCGCCGGGTTTCCAGTTGGCATGTGCCGCGTTACAGCGTGGCGACATGGGCACGTCACATCAAGGGCTTTGACCTATCTTGACTCCGAACGCCGCCGTGATGTTCCCCTTACGGTGCTGTGGTGACCTTCGCCGCGAATGCCCTCCTTAGGGTCGACCTGGTGTTCGGCGTGGTGCTCGCCTCGCTGCTGCTCGCCGCCGTCACCCTCGTCAGCCTCGCCCGGCTGCGCCAGGACGACGGAAGCCCGTACGGGCCCGCCCTGCTGACCGCGGGACTGCGCGCGGCACTCCAACTCGCCGCCGTCTCCTGGGTGATCGGCTGGGCGATGGGTGCCGTACCCGGTGTGCTGGCCTTCGTCGCCCTGATGTGCGCCGTGGCGATCCGTACCGCCGGCCGCCGGATCACCGCTCACCACAGCTGGTGGTGGGCGGCGGCACCGGTCCTGCTGGCCGTAATGCCGGTACTGGCCGCCCTGCTGCTGACCGGACTGGTGCCCCCACGCGGGGTCGCCCTGATCCCGGTCGCCGGCATCCTCGTCGGCGGTGCCATGACCGCGACCGTACTGGCGGGCCGGCGCGCCCTGGAGGAGCTGACCACCCGCCACGGAGAGGTGGAGGCCGCCCTCGCCCTGGGGCTGTCGGAGCGGGAGGCCCGGCTGGAGGTCGCCCGCCCGGCGGCCTCCGGGGCGCTGGTCCCGGGCCTGGACCAGACCCGCACCGTCGGCCTGGTCACCCTGCCCGGAGCCTTCGTCGGAATGCTGCTGGGCGGAGCCTCCCCACTGATGGCCGGGGCGGTCCAACTCTTCGTGCTGGTCGCCCTGATGGAGGTGCAGTCCGTGGCGGTGGTGGTGACCCTGGAACTGGTGGCCAGGGGGCGGATGCGAAGGGTACGGCCCTGAGCGGGGTGGCTGGCCGGGGTCGTCGTCCGTGGTCTACGGTGAGGGGACCGAGGGGGAGTAGCTCTCCGCCGGACCGTCGACATACTGGCCGCCAGCTCGCTGGTGGCCCGGCGCCCGGAGCGTGCGCGAGGCGCACGCCAGCGAGACCTTCGGCCGCAGTGTCCGTAGACGCTGTCGTGCCGAGGTGTGTGCTGCTCCACTCCCTTCCGGCGCGACGGCATTGCCGCCAGGAGTGCGCCAGATGATCTCTCTCACCGTCGTCGCCGTGGTGTTCGGCGTGGTCTTCCTCGCCGAACTGCCCGACAAGACGGCACTGGCCGGGCTGATGCTCGGCACCCGCTTCCGTGCCTCGTACGTCTTCGCCGGAGTGGCCGCCGCCTTCGTGGTGCACGTCACCCTGGCCGTGGCCGCCGGCAGCGTGCTGACCCTGCTGCCGCACCGCTGGGTGCAGGCAGTGGTGGGCCTGCTGTTCCTCGCCGGGGCGGCCATGCTGCTCCTCCAGCGCCCGGACGACGAGGAGGAACAGGCGCGTACCCCCTCCGACCAGTCCTTCTGGAAGGTCGCCGGCAGCGGTTTCATGCTGATCCTGGTGGCCGAGTTTGGGGATCTGACGCAGATCATGACCGCCAACCTGGCGGCCCGTTACGACGACCCGCTGTCGGTCGGCCTGGGCGCGGTCGCCGCGCTGTGGGCGGTGGCCGGACTGGGCATCCTCGGTGGCCGCACCCTGCTCCGGGTGGTGCCGCTCCCGCTGATCACCAAGCTGGCGGCGGCCCTGATGGCCGCGCTGGCGGTGTTCAGCCTGTACGAGGCGTTCACGGGCTGAGCCCTTCGGCGCGAGTGAACGGCCGTCGGGGGAGGGGAGGTTGGCCTCCCTCCTCCGGGTGAGCCGGGTGACCCGTGCGGCCCGGGTGGTGGGGCTGGTCCGCGCCTGTCTGTCGAGCGGCCGGTTCCCCCCGGGGGCTCAGGCCGGCAGGTGGAGCCGTATCCGCCCCTGGGGGAGAGGCTCGACGGTGACGCCGCTCAGGTCGGGCACGGCGACGGTGGGGGACAGGTCGGCGGCCCGGTGGCCGACGCCGACCACCCTCATACCGGCCGCGCGGGCGGCGGCGATGCCGGCCGGCGAGTCCTCGAAGGCCACGCAGTCGGAGGGGAGTTGGCCCACCTCGGCGGCTCCCTTGAGGAAGCCCTCGGGGTCCGGCTTGCTGGCGCTGACGTCCTCTGCGGTGATCCGGGTCGCGGGCATCGGCAGTCCGGCGGCGGTCATCCGGGCCCGGGCCAGGTCGCGGCTGGCCGAGGTCACCAGGGCGTGCGGCAGTCCGTGCAGAGCGCGGAGGAAGGCGGGCGCCCCGGGGACGGGGACCACGCCCTCGGTGTCACCGGTCTCCTGGTCGAGCAGTGCGCGTCCCTCGGCGTGGTTCCGCTCCGACGGCCGGTCGGGGAGGAGCTGCGCCATGGTCAGGTGGGCCTGCTGGCCGTGGGCCACCGACAGCACGTACTCGGGGTCCAGGCCCTGCCGTGCCGACCAGGCCCGCCACACCCGTTCCACCACGGCGTCGGAGTCGACCAGGGTCCCGTCCATGTCCAGAAGCAGGGCGCTGGTCTCCAGGAGGGTGCCGTCGGTGCTCGGGGCCATGCCGTTCCTTCCTGGTGCGGGAGCAAGTGGTTCCGCCCGCCGGTCAGGGATGCCCCGAGGATCGGAGCACGGACGGAACCACTTTGTTCTCGTACGATACAAAAACCTGGGCGTCCCTGCCAGAGGGTGTCCGTGATCCGGGCGGAACCGGTCGTCCGGGCACCGCCTCACGGTCGTGGCGGCGCCCGACTGCTCTCGGTGTGGGTGTCGACCGGGGATGTTCGCCCACTTGGGAAGGGTGCGACGAGTTGTCCGTCTTTCCCGACGGGGCGTCCTCGCCGCCCCGTTGGCGCGGGTGGAACGACGCTGCATAATCGCCTTCACTTTCGACCGGAGCCGAGGAGAGGCGGACCCCCGTGACGGCGCCCCAGGACTGCCCGATATGTCTGGCGCCCCTGCGGGAGGGTGCGCCCACCTGCGAATGCTCCGGCACGGGCGGGGACCGGTTGCCCGCCCCGGCCCGTCGTCGCCGCGCCAAGGGGCCGAACCCCGACGACGTGGCCCTCTTCGACGAACTGGAACCCCAACCCACCGTCACCGACCGGGGGTTGCGGGAGCTGGCGGTCACCCCACTGGCGTCCGCCCCGGGGCGTCGCCGTCTCGGAACCACCCTCGTCCCGGGCGGTGAGCCCCGGGAGCCACGGCCCGAGCGGCCGGCGTCGGCCCGCCGCGGGAGGCGTCGGGTGTGGTGGACGTTGACCGCCGTGCTGGCGGTGGCCGCGCTGACTGCGACCGTGGTGGACCTCGGCGGAGGGGGCGACTCCACCGAGCGGACGGACCGCGCGGAAACCGTGGTGCCCGACAAGGACACCAGCTACCCGACCCCGCCCCCGCCGAGTCAGCCCACCCGGGGCGGGCCCTCCACCTCACCCAGCGACAGCGTCAGCCCCACGGCCAGCGAGAGCCCCGAGGGGAACCGCTCTCCCGGCGGGGGCAAGGTCGCCGCCCCCGGAGGTGGGGCCAGCAGTGCCAGCCCCACCAGGAGCAGCGCCGAGCCCACCCCCGACGACCCCACCCCCACCAGCAGCGCCCCGACCCAGAAGCCCCCACCGGTGCTGGAGGAGGGGGACAAGGGAGCCGAGGTCGCCGAACTCCAGCGCCGGCTCAAGGAGTTGGGCTTCTTCACCGGCGAGGACAACGGCCGGTTCGGCCCGAGCCTGACCTCGGCGGTGACCGCCTTCCAGCGCGCCTACGACGTCAAGGGCGACCCCAAGGGCGTGTACGGAGCGCACACCCGCAAGGCCCTGGAGAAGGAGACCGAGGGCGCCCGCCCCGAGGAGGGCGCCGAGGGGCCGGGGGAGGCGGAGCCGGCGACCTCCGGGGAGCCCGCCGCCAGCGGGCGGGCCGTCCCCCTCGGCTGAACCGGCCTCTGCGCGGTCAGTCCCCTGACGTCCCGGGCTCGACGCCCAGGGCCACCTCGAAGGACCACACGGTGGAGTCGGTGGCCGCCGGCTTGGGGCGCTCCCCGCCCTGACCGCCGCCCTGACCACCCTGGTGGGCCTCCTTCATCGGGCCCTCCATCCAGGCCTGGAACGACGCCTCGTCCCGCCACCACGTACAGACCAGGTACTTGTCCGTGCCGTCCACCGGCCGCAGCAGCTGGAACCCCTCGAAACCTTCCGCCTTCTCCACCGTCCCGGCGCGGGCGCCGAAGCGCTGCTCCAGCACCTCCCGCCGATCCTCGGGGACGGTGAGGACATTGATCTTCACGATGCTCATGACCACATCCTGCCGGATTCCCCCGGTCGACGGGGTTCCGCGTGGGTGTGAGGTGGTCGGGGCGCGAGGGTGGTGCGGGGGCGCGGTGGAGGAAGCGCGGTGATCCGGGGGCGACCCCGGTCACGCCCCCCGGGGCCCCGGCGTTCCGGGGAAGCCCGGGGTCCCGCTGTGAGAAGCTGCCCCCTTGGGCCGCCCCGGGGTTCCCCGGCGGCCCGCCGGTGGGGGGCCACGGTTCACGGCGCGTTGGCCGAATCCGGCGGACCCTGGGACAAGTCCGAGGATTCGGACGGTGATACTGGGCACTCAGGTAACGAGGCGGTGTCGAGCGTCTGACACCTGTGACAGTGTTCGACCTCGGTCGGTCGCGCCCACGGCGGCGACGGCCGGCCCGGGGCGGCGGATCGTGACCTGACCCGTAGCGGTCGATTCGGTCAACGGAGCAGAACGGAGAACGCGGCACGTGGCGGCGGACCAGGCGGCAGGCGGAGACAGGGGCGGGCTGGCTCAGCAACTCGGTTCTCGCACCGGGATGGCGTTGATCGGCCTGTGGCTGCTGGCCCTCACACTCGCGGTACGTCAGGCCGCCGTGGTGCTGAGTCGGCCGGCCGACGAACGCCTCACCGACCTGCTGGCCTGGATCGGTGACCACGGCGTGCTGACCGCCGGGGAACCGCTGTACGCCGAGGGAACCTTCACCGGCACCCCCTTCGCCGGACTCGTGCTCAAGCCCCTGACCCGGGCCGCCCAGGCGGGACTCGGCGTGGCCTGGACCCTGGGCACCCTGCTGTTGGTGGCCGCGGTGGCCTGGGTCGCCGTACGGGCCCTGCCCGGCAGGGTCTCGCCCCGGGCCAGCCTGTTCGCCACCCCGGTCGCCCTGTGCCTGCTCACCCTGTCCCTTCCGGTACGCAACACCTTCACCCTCGGCCAGACCAGCATCCTGCCGGTCCTCCTGGTGCTGATCGGCTGGCTGCACTCGGGCCGTGACCGGCAGTGGGGCGGCGCCCTCATCGGTGTGGCCGCCGCGCTGCAACCGGCGGTGCTGCTGTTCGCCCCGCTGCTGTGGCTGACCGGTCGCCGTCCGGCGGCCCTCGCGGCCGGCGGTACCTTCGCCACCGCCACCCTGGCGGCCTGGATCGCGATGCCGGGCGACTCGTGGACCTACTGGGTGCACCACCTGGCCGGTTCGGGTCTGGGGGAGGCCGCGGACGGACTGTCCAACCAGTCCCTGCACGGCGTACTGCTGAGGCTGGGACTGCGCGGGCCGCTGGAACTGGGGCTGCTGGCGGTGCTGGTGGCGGCCGTCGCCGTGGTGGCCCTGCGTCGCGCGGTGCACTACGCCAGGGACGGGCAACTGCTGCTGTCCGCCGCTGTCCTGGGCTGCGGGGTGGTGGCCTGTTCCCCCACCATGTGGCAGCACCAGCAGCTGTGGATCCTGCTGGCCCTGGTGGGGCGGCTGGGCCAGCGTGGCCCCGACCGGCTGGTGTGGCCGATCCTGGTGGTGCTGGTGATGACGCTGGACGGGAGCGCCCTGCTGCCCGCCATGCCGGCGCTCTCCCCCCTGGCGGAGAACCTCCCCCTGCTGGCCGCACTGGCGGTGGCCTGCGCGCTGCCGTTCCTGTCCACCAAGGACCCCACCTTCGACGCGCCGCTCGCCCCCCGGGTGCCCGAGCGGCCCCACCTGCTGCTGGAACTGCTGCTGATCCGCGTGGGGTACTGGGCGTACTCCTACGTACGCAGCCTGGCCCCCGACGGCCGGGACACGGCGGAGGCACACGGCCGCCAGATCCTCGACTGGGAGGCCGCGCTCCACATCGACGTGGAGCACACGCTCAACAACTTCGCGGCCCAGACCCCCTGGCTGGAGAACAGCGCGAACTTCTACTACTCCGCCTTCCACTTCCTGGTGCCCATCAGCCTGCTGGCCTTCCTCTACGTCCGGCGTCCGCTGGAGTACCGCAAGGCCCGTACCTCGCTCAGTGTGGCGACCCTGCTGGGCGTCGTCGGCTTCTACCTCTATCCGCTGGCCCCACCACGACTGATGCCGGGCCTGGGGTACGTGGACACCGCGCACGGCCCCCAGGACTTGTCGGACCCCGACTTCGGCGCGCTGACCGAACTGTCCAACCAGTACGCCGCGATGCCCTCGCTCCACGTGGGCTGGTCCCTGTGGTGCGCGGTGGTGATCGTCCGCATGACCTCGAAGTACTGGCTGCGGGCCCTGGGAATGCTGTACCCGATGCTGACGGTGTACGTGGTGATGGCCACCGCCAACCACTACATCCTGGACGCGGCCGGCGGCGCCCTGGTGGTGACCGTCGGGATGCTGCTGGGCCCCCGCCTGCCGAAGCCCGGCCCCCTGTGGAAGGGCTCCACCGAACCCGACCCGGTCACCGTGCCCGCCCAGTCGTCGGCGGCCGAGGTGCCCGAACCGGAACGGCCGGAGCCCGTCTCGAAGCCCGCCCCCGAGCCGGCCCCGGTGGCGGAGCGGGCCCCACGGGACGAGCGGGAACGGGTGGACGCCGAACCCACCGGAGGGTGACCGACCCCGGCCAAGGGCCCCGTGTCCGCCGAGGAGCCCGTTCGGCGGCCGAGGAGGAGCCAGGGCCACGGGGTGGTCGCACCGGGCCGGGCCGCTGGGCACCGGCCGGGGCGGTGGTCGTACCGCGTAACCCCCGACCGTGAGCCCTGGTGGTCCGCCGGTGGGGTCGTGGGGGAGGACGCTGTCCTCGCGGTCTTTGTGGGCCGGCCAGGCCGGCCAGAGCCGCCGAGGTCGCGTCGTGTGGCGCTCGTGGGCCCGAGGGGGCGCCGGTACGGGCCTCAGCGCCCGAACACGCGCGGTCACCCCGCCGCGTGTTCGGGCGGGCAGGGGTGTTGTCCCGCCCAGGCGGTGAGCGCGGACCTCGTCGGGTGGGTGGCTGAGGCGGCGGGAAGGCCGGGGAGTGTGGGCTGACCGACGCGGCTCAGGGCCGAGCCTCGTTGTCGGGACGTCCCCGGGGAGTGGACTCCGACGTCAGTCGTCGAGTCGTGGCGGCGTCACCGAAAGCGGCGTCATGGAGCGGCTCTCGGAACGTGGCGTCACTGACGGCGGCGGCGGACCTGCCACAGGGCGGCGGCCGACAGGGCGAGCACCGCGCCGACGCCCATGCTCAACCCGAGGGAGGAGCCTCCGCCCCCGGAGTTCTTCGCCTGCGCCCGCTGCTGGCCCACTTCCTCACCGCAGCCGGAGCCGGGGTAGCCGTTGAGGGAGCACAGCAGCCCGTCGGCGTTGTAGCGCAGTGGCTTCATCGTCCGCGCCAGGGCGTCACCGGTGGTGTCCTCGCCCGCCAACAGCGCGCAGGCGGTGTGTGGTGAGGGCGGACGTTCGCCCTTCGGGGCGTCCTTGACGGTGCCGAAGTCCACCACCAGGGCCACCCGGTGGGTGCCGGACTTCCTGGGGGTGTCCTGGCAGATGTCGTCGAAGCTGGCCGTGCCCCGGGGTTGGGCGGACCGGTCGGCGTTGTCCTCGCTCACTCCGAAACGGAAACCCAACAGGGCTCCGTCGTCCGGGTGTTGGGTGGTGGGCCCCTCGGAGGCGTAGGTCCAGGAGTCCTTCTCGTGCTCCCAGAAGGACCAGTAGCGGTAGCTGGGTGTCTCGGAGACCTGGGAGGGGGCCTCGGCCTGTGCCGGGAAGACGCCCACGGTGACGACGGTGCCCAGGGTCAGCGCGATCAGGCCACGACGTACCACGGCCCGTTGCAGCGACTCCAGGATCACCTCCTCCACCTGGTCGGCCCGAGTGGGGCGCCGGGTGTCCAGGGGCGTCGGCCGGTCCTGCCGGACGTCGCTCATAGCTGCCTCCGTCGTCCACTCATCAGAATGCCCATCCCGATACCGGCGGCCAGTCCGGCCCCCACCAGGGAAATGGTCCACACCGTGGAGCTGTTGTCCTTGTCGTCGTCCGAGGCTTCGTCGTCCTCGGACCTGTCGGCCCTCGCGGGCTGGGGGCCGGTGGCGTTCAGCCGCTTCACCAGGTCGACCCCGCCGAAGGACGTGGGGTCCGCGCCGCCGGCATGGGCGGCCAGTACCAACAGGCCCAAGGCGGTGGGATCCTCCTTCGCCTTGCTCCACTTGTCAATGTTCTTCGCCAACCAGCTGGTCGTGCGCCTGGCTTCGTCGGCGTGCTCCCCGGCGGCGAGGGCGAGTACCGCGTCGGCGGTGTTGGCGAAGTCCGGCTTCCCCTCGCTGCCCGGCATCACCGAGGGCAGCGCGCCCTTGTCCCTCAACACCCGGGCCAGACGCGCGGCTCCGGCCTCCGCCGCCCGTTCCCCGTCCGGCCGGGCGGACTTGCCGCCCCCGCAGTCCAGGGCACGGGCCGGGTGACGCTCGTCGTCCTCCACCGGTTCCACCAGCAACCCCTCGCCGTAGCCGGCCAGTACGGCGGCGGTGGTGGCGTCGTCGTTGGCGGCGAGCTTGCCCTTCTTGTCGGGCTGGAAGGCGTAGGCGCCGCGTTCGGCGCGCGGGGCGAAGCAGCCCAACTGGAGCTTGGCCAGGGCGTCGTGGGGCGACTTGCCGTTCCTGGTCACGTCCTCGGCGTCCTGGTCGGCCGCTTCGAGGGCGCCGACCACCAGGCCGGTGGAGTTGGCGTCGGAGGCGCCACCGGGGGTGAAGCCCCAGCCGCCGTCCTTGTTCTGGACCGAACGAAGCCAGGTCAGCGCCTTGTTGACCGGTGACGAGGACTTCTTCGACCCGTCCTGGTCGAGGGCGGCGAGGGCCTGTACGGCGGCGGCGGTGGCGTTGGTCTCCACCTTGGTGTCGTCGTCGCAGGCGGTGTCCGGTTCGGCGCGGTAGGAGGCGAACGCGCCGTTGCCGCACTGCTGGTCGGTCAGCCAGCGCACCGCCTTGGGCGCCGGCCGCCAACCCGCCGCGTGCTGAGCCAGCATGGCCACCGACTGCCGCAGTACGCCGTCGAACTGGGGGTCGCCCTTGCCGTACAGCTCCGGGGGCGGCGACTTGGCGGCGGCGTTCGTAGAGGTCGCGGTGGCGCTCGTGGTGGAGGTCGCGGCGGGGATCGCCGAGGCCGTCGACGTACCGAGCACGAGCAGGGCGCCGACCATGCCGGCGGTGAGGGGCGCGGTGGCGCGGCGCAGGGTCATCACGCTGCCTTTCGGTGATCGCTTCGCGGACGCCGCCGGTGGAGGCGTGCTCTCGGGCCGCCCTTCGCGGGCCGGTGGTCGGCGCCGTGGCCGGTTCCGGCCGGTGGGGCTCCGTCGGGGAGCCCGGGTGGACGTCCCGGTGGCTACCGGGGCCGGAGGTCTACCGGCCCTCCCGGTCGACCGGGGGCGCGTTCCGCGGCGCCCATGCTAGCCCCGGGCCCCGTGGGCGCTTCCCCGGGGTGCGGGGGCCGAGGGCAGGTCCACCAGCTGGCACACCGTGTGCAGGTCGACGCGTACCTGGTCCATGGTGGCCCGCCCGGTGAGCCAGCCGATGAGTACCGAGTGCCAGGTGTGGCCGATCACCCGTACCGCTGACAGCCGTTCCTCGGACGGCTCCTCCTCCAGGCGGATGGCGTCCTCGATGAGGGCGGTGGTCAGCCGGGAGACGCTGGCCACCTCCTCGGAGACGTGCTGGTCGGCGAAGTTGAGCGCCCTGAGCATGGCGTCGGCCAGCAGGGGCTCGTGCTGGAGGGTCTCGAAGGCCCGCAGCAGGGTGTGGGCCACCCGGTCCGAGGCCCGGGGGTGGCGGGGCGGGTGGGCGTGCAGGGTGTGGTGCAGCCGCTCCAACTGGTCGCGCATGGTGGCCACCAACAGGTGGACCTTGGAGGGGAAGTAGCGGTACAGGGTGCCCAGCGCCACCTGGGACGTCTCGGCCACCGCCCGCATCTGTACGGCGTCGTAGCCGCCCTCGCGGGCCAGCGTGGTGGTGGCCTCCACGATGCGGCGACGGCGGGCGGCCTGCCGCTCGGTGAGCTGTCCGGGGGCGCGGGTGTGCGGTGCGGGGGTCATCGGTCCCGTTCCATCGACGGTCTCCTGGGGCGGGCGGGGGATAGGTGACTGGCGGCCGTGGTGGGAATCACGCACCGTGGCCGTGGGAGCGAGGTGACTGGCCGGTAGATTCGTGGGCGGCGGAGCTTGCGCCCGCACAAGTGAAACTTGTTCTACATTAGCGCCGGCGGATACGCTCCGCCCCATGTCCAGCCTTGAAGGGGGCCGTGAGTGACCGCCGATGCCACGCGGGACGCCCAGACCGGTCCCTCCACCGAGGTCGGTCCACCCGAGGGAGACACCCCTCTACGCATCGCCCTCCTCAGTTACAAGGGCAACCCCTACTGCGGCGGTCAGGGGGTCTACGTACGCCATCTGTCCCGCGAACTGGCCCGACTCGGCCACCATGTCGAGGTCATCGGCGCCCAGCCGTACCCCGAGCTGGACCACGTGGGACCGGGCACCGTCACCCTCACCGAGCTGCCCAGCCTGGATCTGTACCGGCAGCCCGACCCCTTCCGCACCCCCCGGCGCGAGGAACTGCGGGACTGGGTGGACGCCCTGGAGGTGGCCACCATGTGGACCGGCGGCTTCCCCGAACCCCTGACCTTCTCCCTGCGCGCCCGGCGCCATCTCGCCGACCGGGTGGGGGAGTTCGACGTGGTGCACGACAACCAGACCCTCGGCTACGGACTGCTGGGCCTGCCCCGGCTGGGGCTGCCCCTGGTCACCACCGTCCACCACCCCATCACCGTGGACCGCCGACTGGAGCTGGACGCCGCCGAGGGCTGGCGGGCCCGCGCCTCGGTGCGCCGCTGGTACGGCTTCACCAGGATGCAGCGACGCGTCGCCCGACGACTGCCGGCGATCCTGACCGTCTCCGGTTCCTCCCGCCAGGAGATCGTCGACCACCTCGGGGTACGCCCCGACCGGGTGGACGTCGTCCACATCGGCGCCGACGCCCAGCTGTTCGCCCCCGACCGCGACCAGCCCGAGGTACCCGGCCGCATCGTCACCACCTCCAGCGCGGACGTCCCCCTCAAGGGGCTGCTGTACCTGGTGGAGGCCCTGGCCAAGACGAGGGCCGAACACCCCGACGCCCACCTGGTCGTGGTCGGTACGCGCCCCGCCAGGGGACCGGTGGCCGAGGCGATCACCCGGTACGACCTCGCCGACCGGGTGGAGTTCGTCAAGGGCATCAGCGACCAGGAACTGGCCCGGCTCATCCGAGGCGCCCAGGTGGCCTGCGTCCCCTCGCTGTACGAGGGCTTCTCCCTGCCGGCCGCCGAGGCCATGGCCACCGGCACCCCCCTGGTGGCCAGCACCGGCGGGGCCATCCCCGAGGTCGCCGGCCCCGACGGGAGGACCTGTCTGGCTGTACCGCCCGGGGACTCCGACGCGCTCGCCGTCGCCCTGGTACGGCTGCTCGGCGACCCCGCGCTGCGCCGGCGCCTGGGAGAGGCCGGGCGGGCGCGGGTGCTGGGCCGGTTCACCTGGGAGCAGGCCGCGTTGGGCACCGTACGGCGGTACCGCGCCGCGATAGCGGCCCAGGGCCGCTCCCCCCGGAAGGCCGGCTGACCCCTCCGCCCCGTGCGAACCGCATACCGTCAGGAAGGCAGACCCCCGTGCTGACCGTGGACTTCTCCCGCTTCCCCCTCGCCCCCGGTGACCGTGTGCTCGACCTGGGCTGCGGCGCGGGACGACACGCCTTCGAGTGCTACCGCCGGGGCGCCAGGGTGGTGGCCCTGGACCAGAACGCCGACGAGATCCGCGAGGTCGCCGGCTGGTTCGCCGCCATGGAGGAGGCCGGCGAGGCACCGGCCGGAGCCACCGCCACCGCCATGCGCGGGGACGCCCTCGCCCTCCCCTTCCCCGACGACAGCTTCGACGTGGTCATCATCTCCGAGGTGATGGAGCACATCCCCGACGACAAGGGGGTGCTCGCCGAGATGGTGCGGGTGCTGCGCCCCGGCGGCCGGATCGCCGTGACCGTCCCCCGCTACGGCCCCGAACGCGTCTGCTGGGCGCTCAGCGACGCCTACCACGAGGTGGAGGGCGGCCACATCCGCATCTACCGGGGCCACCAACTCGCCCGGCGCATCCGGGAGGCCGGCCTGATCCCCTACGGCACCCACCACGCCCACTCCCTGCACTCCCCGTACTGGTGGCTCAAGTGCGCCTTCGGGGTGGACAACGACCGGGCGCTGCCGGTCCGGGCGTACCACAGGATGCTGGTCTGGGACATCACCAAGCGACCGCTGGCCACCCGCCTCGCCGAACGCGCACTGGACCCCCTGATCGGCAAGAGCCTGGTGGTGTACGCCACCAAGCCGCGCCTCCCCTCCGAGCGGGCGGCCCTCAGTGCCGGGGAGGAGCGGGAGTGACCAGCCCCGGCCGTACCGAACTGCTCACGCTGGGCGGGGTGTTGACGGCGCGGGAGGCCGAGGTCACCGTCACCGCGCTGCTCGCCCTCCAACGGCCGGACGGGGCCATCCCCTGGTTCCGGGGCCACCACCTGGACCCCTGGGACCATGTGGAGGCCGCCATGGCCCTGGACGTGGCCGGCGAACACCGGGCGGCCGAGGCCGCCTACGAGTGGCTGGCCACGCACCAACTCCCGGACGGCTCCTGGTACTCCGCCTACGCCGACGGGGACGCCGCCCGCCCCACCGACCTGGGCCGGGAGAGCAACTTCTGCGCCTACGTGGCCGTCGGGGTCTGGCACCACTACCTCAGCACCCGCGACGAGGCCTTCCTCGACCGCATGTGGCCGGTGGTCTCCCGCGCCCTCGACTACGTGCTGGAACTCCAACTCCCCGGCGGACAGTTCGCCTGGCGCCGGGACGCCGACGGTGGCCTGGCCGACGGAGCCCTGCTCACCGGGTCCTCCTCGGTCTACCAGGCGCTACGCTGCGCCCTCGCCCTCGCCGAGCACCGCCGACAACCCCAGCCGGACTGGGAGTTGGCCACCGGGCTGCTCGGACACGCCATCCGCCGGCACCCCGAACGCTTCCTGGACAAGGGCCGCTACTCCATGGACTGGTACTACCCGGTCCTCGGAGGGGCCCTGCGGGGCCCGGAGGCCACCGCCCGCCTGGACGGCCGGTGGGACGAGTTCGTGGTGCCCGGGTTGGGGGTGCGGTGCGTGTCCCCCAACCCCTGGGTGACCGGTGGGGAGAGCGCCGAACTGGCCCTCGCCCTGTGGGCCAACGGCGACCCCGGCCGGGCCCGAAGCGTCCTGGCCTGGATGCGGCACCTGCGTCATCCGGGCGGGCTGTACTGGACCGGCTACGTGTTCGCCGACGAGGCCGTCTGGCCCGAGGAACTGACCTCCTGGACCGCCGGTTCGGTACTGCTGGCGGTCGCCGCCCTGGGCGGGGACGAGGCCACCGTCGCGGTCTTCGGCGGGGAACGCCTTCCCCAGGGCCTCGACCCCGACTGCTGCTGAGCCCCCGGCCCCGGACGCAGAACGACCGAAAACAACGACGACCGAGAACGGGGCCCCACCCGTGATCCGGGTGGGGCCCCGTGTGCGGGCCGGGGTGACCGGGGTCAGCCGCGCTGGATTCCCGAGGTGTCCTGGAGCACGCCCCGACGGCCGTCCTGGGTCTGGGCGACGAGGACCTGCCCCCGCTGCTCGATCGCCAGGTACCAGGTACCGGGGGTCAGTTCGGCCACCACGGAGCCGGAACCGTCCTCGCCGTGCAGCGGGCGAGCGGCCGGCACCGCGAACCAGAAGGGCTGGAAGTTCGGGTCCGGGGCTCCCGGGGGCGGGGTCTGGCCACCGGGCTGGGCGACCTGGGTCGGCTGCTGGTGGGCGTCGTTGCCGAAGGGCTGGCCGGGCTGGCCCGGGCCGGGCTGCGCGCCACCGGGCGGCGGGGTGCCGTAGCCCGGCTGCGGGTGACCGTAACCACCGGGCTGGCCCTGCTGCGGCTGCCCCGGGTAGCCGTAACCGCCGGGCGGCTGGGCGCCGTAGGGGTTGGGGGCGGCGGCGCGGTTGGCGCCGGAGATGTTGATCACCGGGATCTGGAGGGCCGGGGTCACCTGGCTGGCGATCGCGCCTCCGGCCAGGACCAGCGAGATGATCAGGGACAGGACGCTGCCGAGGCCGGGGCCCACGTCCACGCCACGGAGGTCCGGCCCGGCGAACAACGTCCAGAAGGCGGACCACACGACCGGGATGGTGAAGGCCATTCCCCACTGGTCGAGTCGGAGACCGATGACCTGCTTGGGGCTCGGGACGAAACGGGAACCGACGATCAGACCCGCCGCCACGAGGCCCAGCAGAGTCACCCCGGGCAGGTAGGGGAAGGTCGTCGACTCCCAGGCGCTGGAGCACCAGGGGTTCTCGTCCGCACCGACACCGTCGCAGTTGTTGACCGAGAAGGTCTGGAGAAAGGAGGCGAACAGCAGCAGTAGTGCGGCGATCGCCACGACCAGATCGCCTCTGGTGATTGAGCGGTTGTTCACGCGGGGTCCTTAGTCGGTCTGTGAGTCAGATGCGAAACCGGGGGCAGACCCCCATCGTACGGAGGACTCTATGAGCCACGGGTGGGGGCTGTCTTCCCGGTTGCTGTTCTGTTGTGAGCCGGTGTCCGGTCAGTGCCTGTCCCGGAGGAACGCGGTGATTCCCGAGGCGATGCCACGTGCGGCGCGGGTGCGCCAGGCGGGGTCGGTGAGCAGTTTGGCGTCCCGTGGGTCACGCATGTTGCCGCACTCCAGGAAGACCTTCGGAACCCGGGAAAGGTTGAGCCCTCCCAGGTCCTCCCGGACGTCCAGGCCCCGCTTTCCCAGGTAGTTGGCGGGTTTGGTGCCGGTGGCCGAACCGAACTCCTTCACCAGGTGCTGACCGAGCCGTCGGGAGGGGCCGGTGATGGCGCGGGTGTCGGCCGTTCCCCGGTGCACGGACGCGGGGAGGATCACGTGGAAGCCCCGCGCCCCGGTGGGGGCGCCGTCGGCGTGGACGGACACCACCGCGTCCGCGTGCGCCTTGTTGCCGGCGCGGGCGCGGCTGTCGACACAGGGCCCGTAGCGGCGGTCGCCGTTCTGGGTGAGGACCACCTCGGCGCCCTGGTGTTCCAGCAGGGTCTTGACCTTGCGGGAGAGGGCGAGGGTGAACTTGGCCTCGGCGTAACCGGATCGGGTCTGCGCGCCCACCGTGTCGCATTCCTTGCGGTCGGTGCCGATGTTCACCCGCCGGGAGATCTCCCTGGTGTGGTCCCGGTTCCCCGGGTTGTGACCGGGGTCGACGACCACCGTGCGGCCCTTCAACGGCCGGGAGGAGCCGGGGTGTTCGCCACCACCGGAGTCCGACGGGGCGCTGGAGCGGGAGGGTTCGGGGGAACGCCCGGCGTCCGAACCGTCCCCGTCGTCGCGGGTGGCCACCCATCCCAGGGCCACCACCCCGGCCAGGGGCAGCAGGGCCAGCGGTACCAGCAGGGCCGTACGTCGCCGTCGGTTCGGCTCGGGGGAGGGATAGCTCGACACGGCCGCCGATCGTAGTGCCCCGGCCGTCAGCGCCGTGGGGCCACCCGTCGTAGTACCCGCAACGAGCCGGTGGACAGCGGTGTCTCCTCGAAGTCGCCGTCGGCCAGGGCCCGTTGGTGGACGTGGTACGGCGCCTGGCCGCCGTCGGCGGGGTCGGGGAACACGTCGTGGATCACCAGCAGCCCCCCGGTGGCCAGACGGGGCACCCACCCCTCGTAGTCGGCCTGGGCGTGCTCCTCGGTGTGGCCGCCGTCCACGAACACCAGGCCCAGCGGGCCGGCCCAGAGCGCCGCCACCTGCGGTGATCGCCCCACCAGGGCGATCACCCACTCCTCCAGCCCGGCCTCGAACAGGGTGCGGCGGAAGGTCGGCAGGGTGTCCATCCGCCCGACGTGGGGGTCCACCAGCGTGGGGTCGTGGTACTCCCAACCGGGCTGCTGTTCCTCGCTGCCCCGGTGGTGGTCGACGGTCAGCGTCATCAGCCCCGCCGCCCGGCCCGCGTCCGCCAACAGCAGGGTGGAGCGCCCGCAGTAGCTGCCGATCTCCAGCAGGGGCAGCCCCAGGGCGGTGGCCCGGGTGGCCGCCCGGTGGAGGGCCAGCCCCTCGTCCACCGGCATGAAGCCCTTGGCCCCCTCGAAGGCCGTGAGGGTGTCCGGGTGTGGGGCCGATGCCATGCTGCTGCGCTCCCTGTTTCGTGGTGCGGTACTTCGCCCGGTACTTCGTGGCGCCGGATCATCGTGCCGCATCCGCTGGTGGCGCGGGGCGCGGACCTCAGCCCGTGGCTGGCCCGTCCTCGGGCGGGGGCGTCCGCCGGCGGTCGACCTGCACCGCCGCGAGGTAGCCGAGGATCGCCTCCCGGTTGCGGTTGAGGCAGTCGACGCGCTGCTTGATGCGGTCGGCCTCGTCCCACAGCAGCGCCACGGTCTCCGGGTTGAGGCGCTCGGGACGGGGGTGGATCTCGCCCGGTTCGGTGAGGTACGGAAGGATGCGGCGGATGATCTCGGTGGTCAGCCCGGAGTCCAGCAACCCCCGGATCTGCTGGACCCGGTAGACGTCGCCGTCCTCGAAGTGGCGGTAGCCGTTCTCCTCGCGGGCCGGGGCGAGCAGCCGCTGTTCCTCGTAGTAGCGCAGCAGCCTGGTGGGGACCCGGGTACGTCGGGACAGCTCGCCGATCCTCATCGGCACCTCCGGCGGACGAGGCGGGGGCCGGTTGCCCTCACACTGATGTGAACCCTCCACCATCGTGCCATGACCTCCACGCCACCTCAGCGGTGCTCCCCGCCCCCCGAGCGCACCGAGAAGCTTCCGCTGGCCGCCCTGTTAGCGCTGACCACCTCGGCCTTCAGCGCCGTGATGACCGAACTGCTGCCGGCCGGGGTGCTCCCGGGGATGGCCGGGGACCTGGGCGTCTCCCAGGGGCGGGTGGGCTTCCTGGTCAGCCTGTACGCGGCGGCCTCCTTCCTCGCCGCGATCCCGCTGACCGCCGCCCTGCGCGGGTGCTCCCGCCGTACGGTGCTGCTGGGCGTGCTGGTGGGGTTCGCCCTGTGCAACACGGTCACCGCCGTCTCCCCCTGGTACCCCCTTACCTGCGGGGTACGGGTGCTGGCCGGTGTCATGGGCGGGGTGCTGTGGGCGATGCTCGTCGGGTACGCCGCCCGGATGGTGCCGGCGCACCGTCGGGGCCGGGCCATCGCCCTGGTGCTCGCCGGCAACACCCTCGCCCTCGCCGGAGGGGTGCCCCTGGGCAACGCCCTGTCCGGGCTGGTGGGTTGGCGGCTGTGCTTCGGCCTCCTCGCCGCCCTCGCGGCCCTGCTGACCCTCTGGGTACGGCTCGGGGTGCCCGACTTCCCCGGCGAACGGTCCCACCAGCGCGTCCCCCTGGCCACGGTGGCCACCGCCCCCGGACTACGGCCCGTACTGTCGGTCACCCTGCTGCTGCTCTGCGGCCACCAGGCCCTCTACACCTACCTCGACCCGTACACCGAGGACACCGGACTCGGGCCCGCGAGCTGGGTGTTGATGACCTTCGGGGTCGCCACCGTGGCGGGAGTGTGGGCGGGCGGAGCACTGGTGGACCGCCTGCTGCGACCCACCCTGCTGGGCTCCCTGGCCCTGGTGGTCGGGGCGATGCTGGTGCTGGGCTGGCTCGGCGGACAGCCGACGTTGCTGTTCGCCGCCGTCGCCGGCTGGGGCGTGGCCTTCGGCGCGGCCCCCACCCTGCTCCAGACCGCGCTGGTCGACATCAGCGGGCCACGGCGGGCGGACGTGGCCACCTCCATGCAGGCCACCGTCTACAACGGCGGCATCGCCTCGGGCGCCCTGGTGGGCGGGCTCGCCCTGGAGGGGCTCGGTGTCGCGGCCCTGCCCTGGACCGCCCTCCCCCTGGTGTCGGCCGCCCTCTGCGTGGTGCTGCTGGGGCGCCGGTACGCCTTCCCCCGCCAGCGGGCCGTCCGGGAAACGTCGGGGTGAACCGACGGTCGGCCCTCCGCCCCGGGTGCGGGCACCTGGGGGCGGTCGCACGGATCACCGCGAGGCTCGCGGACGCGCCGCGTCAACCCCCTCCGCCTCGCACGGCCCACGGCCCACGGCCCACGACACCAGAACGCGCTCCCTGATCTCCCCGGATCCAAACGGCACACCCTAGGTCCCGGGGAGGAGGCGACCTCGGTCGAACGTCCCGTGTACCCAGGTTGACGTGGAGTGCGAGCATGGCGGTCATGGCCACCGAATCCACCGCGCAGGCGGCCGACCCCCACCGCCGGGGCGAGGCCCACACTCCCAGGACCCCACGCCTGTGGATGGTGGTGCTGGCCGCCTGCGCGGGGCAGTTCCTGGTGGTACTGGACGTGTCCGTGGTCAACGTCGCGTTGCCCGACATGCGCCGGGCGCTGGGCCTGAGCACGGTCGGACTCCAGTGGGTCGTCAACTCCTACACCCTCACCTTCGCCGGCTTCATGCTGCTGGGCGGACGGATGGCGGACCTGTTCGGCCGCAAGAGCGTCTTCCTCGCGGGCCTGGCACTGTTCACGCTGGCCAGCCTGGGCGGCGGACTGGCCCAGGAACCCTGGCAGTTGATCGGCGCCCGGCTGGCTCAGGGGATGGGCGCCGCCGTACTGGCCCCCGCCTCGCTCACCCTGCTGACCACCACCTTCGAGTCGGGGCCCGCCCGGGCCCGGGTCATCGGCACCTGGACCGCCGTGGGCGCCGGCGGTGGCGCGGCCGGCTCCCTCGTGGGCGGGGTGCTCACCGAGGGGCTGTCCTGGCGCTGGGTCCTGTTGATCAACGTGCCGGTGGGGGCACTGGTGCTGCTGCTGGCCGCCCTCGTACTGGTCGAGCGCCGCCAGCCCCGCTCCCACCGGCTGGACGTGCCCGGCGCGGTGCTGGTCACCGTCGGACTGGGCGCGCTGGCCTTCGGCATCGTCCGCACCGAGGAGAGCGGCTGGACCTCGGCCTGGGCGCTGGGGCCCCTGCTGGGCGGACTGGCGCTGCTGGCGCTGTTCCTCTGGGTCGAGTCCCGCAGCCCGGAACCGCTGATGCCGCTGGACGTGTTCCGGGTACGCGCCGTCTCCGCCGCCAACCTGGCCATCCTGCTGTCCGGCGCCTCGATGTTCTCCATGTGGTACTTCCTGTCCCTGCACATGCAGAACGTCCTCGGATACGGGCCGCTGCGCGCCGGCATCGGCTTCGTACCGATGTCCCTGAGCATCGTCCTAGGCGCCCAGATCGCGCCCCGACTGATGCCGCGCACCGGCGCCAAGAACCTCGCCCTGCTGGGCGCGTTGACCTCCCTCGCCGGGTACTGCTGGCAGAGCGCGATGACCGCCGACGGCGGCTACGTCGACACCGTGGGCGGCCCGGGCGTGCTGATGTCCCTGGGCGTGGGCCTGATGTCCACCTCACTGGCCACCGTGGCGACCTCGCGGGCCTCCACCGGGAACGCCGGCCTGGTCTCCGGGATCACCAACACCGCCCGCACCATGGGCGGGGCGCTGGGGCTGGCCCTGCTGTCCACGGTGGCCGCCGCCCGCATCGACGGCGCCGACGACCCCGCCAGCCTGGCCGCCGGCTACGGCATGGCCTTCCGTACCGGTACCGGGATGCTGCTCGCGCTGGTGCTGCTGATGTGGCTCGCCCTGCCCCGCGACCGCCAGGCCCGCACATGACCACCCCGCCGACCTCAGAGGGAGGCGGCTCCCCCTTCCCGGACACCGGGCGCGGGGTCCTGGTGACCGGGGCTGCGCGGGGCCTGGGCCGGGAGTTGGCGCTGACCTTCGCCCGCAACGGCGACCGGGTCGCGGTACACCACCACTCGCGCCCCGAGGAGGCCGCCGCGACCCTGGCCGCTCTGCCCGGCCAGGGGCACGTCGCGCTGCGCGCCGACCTCACCGAGCCGGAGCGGGCGCGTGCCCTGGTGGCCGAGGCGGCCACCGCGCTGGGCGGGGTGGACGTGCTGGTGAACAACGCCGCCGTCAACCTCCCCCACCCTCCCGCGACCACCGGGTTCGAGGAGTGGGTGGCCGCCTGGCGGCAGCACGTGGACGTCAACCTGCTGGCGGCGGCCCATGTCAGCCACCAGGTGGCCGGGCGGATGATCGAACGGGGCCGGGGCGGTCGGATCGTCAACGTCGGTTCGCGGGGCGCCCATCGCGGTGAGCCGGACCACCCCGCCTACGGGGCCACCAAGGCTGCCCTGCACGCGCTGGGGCAGTCCCTGGCGGTGGCCCTCGCGCCGTACCGGATCGCGGTGACCTCGGTGGCGCCGGGCTTCTTCGCCACCGAGCGGGTGGCGCCCAGACTGGAGGGCGCCGAGGGGGAGGCGCTGCGGGCACAGAGCCCCTTCGGTCGGGTGGGTACCGCGCGGGAGGTGGCCGAGGCGGTGCTGTGGTTGGCCTCCTCCGCCGCCGAGTGGAGTTCGGGCACGGTGGTCGACCTCAACGGGGCCAGCCACCTTCGGAGTTGACGACAAGGATGACCGGAAAGTGATCATGCACTTTTCCACGGAAGATCCGTGCGTTATACAGGTGACCTCATCGGGGCCCGTCGCCGTCCCCCTCGCGGGTCGGCGTTCAGCGAAGGACGGGCCGATCCTGAACTCCTCGGTCCGGTCGCAGGTGCGGATGGCCGGACCGAGGTCAGACTCCCGCGTCGAGGAGCACGGCGTATGTCCCTCGACGTAACCCGGGTCCTCGCCGCCGAACCGCTCCGCACCGAGCTGGTGTGGGAACCCCGCGACGTACTCCTCTACCACCTGGGGCTGGGCGCCGGCCGCCGCGCCACCTCACCCGCCGAACTGCCCTATGTGCTGGAGTCCCGGCTACGGGTGCTGCCCAGCTTCGCCACCGTGGCCGGGGGACACATGGCCAGCATGGCGGCCCTGTCCGCCCCGGGCGTCGACGTCGACCTGGCCGCCGTACTCCACGCCGGCCAGCGGCTGGAGCTGCACCGCCCGGTACCGGCCAGCGGCCGGGCCCGACTGGACACCCGGGTGTTGGAGGTGCACGACAAGGGCAGGGCGGCGGTACTGGTCGTCCGCTCGGAGGCGACCGACCGCGAGGGTCCCCTGTGGACCGCCACCGCCCAGTTGTACGTACGGGGAGAGGGCGGGTTCGGCGGCGAACGGGGAACGGCCCGGCGCCACGTACCGCCCGAGCGGGACCCCGACCTGGTGGTGGACTACCCGGTCGCCGAGAACCAGGCGCTGCTCTACCGCCTCTCCGGCGACCTCAACCCGCTGCACGCGGACCCCGGGTTCGCCCGGCTCGCCGGCTTCCCCCGCCCCGTCCTGCACGGGCTGTGCACCTACGGCATGGCGCTGCGGGCGGTGGTGGACGGCCTGCTCGACGGTGACACCGAGCGGGTGCTCTCCCTGGACGCCCGTTTCGCCGGGGTGGTGTACCCCGGCGAAACGCTGCGACTGCGGATGTGGCGGGGGTCGGGCGACCTCGACGCCGGCTCCACGAGAGGCGAACAGTTCTCGTTGACCGCCGAAGTGGTCGAGAGGGCGGGGGAGTTGGCGCTCACCGACGGTCTGGTGCGCTGCCGCCCCCGGGACTGAGGTCACCGTCAGCCCTCCGGCGCCTTCGGCTCGGTCTCCTTCAGTGGTGAGCGGGCCAACGGCACCGGCGTCGGTCCCTTCACCTCCCGCTGGGACGTCTGCCGCGCGGGCCCCCCAGGTGGCGGGGTGGTGGCCCCGGGGGCCGGGGCGGTGGTGAGCTTGCGACGTCTGGGCTGTCCGGTCCGCTCGGCCGGGGGCTTCGCCGGTGCCTGCGGTTCCCCGGTCGGCTCACCGCTGGTGGAGGGGCTCTTTTCGGCCTTCGCCGAAGTGGCCTCGTCCGAGGTGGGGTGGGGACGCGGCGCCGACTCCAGACGGACGGTGCCGGTGGCCAGGCGGGCCAGCCCGCAGGGGTTCTGGGGGGAGGAGTACGGCAGACGCAGCTCGCCGTCCGGGCTCAGCGTCCCCTGTCCGACGAACCATCCGGCGGGAGCCGGCATGTGGCGCAGCCCCTGTTCGGTGGGGCGCCAGAGGGCCAGCCAGGTGTCACCCCGATGTGCGGTGACGTTTCTGCGGACAGCGAGGTCGGCGTTCTCCGACTCCGGGGACTCCTGGTCGCGTTCGGCGTCCACCCGCAGGGCGACCACACACTGCTCGGGGGTGAGCACCTGACCCGGCTGGATGGCGAACGGGGTCAGCCGTACCCCCTGCGGGGACAGCGTCCGGCAGAACCGCAGGGGACGCTCGCCCCCCAACACGCCCCAGCACAACCGGGGTTCACCGGCGGCGTCCGAGCGCGCCAGCAGCAGACCGCTGTCCGGGTCGGCCACCAGCAGCCGGTCCTCGCTGTGCTCCGACAACTGGAGCAGGGGGCTCACCGCACCGCCGTTGCCCAGGTCGACCACCACGGTCTTGGTCGGGCCGTCGGGCACCGAACTCAACCTCCGCGCCGGCGAGTCGTCGCCCGGGTCGGCGTCCCCGTCCCGCTGGCCCCCCGGGTCGCCGGGGAGGGACTGGTCCAGGGCCAACATGCGCCCCTCGTGGTCCAGCCATACCCCGCCGGAGCACCAGCCGGGAATCTCGGCCAGCAGACAGGGGCCACGCTCGTCGCCGACCAGCGACCACAGGGTGCTGCTCTTGCGGCCGGGGATCAGTCCGTAGGCCCGGTTGCCGGTCGGGGGACCGGCCAGCAACTCCAGGCCGTCGCCCGGCACCGCCCCCACATCCACCTGGGCGATACGGGAACCGCTCGGATACAGCAGGACCAACTCCTGGCGGTCGCTGAACCGTCGGCAGACCAGCACCCGCCCGTCCGGCAACGGCAACACCCCGCTGTCGGCCGCCTCCGGCTGCTCGGCCGGCAGCGGCACCGCGTAGGGCTCCGGGCCCAGGGTCCAGCGCTCCACCCGGCAGCCACCCGCACCGTCCGGGACCAGTCGCGCGGCGTGGGAACCGTCCCGCGCCAACACCAGCGAGGGGCGGGTGCCCGCGTGATGAAGGGGGAGAGGCCCCTCCGTGGCACAAGCCGTCATAGCTCGATCACCTCCAGTGCGACGCTAGGCCGCCAGCCGCCGCGCCATCAGGGGGAGTTGGCTCCGTTCACACCTACGGGCGACCCTGAAACAGTTCCCGTGGTGCCGCCCGCACATCTGTGCTTGCGCCCGCCCGGCAGGGCGCACCCGGAGCACCGCCCCGTCACACGCCCCCTCCACGCTCCGGGGCGCACACCGCTTCCGGCCCGGTCACCGGAGTACGTCTCCCTTCCACGAGCGGTACGTGCCCACGCTCCGCCGTGTCCACGGATGCCGTGGCGACGAGGTGGCACCGGCGACGGGGCCCGCCGGTGCGGCGGGTGGCGGGGGCGCCCGTTGGAGGGGCGCGCCCCGCGTCACGCTCCGAGGCGTACGTGGCCGCTCCGTCCCCGGCGTCGGGGGATGTCCCGGGCCATCCCGACCTTCTGGCGGGCCACGCCGCCCCCACCGACCCCGGCGTTGAGCCCCGCATCAGCCCACCGTCTGCCCGAGCCCCACCCACGGAGGGCCGCGAGGGCCGTGATTCGGGACAACGCCGGCCTCGGCCCACTCCCCGGCGGGCACCCTCACGTGGTGCCCCGACCCCGGTGGGCGTCCGGTACCCCTCGTGAGGGGCCGCTCGGAGCGTCGCCTCGTCGGTGCCCCGCTCGTACCGGGCCCGGCCACGCCGGAGCACCCAGAGGGGCCTCTCTCCCGACCTCCCGAGCGCGGGTTCGCGGAACGTCCACCACGAGGTGGGGCAAACGGGCCGCCGCGCTCCCGGGCGCCGTGGACCGCCGTGCAAAGGTCGGGGCGGTCGGCCCGGGTGCGGTGCCCCTCGTCATACGGAACGGGACGGCCCCCGGCCACGTGAGGGGGAGCGACCCCCAGACGACGCGGCACCGGCCGACCCCGGCCGTCACGGTGGCCCGGCCACATCAGGGGGAGTGGCCCCACGGCAACTCCACCGACGGTAGGGGCAGTCGGCGTTCCACGAGGCGGCGTACCCCCGGGCACCTCGCCCCCGTGGACGGGGCCGCCCCGGCTGCTCCCGTACGCGCCACCCCTGCTGTCCCGCTAGCGGGGACCTCGGCCACCGGGAGGTGACTTCGGTGCGCGAGTGGACCCCTTCTCTTGGTGACCCGGCCCCCGGAGCGGCCCGGGCTGGGGCCGGGTCACCGCCCCCGGAGCGGCCCGCGTGGACGGTGCGCCACGAGGGGCCGGCGCGGGTGCGCGTAGGCCCGTCAGAGGAGCACCGCCCCGACCGTCGCGAGGCCCGGTCGGCGCTCGGGGCGCAGGCCGCGCCGACACCGCGCAGGCACCCCAGCGACGCCGCACTGTCCACGCGGCGCGCGCCCCGCTACCGGGGCGACGGCTCCCCGGTGGGTGACCGCTTCGGGCCGAGGTCCGAGGGGCCTTGGCGGAGGTCCCACCGGGGTGCCCGGGGGGCGTCAACGCCCCGGCCGGGCAGGGCGGTTGGCGTGACCTCCGGGGGCTGCCGGTGGGCCCCCGGACGGGCTGGGCAGGGGGTCCTCGGTGCGAGGTAGCCTTTCCCCGTGCCCGTACTCTCCGAAGTCATCGCCACCATCGACAGCCTCTGGCCCCGCGAGGAAGCGGAGGCCTGGGACGCCGTGGGAACCGTCTGCGGCGACCCGGACGCGCAGGTCAGCCGGGTGCTGCTGGCCGTCGACCCGGTGCGCGAAGTGGCTGAGGAGGCGGTCGAGTGGGGTGCCGACCTGATCATCGCCCACCATCCGCTCTACCTGCGGGGCACCACGACGGTGGCCGCCGACGGCTTCAAGGGCCGGGTGGTGCACACCCTGATCAAGAACGACGTGGCGCTGCACGTCGCCCACACCAACGCCGACCGCGCCGACCCGGGAGTCTCCGACGCCCTGGCCGGGGCGCTCGGACTGCGGGTGCTGCGCCCCCTGGTGCCCGACCCGGGTGACCCCGAGGGGCGCCGTGGACTGGGCCGTATCTGCGCCCTGGACCATCCCGAGTCCCTGGAGGCTTTCGCCCGGAGGGCCGCCGAACGGCTGCCCGCCACCGCGCAGGGCATCCGGGTGGCCGGTGACCCGGAGCAGCCGGTGCGTACGGTCGCCGTCTGCGGAGGTTCCGGGGACAGCCTCTTCGACCAGGTACGGGCCGCCGGCGTGGACCTCTACCTCACCGCCGACCTGCGCCACCACCCCGCCTCCGAGGCGCGCGAACACTCGCCGCTGGCCCTGGTGGACGCCGCGCACTGGGCCACCGAGTGGCCCTGGTGCGAGCAGGCGGCCAGCCAACTCGACCAGATCTCCGACCGTCACGGCTGGGGGCTGCGCGTCCGCGTCTCCCGTACGGTCACCGATCCGTGGACCGCGCACGCGCCGGCTCCGCACCCTCGGACCCCGGGCACCGAAGGCGCCCGTTCCGACCAGAACTCCGCAGTACACCAGACCTCCGCAGCACACAGAGCAGACTCGGGAGCCCCCAACTGAACGCCTCGCCCGCCGACCAGCTTCGCCTTCTCGACGTCCAGGCACTGGACACCCGCACGCAGCAGCTTGAGCACAAGCGGCGGACCCTGCCCGAGCACGGCGAGATCGAGGCGCTGACCGCCGACCTGAACCAGCTGCGGGACCTGCTGGTGGCCGCCCAGACCGAGGAGAGCGACACCGCCCGCGAGCAGACCAAGGCCGAGGCGGACGTGGACCAGGTCCGTCAGCGCTCCGCCCGCAACCAGCAGCGTCTGGACTCCGGCCAGGTCAACAACCCCAAGGACCTGGAGAGCCTGCAGAGCGAGATCGCCTCGCTCGCCAAGCGCCAGGCCGACCTGGAGGACGTGGTCCTGGAGGTCATGGAGCGCCGCGAGTCGGTGCAGCAGCGGGTGGAGGAGCTGTCGGAGCGGGTGAGTTCGGTGACCGCCAAGGTGGACGACGCCGCCGCCCGACGGGAGAGTGCCCTCGCCGACCTGGACGGGCAGTTGAGCGGTACGGCCAAGGAGCGGCAGGCCCTGGCCGCCGCCGTACCGGCCGACCTGCTGAAGCTCTACGACAAGATCCGTGAGCAGCAGGACGGCGTGGGTGCCGCCCGGCTGTACCAGCGCCGTTGCGAGGGCTGCCGGCTGGAGCTGAACATCACCGAGCTGAACGAGCTGCGGGACGCACCGTCCGAGCAGGTGGCGCGTTGCGAGAACTGCCGGCGCATCCTGGTGCGCACCTCCGAATCGGGTCTGTGATGGCGGGGCGTTCCCTCGTCGTCGAGGCCGACGGCGGTTCCCGGGGCAACCCCGGACCAGCCGGTTACGGCGCCCTGGTACGGGACGCGGAGACCGGCCAGGTCCTGATGGAGACCGCCGAGTTCATCGGGAAGGCCACCAACAACGTGGCCGAGTACCGGGGGTTGATCGCCGGACTGCGGGCCGCCCACAGCCTCGACCCCGAGGCCACCGTGCGGGCACGGATGGACTCCAAGCTGGTGGTGGAGCAGATGTCCGGGCGCTGGAAGATCAAGCACCCCGACATGCGCCCGCTGGCGGCGGAGGCGCGCGGCGTCTTCCCGCCCGGGGCGGTCCACTACGAGTGGATCCCCCGCGCCAAGAACGGCCACGCCGACCGGCTCGCCAACGAGGCGATGGACGCCGGCCGGCAGGGGCGGAAGTGGGAACCGTCCACCTCCACCGCCGAGTTGGACGGTGCGCCCGCCGACCCGGAGCCCGAACCGGAGGAGTCCTCCGCGCTGCGGACACCTCCCACGGCGGGGGCCTGGTCGACGGACCGGCCGCCGGCCACCACCCTGGTGATGCTGCGGCACGGGGAGACCGCCCTGACCCCGCAGAAGAGGTTCTCCGGCAGTGGCGGGGACGACCCGGAACTGTCCCCGGTGGGCCGGGAGCAGGTGGAGTCGGTCGCGGCGGCGCTGGCCAAGCGGGGCACCGTACAGGCGGTGGTCAGCTCTCCGTTGCGGCGCTGCCGGCAGACCGCCGACCTGGTCGCCGACCGGCTTGGCTTGTCGGTGCGGGTCGAGGACGGGCTGCGCGAGCTGGACTTCGGTGAGTGGGAGGGGCTGACCTTCGAGGAGGTCGGCCGTCGCTATCCGGCCGACCTGGCGGCGTGGTTGACCTCCGAGAAGGCCGCCCCGACCGGGGGCGAGTCCTTCGCCGAGGCCGCCCGACGGGTCGCCAGGTCCCGTGACCGGGTGCTGGCCCGGTACGCCGGCCGTACGGTTCTGCTGGTCAGCCACGTGACACCGATCAAGCTGCTGACCCAGCAGGCCCTCGGGGCGCCGGTGAACGCCCTGTTCCACATGGAGCTGGCCCCGGCCTCGCTGTCGGTGGTGGCCCACCACGCGGACGGCAACGCCTCGTTGAGGTTGTTCAACGACACCAGCCAGCGGGGTCGGCCCTGATCACACCTCGGTGACGATCACGTCCAGCCGCCAGGGGCTTCCCGTCCTGTTCGGCGGCTGGGCCTCCACCTGGTAGCCCAACTCCTTGAGCAGCTCGGCCAGTTCGGTCGGGGTCGCCGGTCGGGACGCCTGGAGCAGGGCTCGCAGCAGTCGGCCCTTGGTGGCCTTGTTGAAGTGGCTGACGACGGTCCGCTTCTCCACCCCGTCCACGATCCGCGACTGCAACACCCGTACCGTCGCGGTGCGCTGGGCCAGCTCCCCCTTGGGCTTCCACATCCCCGCGTAGGCGGAGGAGCGCAGGTCCAACAGCAGCCCCTCGCCGACCTGTTCGGGCACCACCTCCTGGAGGGGGGAGCGCCAGTACGGGCCGAGTCCGCCCAGTCGGGGCAGCCGTACCCCGCCCGAGCAGCGGTAGGCGGGCAACGGGTCGCTGAGGCGTACCGCGCCCCACAGCCCGGAGAAGACCAGCACCTCCCGGTAGGCGCGGTCCATGGCGTTCGAGCCGAGGTCCGACAGGCCCAGCGCCTCGTACAGCACCCCGGTGTACAGGGCGGCGGCGGGCAGTACCGGTGTGCTGTACAGCTCGGCGTTACGCGCCACCTCCGCGCGCTGTCCGGTGCTCAACCCCAGTACCTCGCGGGCCCGTTCGGGGTCGTGGGCACACAGCTCCACCAGTTCCTCCGCCACCGCCTTCCGCGCGGTGTTCAGCCCGGGCAGTGACAGGTCCCCCCAGTCCAGGGACCCGCTGGCGGCGCGCTCGACCGGATCGGCCTTGCCTTCGGACGGGGGCAACAGCACCAGCACGGTGGCTCCTCACGTGTGGATCGGACCTGCCCGCAAACCCTACGGCGCCCGGTGGTCCGCACCGTGGACCGGGCCCGACGATCAGCCGCGTACCATGGGGGACGGCAGACGAGCCGTGCGGGCGGTCGCGTCGGAGGCCTTCGGGGCTCCGCCGAGGAACGTCCGGACTTCACAGGGCAGGGTGGTAGGTAACGCCTACCCGGGGTGACCTGCGGGACAGTGCCACAGAAAGCAGACCGCCGAGGGCGAGAGCCACTCGGTAAGGGTGAAACGGTGGTGTAAGAGACCACCAGCGTCCAGGGTGACCTGGACGGCTCGGTAAACCCCACCCGAAGCAAGGTCAAGAGGGGCCGGCGTCCTCGGACGGCGGCCCTGCGCGGACGATCGAGGGCGGCCCGCCCGAGTTCGCGGGTAGACCGCTGGAGGCTGTCGGCGACGGCAGCCCTAGATGGATGACCGCCTCCCCGGGACCCGCGAGGGACCCGGGAGACAGGATCCGGCGTACAGCACGACTCGTCTGCCCCACCCGGGCCCCCGGCGGGGCACCCCCCGGTCATCCCGCCGTGGCCTCCCCGGACGTCCGACGTCGGGCCTCGACCAGGGCCCCGGGGTCGTCGGCGTGCAGATGGATCCGGCGCACCCACTGCCGGCGCCCCAACGGGCGTACGCACTCCACCGGTTCACGCAGTTCCACGGTGACCGTGGTGTGCCCGCCGACCACCAGGTCCAGGGTGCCGTCCGCGTCCAGCCGCAGTGACCGGCCCGAGGGGTAGCGGCGGTGGACCCGTACCGAGGCGACGGCCTCGGCGGGCACCCACAGGTCGAACAGGGCGCCGTACCGGACCCGCAGCGCGCCGTCGGGGGTGACCAGGTGGGGGCGGACCACACAGGAGGCGTGCAGCCCCAGCAGGAACAGCACCCCGTACAGGTCCAGCACCAGGACCACCACGTGGACCAGTGGCCAGGGGATCAGCACCGCCAGCGCCACGGTCTCCACCACCGACACGAACAGCAGCCCCTGCAGTGTCGGGGTCTGGGGGCCGGTGTAACCGGCGGTGTGGTCCCCGGGCCCCACACCGTGGCGCCGCCGCCCCACCCACAGCAACAGGCTGTGCAGCAACCGCAGTTCGTGGACCAGCAGCCGTCGGGGAACGGTCGGCACCAGCGAGGTCACCGTCCGCCCAAGGGCCACCCGAAGGGAAGCGCCATCCGCCCGGTGCGCCAGGAACAGCCGCAGCACCAGCCACCCCTCGGCCGCCAGTACGGTCCCCAGCAGCGCCAGCGCCACGGTGTACGCGGGTGGGGGCACCGCCACCCCGGCGGCCGAGGTGGCCAGCAGCCCCAGTTCCAGGGCGCACGCCGACCCCAGGGCCAGCCGTATCGCGCCCACCCGGGTCACGGTCGCTCCCGCCGGGGCGGGGCGGAGGCCAACGCCAGCATCCGTCGTATGACGGCGGCCTGGGCGGGGGTGAAGTCGGCGAGGAGCGCCGCCTCGAAGGAGGGGTCCTGGTCCCCGTCCCGCATCAGCCGCAGCAACCGCTCGGGGACGGCTTCGACGAGGTCGCGGGCCAGCCGTTCCACCGCCGGGTCGTCCGTCGGGGCCTCGGCCAGCTCGTCCAGGCGCCGGTACAGTTCCCCGACCCGGGCCTGGCCCTCGGCGGTGTCGGTGAGCGAACGCAGCGCGCCCAGCAGGTCCTCCCGCTGGTCTTCTGTCACCAGGCTGTCCAGCAGGGCCAGGTGGGAGCGGTCCTTGGCGGCGCTGGGGGAGTCGGTGGGGGACAGCGCCCCGAACAGTTCCGCCAACTGGTCGGAGACCGGCCCCTCGGGAGGGAGTTCACCCCGTTCGGCCCGCTCGATCAGTACGGCCAGATGCCGTCGGCGCTCGGCGATCACCTCCTGCTGGCGGGCCAGGTCCTCGTCCAACTCGGCCAGTACCTCGCCGAGTTGCCGGTGCGCGTCGTCCGCCAGCACGTCCCGTACCTCGGCCAGCCCCAGGCCCAGGTCGGTGAGCCGGCGGATCCGCGCCAGGACCACCGCGTGCTGGATGCCGTAGTCCCGGTAGCCGTTGGGCAGGCGTTCGGGCTCCGGCAGCAGCCCCTGGTGGTGGTAGTGCCGTACGGCGCGGGGGGTGACACCGACCATGGAGGCCAGCTCTTTGATCCTCATGTGGCCATGAGAAACCCTGCCGTCGCGGCAGGGTCAAGCCTCGCCGAGGACCCGCCGTACGTGCCGGCTCACCGGGGCGTGGAGGGGCAGCAGGGGCAGGTCCAGCAGGTGCGCGGTCTCTTCGGCGACCGTGGCGTACAGCCCTGTCGCTGCCCGGAGGGCGTCGGACATCTCGTCGCGGTGGTAGCCGGGGAACACCGAGGGGAGTGCCTCACGGTAGGCGGCCGGTGTCCAGGAGTCGACATGGTGACCCAGGTGCCAGGTGTCCACCGCCCCCGAGGAGCGGGCGCGGGCGTTCCACTCCAGCAGGGTCAGCAGTTGTTCCCGCATCTCGGCCAGGCGCAGTTGGGCGTGCCACAGGTCCCGGCGTGCCAGGTACACCGGCACCTGGGTCGCCTCGAACCAGAACGTGGTCTGACCGTCACGGAACTCCCCGGCCGTGGGCGGGTGCCAGGGCGGCGGGCCCGGCACCGGTTCGGGCAGGCCCCGGGCGAGCCCGTACGGGTCCAGCAGCACCCGGTACCCGCGCCGGTAGAGGGGGTCCAGCCCCTCACGCACCATGCGGGTCAGCCGTTCGGTACCGGCGAGGGTGAAGTCGACCTTCCGCCCACCCTCGAACACCGCGAGGCAGGTGGGCCAGTCCGGGGCGTCCTCGGCCTCGTTGGCCAGGTGCAGCGCCACCAGGGTGGGCTCGATCGACCTCAACCACCCCTCCTGGCCCACGAGTTCACCGGTACCGGGTCCGATCAGCTCGATGTCCAGGTCCGAGTAGCGGTCCACCCGGTCACCCCGGGCACGGGAACCGGTCTGTACGACCGCGTGGACGCCGGGGTGCCCGCCGGCGAGGTCCAGGATCGACCGGAGCAGTTCTCGGGGGTCCTCCATGGCTCCACCGTAGGGCGCGGGCGTGGGGCGCGGCGACGGCCTGAGACGGTACGGGACCGGTGCGCGCGGGCAACGTGGATGGCCGGTACGGGATGGGGCCGTCGGTCGGTCGCGGTGACCTGCCCAGTTCGTACGGCGCTCGTATGGCGACGGGGCCTGTCGCGGCACGGGGCAGGGGCGGACCGCGCGTTCGTCGTACGGGGCCCTGGGCTCAGTGGGTTCCGCGTACGGGCTCCGCCGACCTGGCGCGCCACTGGTCCACGGTGGTCCGCCAGGCGACCTTTACCCCCGCTTCGCCGGGGGCGCTGGGCCCCTCCGGGTCCGGCGCACGGGACACCTCGGTGAACCCCAGCCGCAGGGCCACCGCGCCACTGGCCGGATTGGCCGCGTCGTGATGGATCTCGACCCGGTCGATGCCGGTCAGCCGGAACGCCTCCCCGGTCAGGGCACCGGCGGCCATGGTCGCCAGCCCGCGTCGGGTCCAGTCCGGGTGGATCCAGTAGCCGATGTCGAGACCGCCGGCGCCGATACGGCGCATCAGGCCGCAACCACCGACCAACGCTCCCCGAACGGTGACCGCGTAGCCGAAGGCCTCCCCCTCCCGCCACTCGGTCTCGTTCCGGGCGAGGAACTCGGTCGCCTGCCGCCGGTCGTGGCTGGCCGCCCACGGCATCCAGGGGCGCAGGTGGTCCAGCGACTCGTGGATCGCCCGATCCAGGGCGTCGAGGTCGGCGGCACGCCATCGGCGCAGTTCCACCTGGTCGTTACGGAGGATTTCGGGAGGTACGTTCATGCCCCGTCATGCTCCCGTGCCCGGGTGGCGGCGGCAACGCGATTACCGTCCGGCGCCCCGCTCGGGGGCCGACCTCCTTCGCTTCGCGGCCCCCGGGGCGGTGCGGAACGAGGGGCAACCTGGCATCGACCACCCCGAGGGGCCTCGACGGCGGGGGCAGGGAGCGAGGGGAGACGCTCGCGACACCGGCTCACCGGGTCGGGCGAGGCCTGGCGGGGGAGGCGTTGGGCAACGCCGTGCCCCCATGGGCTGTACGTCAGGGGCCAGGGGCCGCAGTCTGGGGCCCGTGGATTCCGCTCTTGTCTCCGTGATGCTGCCGCTCGTCCTGGGCGTGATCATGTTCGGCCTCGGTATGGGGCTCACCCTGGCCGACTTCCGTAGGGTCGCCCACCACCCCCGTGCGGTGGTGGTGGCGCTGGGGTGCCAGCTGGTGCTGCTGCCCGGGTTGTGCTTCATGCTGGTGATCGCCTTCGACCTTAGACCCGCGCTCGCGGTGGGGATGATGCTGCTGGCCGCCTCTCCCGGGGGCACCCTGGCCAGCGTCTACAGCCACGTGTTCGACGGCGACGTCGCCCTCAACATCACGTTGACCGCGGTCAACGCCGTCATCGCGGTGTTCACCCTGCCTCTGGTCGTCAACCTCTCCCTCAGCTACTTCATGGGGGACACCGAGTCCCTCGGCCTGCGCTTCGAGAAGACCCTCCAGGTCTTCGCCATGGTGCTCGTCCCGGTCGCGGTGGGCATGGTGGTGCGCGCCCGCTCGCGGGCCTTCGCCCTGCGGTGCGAAAGGCCCCTCAAGGTGGTCTCGGTGGTGGTGCTGTTCGCGGTCGTGGTCGGCGCGTTGGTGATGGAGCGCTCCCACGCCGGCGACTACTTCCGTGACGTCGGACTGGTCGCCCTGCTGTTCAGCCTGACCTCGCTCACCGTCGGCTACGGGGCCAGCCGACTGGCGCGGGTCAGCCACCGGCAGTCGGTCGCCGCCTGCATGGAGATCGGGGTACACCACACCACCCTGGCGCTCGCCATCGCTCTCAGCCCCGCGTTGCTGGACAGCACCGAGATGGCCGTCCCCTCCGCCGTCTACGGCATCCTGATGCTGGTCACCACCGCTCTGGCCGGCCTGTTGCTACGGCGCCTCGCCCCGCGGGGGGAGGATGCCCCCGAACCGTCACTCGCGGTACGGGACTGATCCGAGGCCCACGCCCTACGGGCCCGCAGCGTGACGAGGGGGGAGAGTTCTGGGTTACTGGGTGATCTTCGGGAGCTTCGTGGTGATGGCCGTGGCCAGCGCATGGGTGGCCTGCCTCGGCTACCGGGGTCGGATCTGCGACCCCGCGTACGGTGACCGGATTCCCGAGCGGGTGCGTACGGATCCTCAACTGGTGCGTCGCGCCAACGCGTTGGTGCGGCACTGGTGCACCGGTGCCGCCGTCCTCAGCCTGGCGCCGCTCCCTCCGCTGGTGAGTGTCCTGCTCAGCGACGGCGGCCGATCCCTCTCCCTGTGGGGACTGCTGGTGTACGCGGGATACGGGATGGTGGTGGTCGTGATCGGCAGCTACCCCTTCGAGAAGATCCGGCACCTCCCCGAGGGCGGTTCGGAGCCGGGGCAGGACTGACCGCACTGGTGGCCTGCCGGCAGGCCCTCGTCGGCTGTGCCCGAGCCGTACCGGTACGAGCGCGACACCGGTGAGGACCGGGCCCCGGGGTTCACCGGCGAGCTGCGGTCCGCCCAGGTGTCGGCGGGGACGAGGCACGCGCCGTGACTTCCCCTGGAGCGGGCACCACGGTGAGACCTGGGGTCGCGGTACGGGGCGGTCCTCTCGCCGTTGTTGTCGACATGGCGACGGTGGGGCCGGCCGGGGCGTTGGGGAGGTGGGAGCGGCTCCTTCCGTCGCGGTCATCGAGTTGGCGGTTCCCTCGGCCTGGGGCGAACGTGGTGTCCCGTTGGTGGCGCTGGTGCTGGCCGGCCTCGTCGTAGGACCAGCCGGCGCTGCCGTTGTCCTTGGTACGTGGTTCTGCGGGGGCAGCCCTCGGCTGTGCCGTGTGAGGTGACGTTGCCTTCCGGGTCGTAGCGGTACTGCCAACAGTTGTTCGTTGGCGAGCCCCGGGTCTCGTCGGTGCGGGGCAAGCGTCCCGCGCTGTCGTTGCTGTGGGTGTGCTGTGGCCCTGCGGCCGGGTGAGTGGCGGTACGGATGGGTTCGCCGTCAGTGGCCTTGCCGCTGGGGGCGGGGGAGTCAGTGTGGGCGAGGTCGGCGGCCGGGCTTCCGGGGGTTGGCCGTGTCCGTGGGACGACGACAGTGGCTCACCAGTGGAGGGCGTGGGTCTGCTCCCCACCTCGACCTGCCCTTGTGGCGGCCACTGCGCCGGCCGCGTGAGGAAGGGGGATACCGGCTCTGGGTAGGTGAGGTGGTGACCCGGTAGCCGAGGGGCCCGGGTGATCCCTGTCACGGGGCTGTCTGGTGTCGGACGGTGCTCCCTGGAGGGCTGGGCGGGAGGTTGCCGTGGTGCGGGGAGGGGGCGTGACCGCTGATGACGGGGGCTGGTGTGCGGACGCGGGAACTCCCCTCCCCGACAGGGCCGTTGGGGAGGCGAACCACCCTCGTGTGTGCTGCCGGTGTGCTGTCGGACCGAGAACGGCCCCATTCCCAACCTGGGTCGATTCGCGTACCTGGGACAATGGGGGCGAACCTGATCGCCCCTGGAGAGGTGTATGACGGAGCCCTGCCCCCGCCCCCCGACCAAAGAGCCATCCTCATCACCTCGTTCGGGCCTCCGAACGCCCGAGGCGGAGGGAGGGCCGAACGGGGACCGGGGGCGACCTCTCGACGGAGGTGATCGTTCCGTTCCGGTGGGCGACTCCGGCGCCCCCTCGCACGAGATGCCGGGGGAACCGGCTCTGGCACGGACACCCTCGGCCGGCGAGATCACCACGGGGGCCACCCCCATACGCCCGCCCCGCCTCGGACGGGGCCGTGGGCTGCTGCGGCGGATACGGGGCAACCGTGCCGGGGGTGGGCAGGAAGGGATGCCGCCCGCGCCGTCCGGTACTTCGACAGCCCCGGGCAAGGCACTCCACGGCGGTGAACCTCCCGCTACCGAGGTGGGGGAACCACTTGACTCCGAGGTCGGGCCACTGGCGCCCTCGCTGGGGCGCGCGCAACGGGTGGGTCTGCTACTGACGTTGATCCTCGGTGGGCTCACCGCGATGCCCGCCCTCTCCATGGATCTCTACCTCCCGGCCCTCCCCGAGGTCGGCCACACCCTGCACAGCAGTGCGGCGGCGGCCCAACTCACCCTCACCGCCTGCATGTTGGGGCTCGCTCTCGGCCAGCTGGTCGCGGGCCCACTCAGTGACCGCTTCGGCCGTAGGCGTCCCCTCGTGGTGGGGCTCAGCGCCTACACCCTCGCCAGCGTCGGGTGCGCGCTGGCGCCGAACCTTGAGGCCCTGGTCGCCACTCGGGCGCTCCAGGGGCTGTGTGGGGCCGCCGGCATCGTCATCGCTCGTGCCATCGTGCGTGACCTGTTCGACGGGCTGGCCATGGCGCGTTTCTTCTCGACGCTGATGCTGGTCTCCGGTGCGGCACCCATCCTGGCCCCGGTGTTCGGTGCCCAACTGCTGCGCTTCACCGACTGGCGTGGGGTGTTCGTGGCCCTCGCCGTGATGGGCGTCCTCCTGACTCTGGTGGTACTGCGCCTGTTGCCGGAGACTCTGGCGCCGAGCCGACGGCAGGCCGGGGGCCTGGTCACCTCCCTACGGGTCACGCGAGGCCTTCTCGCGGACCGGGTGTTCAGCGGTTACGTGCTGACGGCGAGCCTGTCCTTCGCCGCGTTGTTCGCCTACGTGTCGGCCTCACCCTTCGTGGTGCAGAAGCTCTACGGCGCCTCGCCCCAGATGTTCAGCCTGCTGTTCATGGTCAACTCCGTGGGGCTGGTGGCCATGAGCCAGGTCAACGGCCGGCTTCTGGTGGGGCGGGTGTCCGCTGACCGTACGGTGGCCGTCGGGCTGGCGGTGGTGACGATCGCCGCCGTCGCCCTGTTGGTGATGACCTCGGGTGTGGTCGGTCACGCCGACCTCTGGATGATCGCCGGCGGACTCCTGGTCCTGATGTCGGCGATGGCTCTGATCATGCCGAACGCCTCCTCGCGGGCCCTGATGCGCGCCTCCCACGCGGCGGGCTCCGCCTCCGCACTGATCGGCACCAGTCAGTTCCTGATGGGGGCCGTGGCCACACCACTGGTGGGTATCGCGGGTGAGGGAACGGCCGTACCGATGGCGACGGTGCAACTGGTGGCCGTGCTGCTCGCTTCCTTCTGCTTCCTGGGACTGTGCCGGCCGTGGCGTACACAAGACTGAGACCGGCCGATCCCGCACGGGCCGGGCTGAGAGTGGAACGACTGCGGGTGCTCGTCGACGACCTGGACCGCCTCCCCGAGAAGGGATGGTGTGCCGGTGCGGTGACCCTGATCGGGCGAGGCCCCTACGTGGCCCTGGAGCACGCCACCGGCTGGGCCCTGCGCTATGCCTCCTGGGACCCGGTGGCCCTCGTCGGCAGGGAACTGCCGACGGAACAGTGGGTGCCCATGCGTGAGAACACCGTGTTCGACCTCGCCTCGGTGACGAAGCTGTTCACGGCCATCGCCGTCCTCCAGCAGGTCGAACGGGGAACGGTGGACCTCGACACCCCGGTGGCTCACTACGCTCCCGAACTCGTGGCGGCGAAGCGGCACCGTTTCACCCTGCGCGGCCTCCTGACCCACACCACCGGGCTCCGCCCCGAACTCCCGCTGTACGAACTTCCCGTGGCCCGGCGGTGGGAGCGGGTCTGGGCGGAGGAACCCGAAGGGAGGGGCGGTGACTACCGTTACTCGGACCTCAACTTCCTGCTGACCCAGACGGTGTTGGAACGGGTGGGGGGCGCGCCTCTGGACGTACTGCTGGAGGAGGGGGTCACCCGTCCCCTCGGCATGAGGGACACCCGGTTCCGGCCCCCGAGGTCCTGGCATCGCAGGGCGGCGGCCACCGAGGACCAGCGCAGGCCGTGGGCCAAGGCCGACCGGGGGTTGCTGCGCGGTGAGGTCCACGACGAGAACGCCGCCGCCTTGGGCGGGGTGGCCGGGCACGCCGGCATGTTCTCCACCGCGCGGGACATGGCGGTGCTGTGCCGCACCCTGCTCACCGGGGGAGCCTACGGGCCAGCCCGGATACTCACCCCCTCCTCGGTGGCCCAGTTGCTCGCGCCCCCTGGACTGGGGTTCGTGGTCAACGAGCCGAGGTTCATGGGGGAGTTGGCGGGCCCTCTCAGTGAGGGGCGGGCCGCTGGTCACACGGGGTTCACCGGCACCAGCGTGGTGCTCGATCCGGTCACCGACACCTTCGTGGTCCTGCTCGCCAACAGGGTCCACCCGGTACGGCGCCCCGCGGACAGCGGCCCCCGAGCCATGGTCGCCACACACGTGGCCCGAGCCGTGCGCAGCTGAGGCGCTGACCCGGAGGGCCCTGTCGCTTCGGGGCGCCGTGAGGGCGGTGCGCCCCCGTCCCGATGCACCGCGTCTCCGGGAGGGCCCGACCCTCCCTAGACTGTCGGCGTGACGGAGCACGAACTGCGGGCTGGGCTCGCCACACTGCTGGACGGCCTTCCCCCGCGCCGGCTCTCGGCCGCCGTGGACGGACTGATCGCGACCTACCGTGGACGCATTCCCACGGACGCCCCCGTGCTTCGTGACCGCGCCGACGTGACCGCGTACGCCGCGTACCGGATGCCCGCCACCTTCGCGGCGGTGGCCGCCTCCCTGCGGGCCCTGTCCGAGCGCTGGCCGGACTGGCACCCCGCCAGCCACCTCGACGTCGGCGGAGGCACCGGAGCGGGGGTGTGGGCGGCGGCGTCGGTCTGGCCAGACGAGGGCGAGCCCTCCACGCCACGTCGCACCACCGTCCTGGACTGGGCCGAACCCGCCCTGGACCTGGGCAGGGAGCTGGCCCAGCTGTCCGAAGACCCCGCCGTGCGAGGCACCCGGTGGGAGCGGCGCCCCCTGCACGCTGAGGCCCGCCAGGGAGAGCAGCCGCTGCCAGAGGCCGTGGAACTGGCCACCGTCTCCTACGTGTTGGGGGAACTGCCGCCGGCCTCGCGGGAGGCGCTGGTGACGACGCTCGCCCAGCGAGCCACCGCGCTCGTCGTGGTGGAACCCGGCACCCCGGACGGCTACCTGCGTGTGCGTGCCGCCCGCGAGTTGATGGTGCGGGCCGGCCTGAGGGTGGTCGCCCCCTGCCCGCACAGTGAGCAGTGCCCCATCGACCCTCTTCGGGGCGCCACGGCCAACCGGGCGTCGGGGGACTGGTGCCACTTCGCCACCAGGGTCAGCCGGTCCTCCCTGCATCGGAAGATCAAGGACGCGTCCATGGCCTGGGAGGACGAGAAGTTCAGCTTTGTGGCGGCGGTGAACGACCAGAAACGGGTGGAGCCCGCACCGGCCCGGATCGTCCGCAAGCCCCAACTGCGTAAGGGGCAGGTCCTGTTGGACCTGTGCGCACGGGACGACGGGCTCACCCGGCGGACGGTCAGCAAGCGTCAGGGCGGCGTCTACCGGGACGCCAGGAACGCCGCGTGGGGCCAGAGCTGGCCGCCACCCCAGGACTGACCCGTACCACCCCTGCTGCCCGCCGGGACCACGTCTCCACCAGCGCGAGACCGACCGCGTCAGACGGCTCCACTTCCCTGCTTTCCTCATGCTGACCCCCGTGTACCCGGGCCCGGTGACCGGACCCTGATCTTGGGGCGCCAGGCAGGAGAAGCTGGTGATGCCGCCGCAGCTCCCTGTCCGCTGTCGAACGTGGGTTCGGTGGCGCCCGAGAGGCAGCTTGAGCGGCAGTGAGGGAGTTTGGCCAGGGGAACGGTGCTCCGTTCACCGGTTCGAGTGGCTCCGCGGGGTCCAACTCCATAGTTATCCACAGGCGTTGCGGACCGCTCCCGACGCGAGCAACATCATTCCGGCGGTCGGGAAGGAAGCCGACGGGGGCACGACCGCCGACGGGGGCTGAAGGCCGGTGGGATCGCCTCGGGTCTTCAGCCCCCCGTGATCACGCAAGAGGTCCCGCTCGATGAGGGGACTGGCAACGACCACACCGCCCGGCTCGGGTCACCGCGACCACGAAAGGCCAGGCACGAACGGGGACGGGAGAAGCGCATGGGGAACGGTTGTTCCGGCGGGCGGAGCCGCCCGCCGGAAAGGTGGATCAGATCAGTCGCGAAGCTCAGCCGTGCAGCACTTCACGCTGCCGCCGCCCTTGAGCAGTTCGCCCAGGTCCACGCCGATCGGCTCGTAGCCACGCTGGCGAAGCGGCTCGAAGAGCCCCACCGCCGCCTGCGGCACCAGCACGTGGTGACCGTCGCTGACCGAGTTCATCCCGAACGCCTTGGCGTCCGCCTCCTCGGCGATGAGCGCGTTGGGGAAGAGCTTCGCCAACACCGCCTGGCTGCCCTCGGAGAAGGCGTCGGGGTAGTACATGACCTCGCCGTCACCGGAGTCGTCGAGCACCGAGAGCGCGGTGTCCAGGTGGTAGTAGGAGGGGTTGACCAGATCGAGCCCGATCACCGGCCGTCCGAAGAACTCCTGCGCCTCGGGGTGGGAGAGCGGACTGCTGCGGAAGCCCCGTCCGGCCAGCAGCCACCTCTCGGTGACCGCGAAGTCCCCCTCGCCCTCGTTGACATGCTCCGGGATCTTCACGCCCGGGAAGCCGTTGGTCTCGTACCACTCACGATGCGCCGCCGCCTCGTCCTGGCGCTCTGGGTGGGCGAAGCTCGCCCCCAGCACCTTGCCGTCGACGACCAGGGCGCCGTTGGCCGCGTAGACCATGTCCGGGAGGTCCTCGTGCGGTTCGAGCTCTTCCACGGTGTGGCCCAGCGAACGGTAGAGGTCCCGCAGATGCTCCCACTGGGTCATCGCGAGGGGGAGATCCACCGGCTTGCTCGGATCCATCCAGGGGTTGATGGAGTAGGTGACCCGGAAGTGGGTCGGGGGGCACATCAGGTAGCGGCGGGGTGCATACAACGAAGGCTCCTCACGAGGTTGATGTGCGGACGATGTGTGCGTTGTCTCCCACACACATCTCGGCCCACCTGGCCCCTTGTGAGGACCGTCGGGCCGAGTTCCATGCACGGGTCGGGCAGTTGGGCTTCCTCCGAAGTGGGGTGGGCCGCACCGGCCGCCTCGCTCCGGGAAAGGGATCGAGCGGTGACGTGGACCTCCCGCAGGGTGGTCTCCGGCCGGAGACCGGCACCACGCCCACGGAGAGTCGACGCGTCCGTGGTGCCGCCTCCGAAACCGCAGGGGTCTGTTTCGGCCAGGCGAGAGCCGGGGCCGACAACAAGGGAGGTGTGCACGCGAGCGCGCCGCCGCGCCATAGGCACGGTAGCTGAGGATTCTTGCGGGGACGAGACCAGACGACCGGAAGTCCCCACCCACTCCGGGTGGAACCCCGCGCTTCTTCCGTTGTCCGAGGTCCGCCCCCGTGAGGGGTGGAAAGTGATTCCCCCCACCCCGGCGAGGATGAGGACGTCCACGCCTGGTCGATCTTCCGTACCTCCCGGGACCTGCTGCGATGCCCGGGTCGGGTGTTGACCGCAGGGTCGCCAGTCCGCCTGTTCCCCGGGGCCCGTGCCCGCCGGCTGCTCCGTCGCTCCGGTGCCGAGGCACGGGAAGCGCGGAGGAGCTGCGCGGGGGTGCCGGAGTATCTCCGAAGACCCGCCCCCTCTCCCGGTTCCCTTCTTCGCCCGCGGGTCTGGCGGGCGGAGACGTGGGCTGGACGGTGGACGGTTCGGGAACGCCATGCCCCCTGATCTGGGGAATGGATGCTGGGGTACGTCGTGTTTTCGTACCCTCAGGGGTGTTCTGTTTCCTGGCCCAGCCGCGCCTCCCCTCAGCGGTGTGGTGGGCGTGGTCGCGAGTGAGGCGGTAGATGGATCACAAACGTAGGTTTCCCTCCTGGCTTCGTAGGCGGCAACGGGGTGGAGCGGACCAGGGCGACGCGGCCCTGGAGGGGGCCACCCGCGAACGGCTCCTCCTCGCGGCGGTCCAGTGCGGTTTCCCGCTGGCTCCGGCCGCGCACCCCTCGGGCTACGGGTGTTCCTGCGTACGTATCGGCTGTCCGACCCCGGGGAGACACCCACTGTCCTTCGCCTGGCAGACCCAGGCGACCACGGAGGCCGAACAGGTTCTGAGGTGGGCGAGGAACGACACCGCCGCCAACTTCATCACCGCGACCGGACGGAGCCACGACGTTCTGGACGTGCCACTGGACGCGGGCGAGGAGGCCCTGGCGAGGCTGGAGGCCGAGTCCGTGGAACTGGGCCCGGTGGCCCAGGTGGGCGAGGAGCGGATGCTCTTCTTCACCGCCACCCGTGGCACACCCGAGGACGAGGACGAGTGGTGGCCCTGCGAACTGGACTCCCACCCGGAGACCATGGCCGAGCACCCTGGGCTGCGATGGCATTGCCGGGGCAGCTATGTCCTGGTTCCGCCGGCGGGCCTCCCGCAGGAGGCCAAGGTCACATGGCTGCGCGAACCGGCCCCCGAGACACCGCTACCTGATCCACTGACCCTGCTTGAGGCACTCACCGATGCCTGCGCGGCCCACGTGGGCGAGGACTACGAACGGGACTCGTCACCGTGGCCGGTTCCCTGACCTTCTTCCCCAGAGGCAACGTTCCTCCAGATCCCGCCGGGTGGGCAGCCCGGAGGCGGGGCGTGCCCCCAGACCACCCAGACTGAGCCGCCGCGTCCTCCCCACGAGGCAGGAGGCACGAGGCGCAAGGCACGAGGAAGAGAGGGCGACCAGAGGCAGGACGGCGCGTGACGTGGGCGACGGGACGTCTCCCTTCCGTTCGCCCTCGGCCCAGGAGGGGGCACCGGCAAGCCGGCCACCGGGTGGTCGATCCGCTCTGGGCGGAGGCGAACGGGGCGTATGCCGTAGCCCGAGAGAGCTGGAGTGCGCGCACTGGGCTGGGGCGGCCGAGCGCGGGGTTTCCGTACCGGTATGGCGTGTGCCGTGTTCGTGGGTGAGGGGCGGAGGGCCTGGCCCCGGGCCCGCGCGCTGGCGTTGCCCCGGCCCCTCGGGACCTCTCGCTCGGGCCTTCTCGGGAGGGTGGCTCGGTTCGCCTGCGGGGGCTGAGGTGGCGGAAGGCTGGCGGCGTGGGGCGGGCCGACCGGCGGGCTCGGTGGGGAGCCCCTGGGCGCATCCCCCTCGCGCCCGGCCGTCGGGGGAGGTCTCGGGGGCCGGCGGTATGAGGTGATGCACTCGTTCCGAGAGGTCGGCTTGGTGGTCCCGGCAGCTCAGCTGCCGCACGGGTCGGCCCCGGACCCATGGGCCCGCGCAGGAGTTCGTGGCAGTGACATGGCGCGGACGAGGCACTGCCCATGGGCGGGGTCCCCGGTGTGGGGGAGCCCAACGAAAGCCCGCTCGGAACAGCCGACAGCCACCCACGGTTGCCGGCCACCGGACGGCTGCCCCACGGTGCCCCCGCCTGCCGCCTGCCGCCTGCCGCCTGCCGCCTGCCGCCTGCCGCCTGCCGCCTGCCGCCTGCCGCCTGCCGCCTGCCGCCTGCCGCCTGCCGCC
>NZ_JBEXEP010000003.1:66963-480597 GCF_040606315.1 Streptomyces sp. NPDC005438
CCGCCTGCCGCCTGCCGCCTGCCGCCTGCCGCCTGCCGCCTGCCGCCTGCCGCCTGCCGCCTGCCGCCTGCCGCCTGCCGCCTGCCGCCTGCCGCCTGCCGCCCTGCCCGCGACCCCAAGAGTCCGCCCCCAAGAACCCACCCCTAAGAACTCACCCCCAGGAACCACTGCGCCGGCGACGACCAGTGCTGGCCGGGCCCAGGGCGGGTGAACGCCCACCGGGCGCCTCACCCTCGGGAACCGGCCTGCCCGGGAAGGGGCCAGTCCCCTCGAAGAGGTGGCGTCCCCCGTGCTGCTCGACCGCGACAGTGTCCCCGACGATCAGGGCCAGTCCCCTCGGAGAGGTGCCGTCCCGCCCTCCGGCGGAAGCCGGGAGTACAGGAGGGGAGAGAGCGGGGCCCGGAGGTCAGCGGAGGTGTGCCAACTGGCCCCTGTCGAGGCCGGGTTACTTGCCCTCGGCCGAGGTCATCCCGTCGTTGAGGCCGATAACCGACAGCTTGCCGTCGCTTTCCGACCTGGGCGGGACCATCACACCTGACTCGGCGATCCGCACATAGGTCACCGTGCGTTGGGGAGTGCCGCTCATCATCGCCCGTACCAGGGGTGGGATGTTGAGCTTCACGCCCTTGCGCACCGTCTGCACGCTGGTGTGGTGGGAGGCCACGAACACGAAGGCGCCACCGCCCTTGGTACGCAGCCCGTAGGGCTCGAACTGCGGCGGCTTGGCCGGGGTGTCGGTCCACTCGGTGGTGACGTTCTTGTTGCGCTTGGCGGTCTGGTCCCGCTTCGTCCTCAGCTCGTGGGTGTACTCGCCCTCGGCGTAGTTGTCCCCGCCGTCCCTGAGGAAGGTCACGTAGGACTGGCTGAGTTTTTCGGGCGGGACCAGGGTGGAGTCGTCGTTCGCGGACAGCGGCTCGGCGTAGCCCTCCTTGTCCTTGGCGAACTCGGGCATGACCTCTTCCTTCACCGACAGCAGGTAGCTGGCCTTCCAGCCGCTCTCGGCGTTCTCCCGTTGGAAGAGGTAGACCCAGCGACGCCCCGCCGGGGCGCGGCTGCTGTGGGTGTCGGCCACGAAGTGCTTGGGCCAGCCCGCCTGTTGGGGTATCAGCAGGTTGACGTCGGTGAGCTTGAGCTTCTTGTAGCCGGGGTCGCCCTCGGGCTTGACCTTCTTGTGGGACTTCAGCCCCGCCTCGTCGATGGAGCCCAACACCCCGGTCTCGACGGTGGAGTTGAGTTCCGCGTCGAACTCGACGTTCGCCTTGTTGCTGACCCGCGTGTACTTCTTGAGGACCTTGTGTGCCTCGTCCTCGGTGACTGTGGGAACCACGGCGGTCTCGCCGTGGACTGTCATGCATCCTGACAGGCTTGTCGTCAGTGTGGCCGTGATCATCGTCGTCACGGCGAACCCACGCAGCCGTCGCGCTTTCAGCGCCTTCACCCTGGAGTACCCTCCCCGCCGGCGTTCCGCAGGAAGGAACCTTACCCGCACCGTTGAGCGCCTTCGCAACGAGCCCGGAGGGTCCGCCTCCGCCTCTCCCGAGGAAGTCGCCGACCCCTCGGAGAGGGTCAGGCGGACATCGGCAACTCCTCGCTCAGTTCACGGAAAAGCCCGGTGTTGAGACGGAAGGCGTGGAGGCACTCGTCGACGATGCGCTGACGCTCGCACTCGTCCACCGGCAACGCGTCCAGCAGCGCGCGGTACTCCCGCTTGAAGGCGGCCGGGTTCCGTATGCCGTCGAAGACGTAGAACCGCACACCGTCGCCCTTGGAGGCGAAACCCCAGACCCGCTCCGCGGTGCCCCGGATGACCTGGCCCCCCGAGAGATCGCCGAGGTAACGGGTGTAGTGGTGGGCCACGTAACCGCCCGGCCAGCGCTCGGCGACCTCGGTCACCCGTGCCGCGTAGGCCTCGGTGGCGGGCAGGGGGCGCACCGTGTCCCGCCAGTGGTCGCCCTGGTGCAGGTGGTCGAGGTCCCGTTCCAGGGCCTCCAGTCGCCGAAGCTCGGGGCGGAGGAAGGGGCCGGCCACCGGATCGGCTGCCAGCCGCTCCCAGGGCCGCTCCAAGGCGGTGTACACGCACCAGAGTTGCTCGGTGTACCGGGTGTAGGAGGACAGGGACAGGGTGCCGGCGGCCAGTTCGCTGATGAACGGGGCGCGGGTGGCGGCCGAGTGCTGCTCCTTGGACGCGTCTCGGAGCATGGTGGCGAACGGCTGCGGGTTCATGGCAGCAGTCTTTCCGACGTACTGTCGGTATAACCCTCACCAGAACGTCACAGTGTGGCCAGTTCGTGCCACCATCTCCTGTCCACGAACGGACAGTGGGGGCCAGACGGGACAGAACGACAGGGGCGGCAGGCCAGAGGGGGCGGGCTGAGAGTCGGGCGCCGTGCCTCCCGGGGCACTCCGCTCCGGTGCGGTGTCTCGCGGGTATCGAGGCCGTGGCGGAGGAGGCCCAAGCCGGGCCTGGCTGGCGCCGATGGCCCTGGCGACGTCGTAGGGCGTCGGGGTGGAGCCCCGCCCCGAGCCCGGGACCGCCCGGCTGTGAGGCCGGGGCCGGGTGGGGAGACCGGCTGTGCCCCGGCACGACTGTGGCCCCGGTCCACCTTGCGGGGGCCGGGGCCACAGTCGTGAAGTGAGAGCGGTCGGAGCCGGAGTCAGGGCAGCGTGAGGACCTCGGCGCCGTCGTCGGTGACCACCAGGGTGTGCTCGAACTGGGCGCTGCGCTCGCGGTCCTTGGTGACCACGGTCCAGCCGTCCTCCCACATGTCCCAGGTGTGGGTGCCCAGGGTGAGCATCGGCTCGATGGTGAAGGTCATCCCGGGCCGCATCACGGTGGTCGCCCGCTCGTCGTCGTAGTGCGGGATGATCAGGCCGGAGTGGAACGAACTGTTGATGCCGTGGCCGGTGAAGTCCCGCACCACCCCGTAGCCGAAGCGCTTGGCGTAGGACTCGATGACCCGGCCGATGACGTTGATCTGCCGGCCCGGCCTGACCGCCTTGATCGCCCGGTTCAGCGCCTCCCGGGTGCGCTCCACCAGCAGCCGGGACTCCTCGTCCACGTCGCCGCACAGGTAGGTGGCGTTGGTGTCCCCGTGGACGCCCCCGATGTAGGCGGTGACGTCGAGGTTCACGATGTCGCCGTCCTGGATCACCGTGGAGTCGGGGATGCCGTGACAGATGACCTCGTTCAGCGAGGTGCACAGCGACTTGGGGAAGCCCCGGTAACCCAGGGTCGAGGGGTAGGCGCCGTGGTCGCACATGTAGGTGTGCGCGACCTCGTCCAGCTTGTCCGTGGTGACTCCGGGGGCGATGTACGAGGCCGCCTCCCGCAGCGCGCGGGCGGCGATGCCGCCGGCGATCCGCATCAGCTCGACGGTTTCCGCGTCCTGCACCTCGGAACCGGTGTACGGGGTGGGGGCGGGACGGCCCACGTACTCGGGGCGTGGGATGGAGGCGGGCACCGTACGCCTCGGGGACTGGGTGCCGGGGACGAGTGAGGACTGGCCAGACATGCGAGGGAGTCTAGCGCTGGTCGGGTTCGCCGCTCCTCGGGCAGCATGGCGTCATGGCTCTCTTTCGGCGCAAGACGTCCGGCAAGGCCGGCGAGTGGTACTACTGCCTCGAACACCACAAGGTCGAGGAGGGGCCGGAGTGCCCCGCGAAGAACCGTATGGGCCCCTACGCCACCCGCGAGGAGGCCCACCACGCCCTGGAGACCGCCCGCGACCGCAACGTGAAGTGGGAGAACGACAGCCGCTGGAACGACAACGCCTCCGGTGGGGGTGACCAGCGGGCCGAGGGCGCCTGACCGCCCCTCCGTTGACGCTCCGGGGCTCAGCCCGCCGCCTTCGGGGCGGAGCCCCGACGCTCCCGCAGGAGTCGGGCGTGCTCGCTGGTACGGCTGTCGTACGACATCAGCGCCGGCAGGCACACCGCGAGCGCGCCCACCGCGAGGACGCCCGCCACTCCGCCGGACCAGATCGAGGTACGTACCGAGGTCAGCGAGGCCACCGCGCCCGACCTCAGCTGGCCCAACTGCGGCCCCGTGGAGTACGACAGCAGCTCGATGCCGGCCAGCCGGCCCCGCAGTTCGTCGGGGATGGTCTGGTTCCACAGGGTGGTGCGGAAGATGCCGCTGACCATGTCGCAGGCGCCGGCCACCGCGATCAGGGCCAGCACCAGCCAGATGTTCGTCGCCCAGCCCACCAGTGCCATGGCCGAGCCCCAGGCCATCGCGGCGTACACCACGGCCCGGCCGTGCCGGTGGACCCGCCCGGTCCAGCCGCTGGTCGCGCTGACCAGCAGGGAACCCAGCGGCATCATCGCGTACATCAGTCCCAGGGCCCACTGGGCGTCCAACCGGTCGGCGAGGAAGGGGAACAGGGCCATCGGGAACGCGAAGAACATCGCGGCGATGTCGATGGCGTAGGTGCCCAGCAGTTCCTTGCGGGTCCAGGCGTAGCGGGCGCCCTCGAAGACGCCCCGTACCGAGGGTCGGGTCGCGCCCTCACCGGGTGGCTGGGGGCTGAGGCGTACGGCGAGGAGTACCGACACCGCGAAGGTCAACGCGTCCACGGCGTAGGCGATTTCGAGACCGGCGTAGGCGATGAGGAAGCCGGACAGGGCCGGGCCGGCGATGGCCCCGACCTGCCAGCGCAGCGAGTTGAGGGCCGCCGCGGCGCTGAGCTGCTCGTGCGGCACGATCCGGGGGATCACCGCGTCCAGTGCCGGACGCTGGATGCCCACCAGGGCGCTGGTCAGCGCCGCCGCCGCGTACAGCGGCCACACCAGGGGCTCGGGAAGCAGCGCGTTGCCCCACAGGCCCACGGCGATCAGCCCCAGGGCGATCTCGCTGCCCAGGATCAGCTTCCGACGGTCCACCGCGTCCGCCAGCGCGCCGCCGTAGAGCCCGAACACGATCATCGGGACCAGCTCCACGGCCCCCAGGGCGCCCACGGCGGTCGTGGACCCGGTGAGCTGCTTGAGCTGGAGGGGAAGCGCCACCAGGGAGATGAAGCTGCCGAAGACGGTGATCGCCCCCGCGCACCACATCAGCCGGTAGTCGCGGGAGGAGCGCCAGGGCGACAGGTCGGGCAGCACAGCCCTGAGCTTCGGGTTCACGAGGGTTCATCGTGCCGACGGCCCCTGGAGGGTGGCAAACGATTTCCCGGCGCTCCCCGCTCCGGCAGCCCCGAGGACGTGTCCGGGGACGTTCCCGCCGTCGCCGCGACGACCCGGCCGCCCCTCGACCCGCCCCGCCCGGGCGACTGGCAGGATCGGCACCATGACTGAGAACCCCGCGACGGAGAACCCCACCGCCAGCAAGGCACCCGCGAAGGACCCCTGGGAACTGCCCGACGTCCACGACCTGACCGTGGGGGTGCTGGGAGGAACCGGCGACCAGGGCCGGGGGCTGGCCTACCGGTTCGCCCAGGCCGGCCAGTCCGTGGTGATCGGCTCCCGGTCGGCCGAACGGGCCCGGGCCGCCGCCGAGGAGCTGGGGCACGGGGTGGCCGGCGCCGACAACGCGGAGTGCGCCGAACGCAGTGACGTGGTGATCGTGGCCGTCCCCTGGGAGGGGCACGCCGCCACCCTGGAGTCCCTGCGCGAACCGCTGCGGGGAAAGCTGGTCGTCGACTGCGTCAACCCGCTGGGCTTCGACAAGAAGGGCGCCTACCCGCTCACCCCCGAGGAGGGCAGCGCCGCCCAGCAGGCCGCGGTACTGCTGCCGGAGTCCCGGGTCACGGCGGCCTTCCACCACCTGTCGGCGGTGCTGCTGTCGGACCCCGAGGTGGAGCGCATCGACACCGACGTGATGGTGCTGGGGGAGGTACGGGCGGACTGCGAGATCGTGCAGGCGCTGGCCTCCCGCATCCCGGGGATGCGGGGGGTGTTCGCCGGCCGGTTGCGTAACGCCCACCAGGTGGAGGCGCTGGTGGCCAACCTGATCTCGGTCAACCGCCGCTACAAGGCCCACGCCGGAGTACGGCTCACCGACATCTGAGCGGGCCGCCCGCTCGCCCGCCGACCGGGGGCACGCGGGCATGGGGGACAATGACGGCAGCTGTCCACCGTTCCGGGAGAACCGCCCCCATGCCCGCCTCCGCTCCGCCGCCACTCACCCCGCGCCGCCTGGCCGCCGCCCTCACGGCGCTGTGTGTCCTGGCCCTGATCGCCGCCGTGGTCTCCTTCGTCAACGGCAACCTGCTGGGTGTGGTCTGGGTGCTGCTGGCGGGGCTGTGCTCCAACATGGCCTGGTACCACTGGCGCAGGGCCCGTCTGGAGGAGGACCCGACCGAGCGGTCCGGCCGACCGGGCTGACGCGCCTCGCGGCCCCGGAGGTCGCGGGGCAGAGGTCCGGCGGGTGTCAGCCGGGCAGGATCACGTTCTGGGGCTGGCCCTGCCAGAAGCGGAAGTACTCCAGCCCGTAGCGGGTCTCCCACCCGGTGACGCCGAGCAGGTCCATCAGCCAGTCCACCAGGTCCCAGAAGACCGTATTGATCTCCGGTACCCACAGGCAGGCGAACACCACCAGCAGCCCGAAGGGCGCGAAGGGTTCGACCTGCCGCCGCACGGATGGTGACAGCCAGGGTTCCAGTACCCCGTAGCCGTCCAGGCCGGGCACCGGCAGGGAGTTGAGCAGGGCCGCCGTCATCTGGAGCATCGCCAGGAAGGCCAGTGCGCAACGGGCCGCGGCGGGGGTGTCGGCGTCCACCCAGCCCAGCCAGAACGGCGCGGTGAGCAGCAGCGCGAAGACGAGGTTGGTGAGCGGGCCGGCGGCCGAGATCAGGCTGTGCCGCAGTCGGCCCCGGATGCGCCCGCGCTCGATGAACACCGCGCCGCCGGGCAGCCCGATGCCGCCCATGACCACGAACAGCAGGGGCAGCCCGATGCTGAGCAGCGGGTGGGTGTACCGCAGGGGGTTGAGGGTGAGGTAGCCGCGCGCCGCCACCCCGAGGTCGCCGTAGTGCAGGGCGAGCCGTGCGTGGGCGTACTCGTGGAGGCACAGGGAGACCACCCAGCCGCTGACCACGAAGGCGAACACGGCGAGGCCGGTCAGGTCCCCGAACCCGTGCCAGACCGCCCAGCCGCTGACGACCATCGCGGCCACCAGCCCGAGGAACACGGGGCTGACGCGCTGGGGGGAACGGGTGGTGGTAGCGGTCATGGGCACCGACCGTACACAGCGCGGTGGACGAACGGGTGCCCGCGCCCCGGTGGGCCGTCCTGTGGTGCCGGCCCACCGGGGTGTCGGGGGTCAGCTGCTGAACGTGTGTTCCGAGGTCGGGAAGGCGGAGCCCTTCACCTCGTCGGCGAACTCCCGGGCGGCGGAGGTCATGGTCTCCCGCAGCTGGGCGTACTGCTTCACGAAGCGCGGCAGCCGGCCCGAGGTGAGGCCCATCATGTCCGTCCACACCAGCACCTGGGCGTCGCACTCGGCGCCGGCGCCGATGCCCACGGTGGGGATCTGCAGGGAGCGGGTGACCTCGGCGGCCAGTTGCTCGGGCACCATCTCCAGCACCAGGGCGAAGGCCCCGGCCTCCTGGGCGGCCTTGGCGTCCCGCAGCAGCAGTTGGGCGTCCTCCTCGCCACGGCCCTGTACGCGGTACCCCATGGCGTGCACCGACTGCGGGGTCAGGCCCAGGTGGGCCATCACCGGGATGCCCGAGGCGACCAGCAGTTCGGTCTGGGCCAGGGAGCGTTCACCGCCCTCCAGCTTCACCGCTCCCACACCGGACTCCTTGACCAGCCGGGTGGCGTTGCGCAGTGCCTGGGTGGGGCCCTCCTGGTAGGCGCCGAACGGCAGGTCGGCGATGATCAGCGAGCGCTGGTTGCCGCGTACCACGGCGGCGGACAGCATGGCGATCTCGTCCATGGTCACCGGCACCGTGGTCTCGTAGCCCAGGTGACAGTTGCCCATGGAGTCGCCGACGAGGAGTACGGGTATGCCCGCGTCGTCGAAGACCGAGGCGGTCATCGCGTCGTAGGCGGTGAGCATCGCCCACTTCTCGCCGCGCTCCTTGGCGGCGGCGACGTCCCGTACGGTCACCCGACGGGTGCGGGCGCCGCCGTAGAGGGTGGCGTTGGGTTTCGGGTCCTGGCCGCTCCGTGCGCGCGCAGGGGTGTGCTGCGTCATGAGCTTCGGCTCCTTGAAGTCGTCTCGAGGCGCCCTGACGGCGTCCCCGGATCGCTGTCCATGGTGCATCCGCCACCCCCCGAAGGGAAGCGGCCGGCGGGAATCGGAGAACCTACCGGCCGGTCGGGGGCGGGGGTCGACCTGGCCGTCGGGTCCCGGGGTTCTCCGGGGCCTCGGTGAGGCCGGCGGTGATCCGGGAGAGCCCCTAGCCTGGACGGCATGACCTCAGCGGACGCGAACCCGACCCGTGCGGAGGCTGGCGCCGCCAGCGGTGTCCCGGAGGCGGTGCACCGGCGTCGGTGGGCGATCCTCGTGGTGCTGATGTTCAGCCTGCTGATCGTGGTCCTGGACAACTCCATCCTGAACGTGGCCCTCAAGACCATCGCCGAGCCGGACCCGGTGGGGTTGGGCGCCAGTCAGAGCCAGTTGGAGTGGGGCGTCAACGCCTACACCCTGGTGTTCGCCGGGCTGCTGTTCACCGCCGGACTGCTGGGGGACCGCTGGGGCCGCAAACGGGTGTTGCTGTTCGGCATGGTGGTCTTCGGGCTCGGTTCGGTGCTGGCCGCGATGTCCACCTCGCCGGGTCAACTGATCGCGTTCCGCGCGATGATGGGCTTCGGCGGCGCCTTCGTGATGCCGGCGACCCTGGCCATCCTGATGAACGTCTTCGAACGGGACGAGCAGCCCAAGGCCATCGGGATCTGGACCGGGGCGGTGGGACTGGCCATCGCCATCGGCCCGGTCACCGGAGGGCTGCTGCTGGCCCACTTCTGGTGGGGCTCGGTCTTCCTCGTCAACGTGCCCATCGTGCTGGTCGCCATCGCCGCGATGCTCTGGCTGGTGCCGGACTCCCGCGACCCCGCGCCGGGCCGGCTGGATCCCCTGGGGGTCCTGCTGTCCGTGGTGGGTCTGGTGCTGCTGGTCTACGGGATCATCAAGGGCGGCCAGCTCGCCGACTTCGGTTCCCCCGAGGTGCTGTTCACCCTGGTCGGCGGGTTGCTGGTGCTGGTGGCCTTCGTGCTCTACGAGCGCCGGAGCGAGCATCCGGCCCTGGACGTGCGCTACTTCCGCGACCCCACCTTCTCCGCCGCCGTCACCGCCATCGCCCTGGTGTTCTTCGCGCTGATGGGGGTGACCTTCTTCGGGGTGTTCTACCTACAGAGCGTGCGGGGCTACTCGCCCCTCCAGTCCGGGCTGATGCTGCTACCGCTGGCCCTGGCGCAGATGATGTTCGCCCCACGGGCCCGTCTGGTGGTCGACCGGTTCGGGGCCCGCGCGGTGTGTACCGGCGGAATGGTCGCGCTGGCCCTGGCCTTCACCGGCTTCACGCTGCTGGACCAGCACACTCCCGTATGGGCGATGCTGGTGCTGTTCTTCTTCCAGGGCACCGCGATGGCGCACATCATGCCCCCGGCCACGACCTCCATCATGCAGTCGCTGCCCCGGGAGAAGGCCGGCTCCGGGTCGGCCATCAACAACACCTTCCGCCAGGTGGGCGGAGCCCTCGGGGTGGCCGTCCTGGGGTCCTTCCTGTCCACCGCGTACCGGGGCGGCATCCAGGACAAGCTGGTCGCCCTGCCCGCCCGGGTACGGCACGAGGCGGGGGAGTCCATCGAGGCCACCCTCGCCCTCACCGCCCGGGCCGGCCCCTCCGGGCAGGTGCTGGCCGAACAAGCGCGGGGCGCCTTCGTCCACGCCATGCACCTGACCGTGCTGGGGGCCGCCGCCGTGGCGCTGCTGGGCGCGGTGGTGGTGGCCCTGGCGATGCCGGGACCCTCCTCGGGCGGCACCCGCTGAGACCCGGTCCCCTCCCGGGGGTGGCGAACGGGACGGATCCGTAGTGTGCTGATTCGGTCACGGTGACCCGCCGGTCCCCGCGATGTGGAACTTCACCTCCCGGCGCACTCGTCCCAAGGGACATCGGGCCCGGGTCTTTCCCCGGCTGACCTGGATTTTTCGATCACTGATGGTGATCGCCTATCGTTCCCCGCATATCGGGGACCCTCGGGGCGAGTGAGGACGGCGAATGGCAGGGGCGTATATGGCGGAGGCCGCGCGGTCGACGGACCCGGACACGCGGCGAGGCCACGGTGGACGACGGTTTCTCGGGCGGTGGGACCGCCCCGGGATCTGGCGTCGCGGGCTGGTGATCGCCGGGTGCGCCCTGCTGCTGGGGATCGCGATGTCCTTCCACTCGAAGATCCCCAACTCCATCGGCAACCTGGGGTCGTTGTGGGAGACCTTCCTGCCGTGGGGCGGGCTGGCGATCCTGCCGCTGCTGGTGGCCGCCGTACTGCGCAGGTCGGTGACCGCGCTGGTGGCGACCCTGGTCCCGGTACTGGTGTGGTTCAACCTCTTCGGCGGGCTGCTGAGCGACAAGTCCGGTTCGGGCGGCGACCTGGTGCTGATGACCCACAACGTGAGCGCCGACAACCCCGACCCGAAGGGCACCGCCCGGCAGTTGCTGGGGTCGGACGCGGATGTGATCGCCCTCCAGGAGCTGGCCACCTCGCAGGTCGCCCGGTACCAGGGGGAGTTGCGGGCGCGGTACCCGTACCACGTGGTCCAGGGCACCGTCGGGGTGTGGAGCAAGACGCCGTTGCGGGACACCCACAGCGTGGACATCAGGATGGGCTGGCCGCGCGCCATGCGCACCACGGTGACCACCCCGTCGGGTGAACTGGCGGTCTACGTCGCCCACCTGCCCTCGGTGCGGGTGGAGTTCCGCTCCGGGTTCACCGCCGGTCAACGGGACCGCGCCGCCCAGGCGTTGGGGGACGCCATCGCCCAGGAGCGGGTGGACCGCAAGGTGCTGATGGGGGACCTCAACGGCACCATGAACGACCGCGCCCTGGCCCCGGTCACCTCCCAGATGCGTTCCACCGAGGGCGCGGCCGGTGACGGGTTCGGCTTCAGCTGGCCGTCGAGCTTCCCCATGGCGCGGATCGACCAGATCATGGTGCGGGGCGTGGAGCCGGTGTCCTCCTGGACCCTGCCGGGCACCGGCAGCGACCACCTTCCGGTGGCCGCCTCCGTTCAGCTGTGACCCGCTGATCCACGGGAGGCCTCCGGGGTGACCTGCTGGTCGGGCGCGGTCGCCTCCGGTACGTGGGACGCGCTCCAGGCGTCAACCACCGGGTACGACGCGGACGTTGTGGCTGATCGCGGGGTGCGCGCCCGCGTGGTCGGACGGCGGGCCCGGCCGGCGACCTCCACGGCGCGACCAAGTACGCGGTGACCGGTCCGGCGGAGAACGCCCGACGGCTGGTGACCGAGGACGGGGTCGGCGTCACCCTGATCGCGCCCGGCCGGGTGGAGACCGACTTCTGGGACGTCTACGGAGGCCCGCCGGACTCCGCGCCGCTCAGCTCGCGGCAGTCGGGGGAGGCGGTGGTGGGCGTGAACACGGTCACGGTCCGCCCGATCGGCCAGCCCACTGACCGGACCCACCAGGCCCACGACAAAGGGCTGCCGGTGGTGAGGCCGTACGGGGGGACGTTCCGACACGGCTCCACGTTGAGCCCGCCGACCCGCCCACGCTCGCCCCCTCAGTCCTCCCTCCGAAGCGAGCCGCGTGAGCGGGACGACACCCGTACCGGGCTCGGAGCCTCCCCGGAGGCGCGCCCCGGTGGTCCGACTCCCGGGTGGGCGGGGTGAGTTGACGCGGCGGTCGTCCGGGGCGCCCTTCGGGGTCCGGGAGGGTGGGCGGCGTAGCGGAACGGGGCGCGGCGTCGGGTCGGGTGGAGGTGCGGGCGGGGCCTCTCGGCGCCTGGAATGTGAACCCCCTCACCGCTTTCGGCCTTGGTGCTGGTCAGCGGCGTGGCCAGGGTTCTCCCAGTGGAAAAGTGCCCGTCACCCGTGGGAATCTCGGTGTCGGCAGAATTTGTTCCCAGCAGGAACATACCGAGTTGCCGTCTGTCGACGACTCTCCCCACCACCAGGAAGGTCCACCACTCATGCCCTTGGCCTTGCTCGCCCTCGCGATCAGCGCCTTCGGAATCGGTACCACCGAGTTCGTGATGATGGGGTTGCTGCCACAGGTCGCCCAGGACCTCGGCACCAGCGTCCCCAGTGCCGGCCACCTGGTCTCCGCCTACGCCATCGGCGTGGTGATCGGCGCCCCACTGCTGACCTCGCTCGGTACCCGGATTCCCCGCAAGCGGATGCTGGTCGCGCTCATGGGCCTGTTCACCCTCGGCAACCTCGGGTCCGCGTTGGCGCCCGGATTCGAGACGCTGCTCATCGGCCGGGTGCTGTCCGGCCTCCCCCACGGTGCCTTCTTCGGGCTGGGGGCCGTCGTCGCCTCCCGGCTGGTACGGGAGGAGCGCCGGGCCCGCGCCGTGGCCACCATGTTCCTCGGGCTGACGGTCGCCAACATCGTCGGCGTACCCGCCGCCACCGCGCTGGGGCAGCAACTGGGATGGCGCGCCACCTTCCTGGTGGTCACCGCCATCGGCCTGCTGTCCATGGGGGCGCTGACCCTGCTGGTGCCGCAGCTGCCCGCCGAACCCCGGGGCGGACTGGGCCGGGAGGTACGCGCCCTGGGCAACCCCCAGGTGGTGATGGGGCTGTTGACCGCGGTGCTGGGCTTCGGCGGCGTCTTCGCCGTCTACAGCTACCTCGCCTCCATGGTCACCGAGGTCACCGGACTCTCCGACGGCTCGGTCACCTGGGTGCTCGCCCTCTTCGGCATCGGGATGACCCTCGGGGCGCTGGCCGCCGGTCCCCTCACCGACCGGGCGCTGCGCGGCACCCTGTGCGGTTCGCTGGGCGCCCTGGCGGTACTGCTGGTGGCCTTCCACTTCACCGTGCACCACCGGCCGTTGGCGCTGGTGACGATCACGCTGCTGGGAGCCTTCGGCTTCATGACCACCACCCCGCTCCAGATGCTGGTGATGCGGGCCGCCCAGCACGCGCCGACCCTGGCCTCGGCCTCCAACCACTCGGCGTTCAACCTGGCCAACGCGGGCGGCGCCTGGCTCGGCGGGGCGGCCATCGCCGCCGGCTGGGGTTGGACCTCGCCCACCCTGGTCGGTGCCTGCCTGGCCCTGTTGGGGCTGCTCCTGGCGCTGTTGTCCGGCTGGCAGGAGCGCCGGTCCGCGCCCACCGCCTCCCGGGTGGTGGCCCGTGGGGAGGAGCGGTCCTCGGACGTCAACGAGCGGGCCGAGTACGCCGGTTGAGCCCGACCGGGAGGGGAGCCGCCGGCGTCGGTCAGCGGCTCCTCTCCCGCCAGCCGTTGGTGATCGGCAGCCTGCGGTCCTTGCCGAACCCCTTGGGGGAGATCTTGGTGCCGGGCGGATACTGCCGCCGCTTGTACTCGGCGGCGTCGGTCATCCTCAGCACCCGGGCCACCACCTCCGGGTCGAAGCCCTGGGCGACGATCTGCTCCAGCCCCTGGTCCCGGTCCACGTACCGCTCCAGTACGGCGTCCAGCACCTCGTAGTCCGGCAGCGAGTCGCTGTCCACCTGGCCGGGCCGCAGCTCGGCGCTGGGCGGCTTGCTGATGGAGGACTCCGGGATGGGCGGGGTCTCGCCCCGCTCCTCGGCCTTCTGGTTGCGCCAGCGGGCCAGGCGGAAGACGGTGCTCTTGTAGACGTCCTTGATGGGGCCGTAGGCGCCCACCGAGTCGCCGTACAGCGTGGAGTAGCCGCAGGCCAGCTCGGACTTGTTGCCGGGGGCCAGCACGATGTGGCCCTCCTGGTTGGACAGCCCCATCAGCAGGGTGCCGCGCAGTCGGGCCTGGAGGTTCTCCTCGGCCAGGCCGGTCAGCCCCAGGGCCTCCATGTAGGTCGCGAACATCGGCTCGATGGGCACCGTGCGGAAGTGGAGGCCGGTACGCCGGGCCAGTTCCTCGGCGTCGGAGCGGGAGTGGTCGGAGGAGTACCGCGAGGGCATCGACACCCCGTGGACGTTCTCCGCCCCCACCGCGTCGCAGGCCAGGGCGGCCACCAGGGAGGAGTCGATGCCCCCGGACAGGCCGATGAGCACCGAGCGGAAACCGTTCTTGACCGCGTACGCCCGCAGGCCCAGCACCAGGGCGGAGTAGACCTCCTCCAGGTCGTCCAGCCGAGGGGCCACCCGCCCGGTGTCCGGTGCGGCGGCCGTCGTGGTGGCCGGCCCGTCCTCCCGGGGCGGCTCGGTGGACAGCACCCGGTGCTCGATCCGCAGCCCGTCGTCCAGGAGGCCGCTCGGAGCCGTACCGGCGGCCGGCAGCGTCAGGTCGAGCAGCAGGCACTGCTCCTCGAACTGCGCGGCCCGGGCGAGCACCCGGCCGTCGCGGTCCACCACCAGGGAGTCGCCGTCGAAGACCAGCTCGTCCTGGCCGCCGGTCATCGCCAGGTAGGCGGTGGTGCAGCCGGCCTCCTGGGCGCGCTTGCGGACCAGCTCCAGGCGGGTGTCGTCCTTGTCCCGCTCGTACGGGGAGGCGTTGACCGACAGCAGCAGGCCCGCGCCGGCCTCACGCGCGGCCGGTACCCGTCCGCCGTCCTGCCACAGGTCCTCGCAGATCGCCAGCGCCACGTCCACCCCGGACACCCGGATCACCGGCAGGGTCTGGCCGGGGACGAAGTAGCGGAACTCGTCGAACACCCCGTAGTTGGGGAGGTGGTGCTTGGCGTAGGTGAGGGCGATCCGGCCCTGGTGCAGCACCGCCGCGGCGTTCTGCGGGGCGCCGGCGGGCTGTCCGTAGATCGGCTGCGCCTCCTCCACCCGGTCCAGGTAGCCGACGACCACCGGGACGTGGCCCAGCCCCTCCCGGTCGAGCCGCTCGGCGAGGGCCCGCAGCGCGGCCCGGCTGGCCTCCACGAAGGAGGAGCGCAGGGCCAGGTCCTCGACCGGGTAGCCGGTCAGCGCCATCTCGGGGAAGGCGACGAGGTGGGCGCCCCGCTCGACGGAGTGCCGGGTCCAGTGGATCACCGACTCCGCGTTGTGGGCGAGGTCGCCGACGAGGGAGTCGATCTGGTTGAGCGCGAGACGTAGTTGAGGCACGGGCCCACTCTAATCGTCCAACTGACGCTATGTCCCGTCGAGGAGGGGTTCCCTTCGGAGGGTGACCGTTCGATTGCGAAGGGGAGTTGGCGTGGATGTGCCATTGACGTGAATGCGACAGCTCCCGAGGATGCGGCCATGTGGGACGCCATGGGCCTGGACCCCGTACTCCAACGCGTCTACGAGACGCTGGTGGACGGCCCGTCGTCCGCCTCCGAACTGCGTGAGCGGCTGGGCCTCTCGGCCGCCCGGACCTCCACCCGGCTGACCGAGTTGGAACGGCTCGGGCTGGTGGGCCGGTTCACGGACCACAACGGTCAGGCCCGGTTCCGCGCCGCCCCGCCGGACGTCGCCCTCGGGGCCCTGCTGGGGCGGCGGGAGGAGCAACTGCGTCACGCCCGGGAACACGTCGAGCGGCTGGCCGCCCGCTACCGGCTGGGCGCTGGCGGCCCCGACCGGCTGGACGTGGTCGAGGTCATCACCGGCCGGGCCGCCGTCATCCAACGCGTGGACCAGCTCCAACGGGCCGCCCAGCGGCAGATACGGGGCATCGACCGCCCGCCCTACGTCAACAACGGCCCGGACCGGCTGGACCCCAAGACCGGGATGATGCCGCTCCAGGAGCCCACCATGCGGCGCGGGGTGCGCTACCGGGTCCTCTACGACAGCGAGGCGCTCGCCTCCCACCAGCACCGTTTCCACCTGGACGTGGCCGCCAGCGCCGAACTCGGCGAGGAGGCCCGGGTGATGAGCCAGGCGCCCACCAAGATGGTCCTCGCCGACGACCGGGTGGCGCTGCTGCCTCTGCTGACCGCGCCGGACGAACTGACCGGAGCCGTGGTGGTGCACGCTTCCGGGCTGCTCAGGGCGCTGGTCGCGCTGTTCGAGACGCTGTGGTCGACCGCTCTGCCGCTGTCGGAGTACCTCGACCGGGGCCCCTCCGTGGTGGGCGCCCCGGCACCCGGTACGCCCACCACGGAGGAGGCCCGGCTGCTGGCCCTGCTGACCACCGGGGTCACCGACCAGGTGATGGCCCGTCAACTGGGCGTGAGCTACCGCACCTTCCAGCGGCGGTTGCAGTCGCTGATGCACCGGCACGGGGCCACCACCCGCTTCCAGCTGGGGCTGCGCGCGGCCCGGATGGGCTGGCTGGACCAGGCCACCCGGGAGGGCACGGACGGAGGGCCTCCGGGGAACGGGAGTTGAGACGCCGCACCGCCGATGGGGGCTAAACCCGCGACGTACGACCTGTGGGGAATTGTCCGCCAAAACGCCTCGCGTTCCTTTCCCGGACCTCTTGTCGGCCCTCGGGCGCTGCGCTTAACTCCCGTTTCGCCGGGGCGCGTTCGCCCGTGTCAACCGGCGTTCACCCTGGCGCGCTCCACCTGTCCGCCCCCCAGGGGCACCCCCCACGAGGCGAGGATCTCGCGATGACACAGCAGCGCTCATCCAGCAGGACCAGCCGTAGCACCCGTATCGGCATCGCCGTCACGGTGGCCGCCGCCACCGCGGCCGCAGGCGCCCTGATGGCCGGACCGGCCCAGGCCGCCACCCCGACCGGCACCGTGATCGGCGCCAAGTCCGCCGACGCCATCGCCGGCAGCTACATCGTCACCCTCAAGAAGTCCACCGCACGGGTCGCCTCCGGTGAGGGCAAGTCCGTGATCACCAAGCACGGTGGCGAGATCAGACGCACCTACCGTCAGGCCCTCAACGGCTACTCCGCCAAGATGACCGCCCAGGAGGCCCGCGAGCTGGCCGCCGACCCGGCGGTCGACAAGGTGTACGCCAACCAGAAGGTCCAACTGGCCGCCACCCAGGAGAACCCGCCCAACTGGGGCCTGGACCGGATCGACCAGGAGAACCTGCCGCTGGACGGCAAGTACACCTACCCCGACACCGCCGGTGAGGGCGTCACCGCCTACATCATCGACACCGGGGTCCGGGTCAGCCACCAGGACTTCGAGGGCCGGGCGACCGACGGCTACGACGCCGTGGACGGCGACGACGAGGCCCAGGACGGCAACGGCCACGGCACCCACGTCGCCAGCACCGTCGCCGGCGCCCTGCACGGCGTGGCCAAGAAGGCCAACGTGGTCGCCGTACGGGTGCTGAACGACAGTGGCTCCGGCACCATCGAGGGCGTCGTCGGCGGCATCGACTGGGTCACCCAGAACCACTCCGGCCCCTCGGTCGCCAACATGTCCCTGGGCGGAGGCGCCAACGAGGCCCTCGACGAGGCGGTGCGCAACTCCATCGCCTCCGGCGTGACCTACGCGGTCGCCGCCGGCAACGACGCCTCCGACGCCGGCAGCACCTCGCCGGCCCGGGTCCAGGAGGCCCTGACGGTCGGCGCCACCGACCGGAACGACGACGCCGCCACCTTCAGCAACTGGGGCCCGACCCTGGACCTGTTCGCGCCCGGCGTGGACATCACGGCGGCGTGGAACACCGGTGACGACGCCACCCAGACCATCTCGGGCACCTCCATGGCCACCCCGCACGTGGCCGGCGCCGCCGCCCTGTACCTGGGCGGACACCCCGACGCCACCCCGGAGGAGACCGGCACCGCGCTGGTGGAGGGCGCCGCCAAGGACGTCGTCCAGAACCCCGGCACCGGTTCGCCGAACCTGCTGCTCAACGTGGTGGAGTGATCCCCACGGGGCCGGGTCTCACGACCCGGCCCCGGCGCCCGGCCGGCCTCGTCCGGCCGGGCGTTCCCGTACCCCCGCCCGGGCCCGCTCCCCCTCCGTCCGCCCGGGCCCTCCCGTACCGGTGGCGCACCGACCCCGAGGGGCCGAGGCTGGAGACCGGGCCGGCCGAACGCCGCGCCCCGGGCGCGCCCGCCCGTGGGCGCCCACCGGCCCGTCTCGCGACGTGACGGCGACGGGAGACGGGCGGAAGGGGGAGAGGGATGGACGCACAGCCGAGACCTCCGACCACCGTGGTGGTCGGCATCGACGGATCGGAACACTCGCTGCGGGCCCTGGACGGCGCGGTCGCCGAGGCGGCCCTGCGCCACGTCCCCCTGGAACTGGTCTGCGGCTGGCCGTGGACGCACAGCCCGGCACCGCACGAAACCCTGTTCGGCCCGCGCGGCACCTCCCCGGAGGACGGCGGTACCGGGCACCCCGACCCCGCCGACCCCGGCTCCCACCCCCTCTACCGACAGGCCGAGGAGACCCTGCGCCAGGTCACCGACCAGGTGCGCAGGGAACACCCCGAGGTCGAGGTCCGCTCCACCATGAGCACCGAACCGGCCGCCGACGCGCTGCTGCGGCACGGCGCACCCGACCGCCTCACGGTGCTGGGCACCCGGGGACGCGGCGGCTTCGTGGGCCTGCTCCTGGGCTCGGTCAGCCTGCGGGTGGCCGCCCACAACCCGGGGCCGCTGCTGGTGGTGCGCGGTGAGCGCCGTACCGCCCCCGCCGGGGAACTGCTCTACGGGGTCGACGACCGGCCGGAGCCGGGCGGGCCACGGCGGGCCTTCGAGGAGGCCCGACTGCGCGGGGCCAGGCTCCGGGTGGTGCACGCCTGGCAGTACCCCACCTACCCCTCGATGGTGCCGCCCCCCACCGCCTGGGTGCAGGACGAGTCGGAGCGGATCGCCCAGGCCGCCGACCAGGTGGCCCGCGAGGTGGTGGCCTCCTGCCGCCCGGACTTCCCCGAGGTCGAGGCGGTCGCCGAGACGGTGTACGGACAGCCCGGTCACGCCCTGGTCGAAGCCAGTCGGCACGCCGACCTCGTACTGTTGACAGTGCGCCGCCGCCACCGACGGCTGGCGCTCCAACTCGGGCCCGTCACCCACGCCTTGCTCCACCACGCCGACTGCCCGGTCCTGCTGGTCCCGGTGGGGTGAGCGTCCTCAGCGGCACCGTTCCTCAGCTGTCAGCCCACAGTCCCGGCGCCGTCCGTGGACGACCCCTCGGACGGCACACCGGGCCAGCCCGTGCAGGAGGGAGACCACGATGCGCGGAACACCAGGGTTCCTCAGCGCGCTCACCCCGCAGCAGGAGGACAGGCTCAGGGAACTGGCCACTGAGGTGCGCCTCCCCGCCGACCAGCGGCTCTTTCACGAGGGCCGCAAGGCGGACCGGTTCTGGGTGCTGCTGAGCGGATCGGTGGTGCTGGACCTGCGACCGCCGGGAGAACACCCCCTGATGGTCGAGACCCTGCACGGCGGCGACCTGCTGGGCTGGTCCTGGTTGTTCGCCCCGCACACCTGGCAGCTGAGCGCCCGCACCCACACCGCCGTCCACGCCCTGGAGTTCCCCGCCGACCAGGTGCGGAGCCTGTGCGACCGCGACCCGGAGCTGGGTCGGGACCTGGTGCGGGCGGTCGCCCAGGTGATCGCCCGGCGCCTCCAGCGTTCCCGGCAGCGGCTGGTCTCCCGGGTGGACGACGACCCCGAACTGTGAGCCCGGGCGTCGGCGCCGATGACCGGCGCGGGTCATCGGCACGGGTCGCTGGCGCGGATCACTGGCGCGGCCCCGTATCCGTTCGACCCGCCCCATCCGCTGGCCCACAATGAGCGAGGCGGACCGGCCGGCCCGCCGAGGGGCGGACGCGCAACCCCGGGGAAACCCGGGGGTGAGATGCTCGGGGCGCGACGGTGTGCCCTCGCACTCCGGTGGACCGTTCGACCAGCGAGAAGTGGGTGGATGTGGACATGGACAAGCAGCAGGAATTCGTACTCCGCACCCTGGAGGAGCGCGACATCCGGTTCGTCCGGCTCTGGTTCACCGACGTCCTGGGATTCCTGAAGTCCGTCGCGGTGGCCCCCGCCGAGCTGGAGCAGGCCTTCGACGAGGGGATGGGCTTCGACGGCTCGGCGATCGAGGGCTTCGCCCGCGTCTACGAGTCGGACATGATCGCCAAGCCCGACCCCGGCACCTTCCAGATCCTGCCCTGGCGCGCGGAGGCCCCGGGCACGGCCCGGATGTTCTGCGACATCCTGATGCCCGACGGCTCCCCCTCGTACGCCGACCCCCGCTACGTCCTCAAGCGGACCCTGGCCAAGACCTCCGAGCTGGGATTCACCTTCTACACCCACCCCGAGGTCGAGTTCTTCCTGCTCAAGGACAAGCCGATGGACGGCAGCCGCCCGGTGCCGGCCGACTCCTCCGGCTACTTCGACCACACCCCCCAGCACGTCGGACAGGACTTCCGTCGACAGGCCATCACCATGCTGGAGTCGATGGGCATCTCCGTGGAGTTCTCCCACCACGAGGGCGCCCCCGGCCAGCAGGAGATCGACCTGCGCTACGCGGACGCGCTGTCCACGGCCGACAACATCATGACCTTCCGGCTGGTGATGAAGCAGGTGGCCCTGGAACAGGGGGTGCAGGCCACCTTCATGCCCAAGCCGTTCTCCGAGCACCCCGGTTCGGGGATGCACACCCACCTGTCGCTGTTCGAGGGCGACCGCAACGCCTTCCACGAGTCCGGCGCGGAGTACCAACTCTCCAAGGTCGGCCGGTCGTTCATCGCCGGACTGCTTCGTCACGCCGGCGAGATCTGCGCGGTCACCAACCAGTGGGTCAACTCCTACAAGCGCATCTGGGGCGGGGCCCAGCGCACCGCAGGCGCCGGCGGCGAGGCCCCCTCGTACATCTGCTGGGGCCACAACAACCGCTCGGCGCTGATCCGGGTGCCCATGTACAAGCCCGGCAAGATCGGCTCCACCCGGGTCGAGGTCCGCTCCCTGGACTCCGGCGCCAACCCCTACCTGGCGTACGCGGTGCTGCTGGCCGCCGGACTCCGGGGCATCGAGGAGGGCTACGAACTGCCCGCCGGTGCCGAGGACGACGTGTGGGCGCTGTCCGACGCCGAACGCCGCGCCCTGGGCATCGACCCGCTGCCGCAGAACCTCGGCGAGGCCATCAGCCTGATGGAGCGCAGCGAGCTGGTCGCCGAGACCCTGGGCGAGCACGTCTTCGACTTCTTCCTGCGTAACAAGAAGCAGGAGTGGGAGGAGTACCGCTCGGAGGTCACCGCCTTCGAACTGCGCAAGAACCTCCCGGTGTTGTGACAGCGCCGTCCGGGACGGCGCGGCACCACACGGCGTGGGGCCCGGCACCACGGGGCGACAGCACGGCGTCGTGAGGAACGGCGACACCGGTGACCGACACGAGAGGGCGGAGGGCCTGAGACGGTGGTGGGGCACGGAGGGCGGCGGGACAGCCGGTTCAGTCGACTGGTCCGACTCGGGTTCACCGACCCCGGTGCCGCCGAACGACTGCTGGACGCGCCGGAGTTGGCACCGATCAGTACCGACACCGGCCTGCTGGACGCCCTGGGCGCCACCGCCGACCCGGACCTGGCGCTGTTCGGGCTGACCCGGCTGGTGGAGGCCCAGCCCCCGGAGCCGGCCGACGCCTCGCGGCAGACCCTGCTGGACACCCTGGTCGCCGCCAAACCGCTGCGTGACCGGCTGCTGGGCGTCCTGGGGGTGTCCGAGGCCTTCGGCGACCACCTGGCCGGCCACCCCGAGGACTGGCACGTGCTGTTGACGTACGAGTCCATCGACCTGCACCCGGGGGTGGACGAGTTCGTCGCCCTGCTGTCCGAGGCGGAGGACCCAGACCAGCTGAGGGTGCGGTACCGCCGCTGTCTGATGTCCGTGGCCGCCCGCGACGTGTGCGGCACCACCGACCTGGCGCAGACCGCCGCCGAGCTGGCCGACCTGGCCACCGCCACCCTGCGGGTGGCCCTCTCCCTGGCCCGGGCCGAGGCGCCCGAGGACGCCTCGGCCTGCCGGCTGTCCGTCGTCGGGATGGGCAAGTGCGGCGGCCGGGAGCTGAACTACGTCTCCGACGTGGACGTCATCTTCGTCGCCGAGCCCACCGAGGTGGGAGAGCACGCCGACGAGGCGAAGGCACTCCAGGCCGCCACCCGGCTGGCCTCCCGGATGATGCGGATCTGCTCGGACACCACGGCCGAGGGCACCATCTGGCCGGTGGACGCCAACCTGCGCCCGGAGGGCCGCAACGGGCCGCTGGTACGCACCCTCAGCAGTCACCTGGCGTACTACCAGCGCTGGGCCAAGACCTGGGAGTTCCAGGCCCTGTTGAAGGCCCGCCCGGTGGCCGGCGACCTGGAGCTGGGCAGGGAGTACGTCGCCATGCTGGCGCCCATGGTGTGGCAGGTCGCCGAGCGGGACAACTTCGTCACCGACGTCCAGCAGATGCGCCGCAGGGTGGTGGAGAACATCCCCGCCTCGCACGTCGACCGGGAACTCAAGCTGGGCCCGGGCGGGTTGCGGGACGTCGAGTTCGCGGTGCAGCTGCTCCAGCTGGTGCACGGCAGGAGCGACGACACCCTGCGCAGCCCCACCACCCTGGACGCCCTGGCCGCGCTCGCCGCCGGGGGGTACGTCGGCCGCGCCGACGCCGCCGAACTCGACGCCTCGTACCGCTTCCTGCGGACCCTGGAGCACCACATCCAGCTGTACAAGCTGCGGCGCACCCACCTGATGCCCGAGGCGGACACCGACCGCCGCCGGCTGGGCCGCTCCATGGGCTTCCGCACCGACCCGGTCGCCGAACTGAACAAGACCTGGCGCCGCCACGCCTCGGTGGTGCGCCGACTCCACGAGAAGCTGTTCTACCGGCCGCTGCTGGACGCGGTCGCCCAACTCGACCTGGGCGAGACCCGGTTGAGCACCCGCGCCGCCCGACAGCGCCTGGAGGCCCTCGGGTACGCCGACCCGGCCGCCGCGCTGCGCCACCTGGAGGCGCTGGCCTCGGGCGTCAGCCGCAAGGCCGCCATCCAACGCACCCTGCTGCCGGTGCTCCTCGGTTGGTTCGCCGACTCCGCCGACCCGGACGCCGGCCTGCTCAACTTCCGCAAGGTCTCCGACGCCCTGGGCCAGACCCCGTGGTACCTGCGGCTGCTACGGGACGAGGGCGCCTCGGCGGAGAACCTCGCCCGGGTGCTGTCGGCCGGCCGGTTCGCCCCGGACCTGCTGCTGCGGGCCCCGGAGGCGGTCGCCCTGCTGCGCAGCCCCGAGGAGCTGCTGCCGCGTAGCGGCACGGCGCTGACCCAGGAGGTGCTGGCGGCCGTCGGCCGCGCCCAGGACGCCGAGGGGGCGGTGGACGCCGCCCGTGGCGTACGCCGCCGCGAACTGTTCCGCACCGGTGCCGGCGACATCCTGGGCGCCTACGGCACCGACGACGTGCCCGTCCACGCCGACCCCGGCGTGGGGGTGGACCGGGTCGGCAGCGCCCTCACCGACCTCAACGCGGCCACCCTGGCGGGCGCGCTGCGCGCGGCGGTACGTGCCCGTTGGGGCGACACCCTGCCCACCCGGTTCGCGGTCATCGGCATGGGCCGCTTCGGAGGGCGGGAGCTGGGCTACGGATCGGACGCCGACGTGCTGTTCGTCCACCAGCCGCCGCCCGACGCCGACGAGGAGGAGGCCAGCCGCGCCGCCTTCGCGGTCGCCAACGAGATGCGGCGGCTGTTGCAACTCCCCAGCAGCGACCCTCCGTTGCTGATCGACACCGACCTGCGCCCCGAGGGCAAGAGCGGCCCCCTGGTGCGTTCCCTCGCCTCCTACGAGGCGTACTACCGGCGCTGGTCGCTGGTGTGGGAGTACCAGGCCCTGCTGAGGGCCACCCCGGTCGCCGGCGACCCGGAGCTGGGCGCCCGGTTCGTCGAGCTGATTGACCCCCTGCGGTACCCGGAAGGGGGGCTGACCGAGGAGCAGGAACGCGAGATCCGCCGGCTCAAGGCCCGGATGGAGGGGGAGCGGCTGCCCCGGGGCGCTGATGTGACCACCCACGTCAAGCTCGGTCGGGGTGGTCTGAGCGACGTGGAGTGGACCGCCCAGCTGGTGCAGATGCGGCACGCCCACCGGCTGCCCGAGCTGCGGACCACCAGCACCCGTCCCGCCCTGGCCGCCGCCCGGGACGCGGGGCTGCTGGAGGAGGAGGACGCGCGGGTGCTGGACGAGGCGTGGGTGCTGGCCACCCGGGTGCGGAACGCCGCCATGCTGGTACGGGGGCGGCCGGGGGACACCTTCCCCTCCGAGCCGCGCGAACTGGCCGCGGTGGCCCGCTACCTGGGCTACGAGGTCGGGCACGTCGGCCAGATGCTGGACGACTACCGTCGGGTGACCCGCCGTGCCCGCGCGGTGATGGAACGGGTCTTCTACGGCGAGGAGCGCACCGCCGGCTGAGCCGCCGGCAGGTCGGAGGCCCCGTCCGTCGGGGGCAGCAGCCGGGGCAGGCGGTAGGGCAGCCGGCCGTAGCACAGGGTGGCGACGCCGAAGCCGGCGGCCAGGCAGATCAGCCCGCCCACCGCGTCCAGCCAGAAGTGGTTGGCGGTGCAGACGATGACCACCAGGGTGCCCAGGGGGTAGAGGGCGCCGAGCACCCGGACCCACAGCGGCCGGGCCAGCACCACCAGGGTGATCCCGCACCAGACCGACCACCCGATGTGCATGGACGGCATCGCGGCGTACTGGTTGGACATGTCCGCCAGGTTGCCCGAAGCGGTGGAGCCCCAGGTCTGGTGGTGCTGCACGGTGTCCACGAAGTGCACGCTCTCCATCAGCCGGGGCGGGGCCAGCGGAAAGAGGTAGAAGCCGACCAAGGCGAGCGCGGTGGTGGCGAACAGGGACAGCCGGGCCGCCGCGTAACGCCCGGGCTGGGAGCGGAACAGCCAGGCCAGGACACCGAGGGTGACCACGAAGTGCAGGGTGGCGTAGTAGTAGTTCATCGTCACGATCAGCCAGGTCACGCCACTGACCGCATGGTTGACGGAGTGCTCGAAGGCGACCCCGAGGGTGCGTTCGGTCTCCCAGATCCAGTCGGCGTTGCGCAGGGCCTGTCCGCGCTGGTCGGGCACCGCGTTGCGGATCGTGGAGTAGACCGCGTAGCTCACCGCGATCAGCAGGATCTCGAACCACAGTCGGGGGCGGCGCGGAGCCCTCACCCGTTCAAGAAGTGTGGCTGTGCGGTCTCGCCCCAGCGGTGCGGCCTCGCGCCTCTCCTCGGTGGTCGCGGTGGCCGGCTGGTGGTCTTCGGTGATCCTCGCAGTCGGTACCCCCATGGGAGTTCAGTGTGCCAGACATCAGGGCAGGGCAGATCGTTCGCGGGTACCACCCGGACCCCGAGAAGATCGCGCTCGTGGCGGGGCACCAGCCGGATTTCCCGGGTCTACCCGGGAGTTGTGCCACCGTGAGTTTTTCGGAAGTTTTACGCGGGCCGGTCGGACCGTCAGATCCTCAGGCGCCCTCGGGGCCGTCCGTACGCGGCGCCGAGGCGGTGGAGCCGCGCACCACCAGTTCGGGGTGGAAGACGAACTCGCCGTGGGGCGTCGGAGTGCCGCCGATCTCCTCCAGCAGCGCGCGTACCGCCGCCTGCCCCATCTGTGTCACCGGCTGTCGGATGGTGGTCAACGGAGGGTCGGTGAAGGCGATCAGGGGGGAGTCGTCGTAGCCGATCACCGAGACCTGCTCGGGGACCTCCAGGCCGGCGTCCCGGGCGGCCCGGATCGCGCCCAGCGCCATCAGGTCGCTGGCGCACACCACCGCCGTGCAGCCCCGGGCCAGCAGCGCGGTGGCCGCCGCCGCCCCACCCTCGACGGTGAACAGCGAGTGCTCGACCAGACGCTCGGCCTCGGCGGCGGTCAGCTGGAGCCGCTCCTCCATGGCGCGCAGGAAGCCCTCGATCTTGCGCTGGACCGGTACGAAGCGCGCCGGCCCGAGGGCGAGCCCGATCCGCCGGTGGCCCAGGGCGGTGAGATGGGTGACCGCCAGTCGCATCGCCGCCCGGTCGTCGGGCGAGACGAAGGGGGCGCGCAGTGCGGGGGCGTATCCGTTGATGAGGACGAACGGCACGCCCTTGCCGCGCAGTTGCTCGTAGCGGCCGAGGTCGGCGCTGGTGTCGGCGTGCAGCCCGGAGACGAACACGATGCCGGCGACCCCGCGTTCCACCAGCATCTCGGTCAGCTCGTCCTCGGTGGAGCCCCCGGGGGTCTGGGTGGCGAGGACGGGGGTGTAACCGGAGCGGATCAGCGCCTGGCCCACGATCTGGGCGAGGGCGGGGAAGATCGGGTTCTCCAGTTCGGGCGTGATCAGCCCGACCAGTCCGGCGCTCTTCTGCCGCAGCCGTACCGGCCGTTCGTAGCCGAGCACGTCGAGTGCGGCGAGGACGGATTCGCGGGTGGCCGTGGAGACTCCCGGCTTGCCGTTGAGCACCCGGCTGACCGTCGCCTCGCTGACCCCCGCCTGGGCTGCGATGTCGGCTAGCCGTGCGGTCACCCCGTGAGCGTACCGTCCGGCCGCCGTCCGTGGGGGAGTCGGGGAGGTGCAAGATCCCTTGCAGAAATTTGCCGCAAGGTCTTTCGCGGAGGTTGCGCCGCTGTTACGTTCCCTGGCAACCCGGCGCCCCAAGGCGTCGGCTGGACTCACGAGGAGTAGGGACATGCGGCGTGGCATAGGGGCAACCGCACTGGTGGCGGCGCTCGCGCTGGCGGCGACCGCCTGTGGGGGCGGCGAGGACGACGGCCAGGGCAGCGACGGAGAGATCTCGGGGACGGTGACCTACTGGGACACCTCCAACGACGCCGAGAAGGGCACGTACCAGAAGATCGCCGAGGGGTTCGAGAAGAAGCACCCCAAGGTCAAGGTCAAGTACGTGCACGTCAACTTCGGTGACGCCAACGCCAAGTTCAAGAACGCCGCTGGCGGCGGGGCCAAGGGCGGCGCGCCCGACGTGATGCGTACCGAGGTCGCCTGGGTCGCCGACTTCGCCAACCTCGGCTACCTCGCCCCGCTGGACGGCACCGCCGCCCTCGACAAGGAGTCGGACTACCTCAAGACCGCCGCCGGCAGCACCCGCTTCCAGGGCAAGACCTACGCCGCCCCCCAGGTCACCGACACCCTCGGGCTGTTCTACAACAAGCGGCTGCTGAAGAAGGCCGGCGTCCCGGTGCCCAAGAGCCTCAAGGAACTGAAGGCCGCCGCCAAGAAGATCTCCAGCGCCACCGACGCCACCGCCCTGTACCTGCGCGGCGACGACCCCTACTGGTTCCTGCCCTACCTCTACGGCGAGGGCGGCGACCTGCTGGACACCAAGAACAAGAAGGTCACCGTCGACAGCGCGGCCAGCGCCCGGGCCTTCGCCACCATGAAGGACCTGGTCGACTCCAAGGCCGCCATCACCGACAGCAGCGACGGCCAGGAGAACGGGCTCAAGGCGTTCCAGAAGGGCGAGGTCGCGATGATCGTCGACGGCCCCTGGGACATCGCCGGCGCCCTCCAGGGCAGCGAGTTCAAGGACGACAAGGACAACCTCGGGGTGGCCGCCGTACCGGCCGGCAGCAAGAGCCAGGGCTCGCCCCAGGGCGGCTGGAACCTCTCGGTCTTCGCCGGCTCCAAGAACCTCGACGCCTCCTACGAGTTCGTGAAGTACATGAGCAGCGCCGAGGTGCAGAAGAAGACCACCGAGGAGATCAGCCTGCTGCCCACCCGCGAGTCGGTCTACGAGATGCCCTCGGTGCGGAAGAACAACATGGTCGAGTTCTTCAAGCCGGCCGTGGACAAGGCCGTCCAGCGCCCCTGGATCGCCGAGGGCAACTCGCTGTTCGAGCCCATCCGCGTCCAACTGGACGCGGTGCTCGCCGGCAACGCCAGCCCCCAGCAGGCCGCCGACAAGACCGGCAAGTCCTTCCGCAAGCTGCTGAAGGACTACAAGTAACCGTGCCCACCCGGCAGTTGGCCCCCCGGGCACTGCCACTCACACAGAGGACGGGTTGACCGGCGATGGCCACGAGAACCGGCCGGCCGGTGGACGAGGTCACGGGCGAGGGGAGCACACCCCCCGCCCGTGACCCCCGCCACCGCACCACCCACAGCAGGACCCCGGGGCGGATGCGTTCCGCCCTGAGCACCCACTGGTACGCCTGGGCCATGGTGGCTCCGGTGGTGGTGGTCATCGGGGTGATCATCGGGTACCCCCTGGTGCGCGGTGTCTTCCTGTCGCTCACCAACGCCGACGAGTCCAACGTGGAACGGACCATCGGCGTCAACCACCTGCCCGCCACCTACGAGTTCGTGGGGCTGGACAACTACACCGCGATCCTGGGCGACAGCGTCTTCTGGGACCGGCTGGGCTGGACCGTGGTGTGGACGGTCGGCTGTGTGGCGGTGACCTTCGTCCTCGGGCTGACCCTGGCCAACATGCTCAACCGGCCGATGCGGGGCCGCGCCCTGTACCGGGTGGCGCTGATCCTGCCCTGGGGCATCCCGGCGTTCGTGTCGGTCTTCGCCTGGAAGATGCTGTTCAACGAGCGGGACGGCATCCTCAACAAGCTGCTGGACGGCGGCGGCATCGAGGCGGTGCCCTGGCTGGGCGACCCCACCTGGGCCAAGCTCTCCGTCATCGCCGTCAACGTCTGGCTGGGCGTGCCGTTCATGCTGGTCGCCCTGCTGGGCGCCCTCCAGTCCATCCCGAGCGAGCTGTACGAGGCGGCCGAGATGGACGGGGCCGGCCCCTGGCAGCGCTTCCGCAACATCACCCTGCCCGGGGTACGCGGCGTCAGCAGCACGGTGGTGCTGCTGAGCACCATCTGGACCTTCAACATGTTCCCGGTGATCTACCTGCTCACCAGGGGCGGACCGGAGGACTCCACGGAGATCCTGGTGACCTACGCCTATCGGCTGTCGTTCGTCAACAGCCCGCGTGACTTCGCCACCTCCGCCGCCTGGGGCGTGATCATCCTGCTGTTGCTGTCCCTGTTCGCCGTGGTCTACCGCCGCGTGCTGCGCAAGCAAGGAGAGGTGTGGTGACGATGCGTCGGACCCGACGGACCCCCCTGGCCTCGGTGGGCCTCCACGCCACCCTGCTGGCCGCCACCGCGATCGCGGTGTTCCCGCCGCTGTGGCTGCTGGTGACCTCCTTCAAGCCGCGCGGGGAGTCCTTCTCCACCGCGCTGGTCAAGGACTTCACCTTCGGCAACTACCACCACGTACTGGCCGACACCCACTTCCTGGACTGGCTGGCCAACTCGCTGGTCGTGGTGCTGGTGACCACGGTGGTCGGTGTCCTCATCGCGGCCACCACCGGCTACGCCATCAGCCGTTTCCGGTTCCCCGGGATGCGCCCGCTGATGTGGGTCCTGCTGATCACCCAGATGTTCCCGATGGCGGTGCTGATCGTGCCGCTGTACAACCTGCTGGCCAAGCTGGAACTCCTCAACCAGCCCGTGGGGTTGATCGTCACCTACCTGACCATCGCGGTGCCGTTCTGCGCCTGGATGATGAAGGGCTTCTTCGACACCATCCCCGTCGACATCGACGAGTCCGGCCGGGTCGACGGCCTCAACCCCTTCGGCACCTTCTGGCGGCTGGTGCTGCCGCTCGCCAAGCCCGGCATCGCCGTCACCGGCTTCTACACCTTCGTCACCGCCTGGGCCGAGGTCGCCTACGCCAGCGCGTTCATGACCGGAGAGGAGAACCTCACCCTGGCCGGCGGACTCCAGACCTTCGTCAACCGCTACGGCGCCGACTGGGGCTCGCTGACCGCCGCCGCGGTGATCATCGCCGTACCGGCCGCGGTGGTCTTCGGCTTCGCCCAGCGCCACCTGGTCGCCGGCCTCACCGCCGGGGCCACCAAGTCCTGACCCGACCCGCCCGACAGCCCGACCCACGGCGCCCGTTCACCCTGCCGACCATCCAGCCGATCACAACCCCAGGGATGACATGACCCAGCACCTCACCGCCGAGGACCCCACGGCCGCGAGCACCCCGGGCACCGCCCCCGAGTGGTGGCGTGACGCGGTGATCTACCAGGTCTACCCCCGTTCCTTCGCGGACGGCGACGGAGACGGCATGGGCGACCTGCGCGGCATCCGCGCCCGGCTGCCCCACCTGGCCGAACTCGGCGTGGACGCCGTCTGGTTGAGCCCCTTCTACGCCAGCCCCCAGGCCGACGCCGGCTACGACGTGGCCGACTACCGGGCCATCGACCCGATGTTCGGCGAACTCAAGGACGCCGACGCCCTCATCGAGGAGGCCCACGTCCTGGGCCTGCGCGTCATCGTCGACCTGGTGCCCAACCACTCCAGCGACCAGCACGAGTGGTTCCAGCGCGCCCTGCGCGAGGGGCCCGGCTCCCCGGTACGGGAGCGGTACCACTTCCGCCCCGGCCGGGGCGAGGCCGGGGCGCTCCCGCCCAACGACTGGGAGTCGGTGTTCGGCGGGCCGGCCTGGACCCGCACCGAGAACCCCGACGGCAGTCCGGGGGAGTGGTACCTGCACCTGTTCGCCCCCGAGCAGCCGGACTTCAACTGGGAACACCCCGCCGTACGCGACGAGTTCCGCACCATCCTGCGCTTCTGGCTGGACCGGGGGGTGGACGGCTTCCGCATCGACGTCGCCCACGGGATGGTCAAGGCCCCCGGCCTGCCGGACGTCGGCGCGCCCAGCCACCTGCGGCTGCTGGGCCACGGTGAGCTGCCGTTCTTCGACCAGGACGGCGTCCACGAGATCTACCGCGACTGGCGGCGGCTGCTGTCGGAGTACGGCCCGGACCGGATCGCGGTCGCCGAGGCCTGGACCCACAGCCCCGAGCGCACCGCCCGCTACCTGCGGCCCGGCGAACTCCACCAGGCCTTCAACTTCCACTACCTGGACACCCCCTGGGACGCCGAGGCGCTCCGCGAGGTGATCGACGCCTCCCTGACCAGCACCCGCGCGGTGCAGGCCCCCAGCACCTGGGTGCTGTCCAACCACGACGTGGTGCGCCACCGCACCCGGCTGGGCGGACTGGCCCAGGCCCGCGCCGCCACCCTGCTGATGCTCGCCCTGCCCGGCTCGGCGTACGTCTACCAGGGCGAGGAACTCGGACTGCCCGAGCACACCGAACTGCCCGACGGGCTGCGCCAGGACCCCTCCTTCTTCCGGGGCGACGGACAGGAGGGGCTGCGGGACGGCTGCCGGGTACCGCTGCCGTGGAGCGGCGACGGCCCCTCGCTGGGCTTCGGCACCTCCGAGGGCTGGCTACCCCAGCCCGCCGACTGGGCCGAACTGAGCGTGGAGGCCCAGACCGGTCGGGCCGGCTCCACCCTGGAGCTGTACCGGGAGGCGCTGCGACTGCGCCGGGCCCACCCCGCCCTGGGCGCCGGGGACGCGGTGCGGTGGCTGGAGGCACCGCCGGGAGTGCTGGCCTTCCGAAGGGAGGGCCCCGACGGCCAGGCACTGGTGTGCACCGTCAACACCACCGACGAGCCCCGGGAGTTGGGCCGCTCCCACGGCGAACCGCTGCTGCACTCCGGCCCGCACGACGGCGGCACCGTCCTCCCGCCCCACTCGACCAGCTGGTGGTCCACCCGGTGACCTCCTCCCCCCGACCCGCGCCCTTCTCCTCCACGGCCCGCCTGGCGGACATCGCCGGCCAGGCGGGCGTCAGCGAGGCCACGGTCAGCCGGGTCCTCAACGGCAAGACCGGAGTGGCCAGCGACACCCGCCAGCGGGTGCTGGCCGCTCTGGACGTGCTGGGCTACGAGCGTCCGGTACGGCTGCGTCAGCGCAGCGCCGGACTGGTCGGGCTGGTGATCCCCGAGCTGACCAACCCGATCTTCCCGGCCTTCGCCCAGGTCATCGAGCAGGTGCTGACCGGCCAGGGCTACACCCCGGTGCTGGGCACCCAGATGCCCGGCGGCGCCACCGAGGACGAACTGGTCGAGCAACTCGTGGACCGGGGCGTCAACGGCATCGTGTTCCTCTCCGGGCTCCACGCCGACAGCAGCGCGGACCCCGAGCGGTACGCCCGACTCGCCGGCCGGGGCGTGCCGTTCGTCCTCATCAACGGCTACAACCCGGCCGTCAGCGCCCCCTTCGTGTCCCCCGACGACCGGGCGGCGGCGCGCATGGCGGTACGGCACCTGGTCGACCTGGGGCACGCCCCGGACCGTATCGGCCTGGCTCTGGGGCCCCGGCGCTATGTTCCGGCCGCCCGCAAGACCGAGGGCTTCCTGGCCGAGTTGGGGCAGGAGGCGGTCGAGCGGGTGCGGTACACCCTGTTCACCGTGGAGGGCGGACACGCCGCGGCCGGCTCGCTGCTGGACCAGGGGTGCACCGGCGTCGTCTGCGGCAGCGACCTGATGGCCCTGGGCGCGGTACGGGCCGCCCGCGAACGCGGACTGTCCGTGCCCTCGGACGTGTCCCTGGTCGGGTACGACGACTCCCCCCTGATCGCCTTCACCCAGCCGCCCCTGACCACCCTGCGCCAGCCGGTGCGGGAGATGGCCCAGGCGGCGGTCGGCGCCCTGTTGGAGGAGGTCGCCGGCAGCCCGGTGCCGCACACCGAGTTCGTGTTCCCCCCGGAGTTGGTGGTCCGGGAGTCCACCGGAAAACCCCCACCGGCGGGGTGAGCACCGGGGGAGCGGGGCCCAGGTGGCCCCACCCGTGGGGGAGGTGACCCCTCGTTGAGGGGCGGCGCCCTTCGGGCCGGCCGGGGGAGCGGCCGTACCCCCGGCCCCCCACGGGCGGGCGCGTGGTGCCCTTCCGGGCCCCGACCGTGAGGAACCGAAGGCTCCGTGAAGCTAGCAGGCTGCAAGTTCTTTCGGTAGCGGTCGGGCCGGGATTCCCCGTGCTGATCTGGTGTTGTCGTAACCGTTGACCCCCTGGCCGGGGAGTCCTAGGTTCACGGACGCAAGAACTTCCAGTTCCTTTCAGGAGTTGACCGGAAGGCACCCCCACCTCCCCCCACCCTGTGCCCTCGCGAGGAGTCCGCACATGAGACCAGCACCCCGTCGCCCGCGCCGTGGAGCGCTGCCCCTGGTCGCCGCGGCGGCCGTGATCCTGCCCCTGCTGGCCGGCGAGCCCGCCAGCGGGGCGCCCCGAGCCGACGACCTGGACCTCGGCCAGGCCCGGGTGCAGTGGATCGACCGCGCCACCGTGGCCTGGCCCAAGGACCTGGGCGGCACCGACCAGCCCCACCGGCTCTCCTGGGACCCCGAGGGCGAACTGCGGCTGTCCGAGGGCCGGTTGACCGGCGACCCCGCCACCCTGGAGCTGTCCCGGGTGGAGGGCGGGCTGACCGAGGAGCAGCGGGCCCGGTACCCGCATCTGGCCGCCCAGGGGTACGAGGCGTACCGGTTGGACACGGCGGACCAGGAGCGGGTGCCGGACGCCCTCCGCGCCCAACTGGTGGCCACCGTGGGCGAGGACACCCTGAGCGCGGCCACCGGGGTGCAGATCCCCGGGGTGTTGGACGACCTGTACGCCCAGCGGGCCCAACAGGCCCGGCTGGGGCCCCGGTTCGAAGGTGACCGCACCACCCTGAGCGTGTGGGCCCCCACCGCCCGGGAGGTGTCGGTGGACGTCGGCGGCGACACCGTGGCGATGGAGCGGGACCAGGACAGCGGGGTGTGGACCGCCGAGGGCGACTGGCGCGGCAAGAGCTACCGGTACCGGGTGCGGGTGTGGGCCCCGGACGCCGGCGGCCAGGACGGCCCGGGCCAGGTCGTCACCAACGAGGTCACCGACCCCTACTCCACCGCCCTGACCACCGACTCCCGGCGCAGCGTGGCCGCCGACCTCACCGACCCCGCCCTGGCGCCGGCCGGCTGGGCGGACCTGGAGAAGCCCCAGGCGACCCCGCTGCGCGACGCGCAGATCCAGGAACTCCACGTACGCGACTTCTCCGTCTCCGACGAGACCGCCTCCCAGCGGGGCCGCTACGGAGCCTTCGCCGACCCCGACTCGCGGGGATCGAAGCACCTGGCCCGACTGGCCGCCTCCGGCACCTCCCACGTCCACCTGCTGCCCGCCTACGACTTCGGCAGCGTGCCCGAGAAGGAGGAGGACCAGCAGCGGCCGGACTGCGACCTGTCCGCCCTGGCCCCGGACTCCCCGGAGCAGCAGAAGTGCGTGACCGCCTCGGCCGCCGAGGACGCCTTCAACTGGGGCTACGACCCGGTGCACTACACCGTCCCGGAGGGGAGCTACGCCTCCGACCCCGAAGGCCCGGCCCGTACCCGCGAGTTCCGGCAGATGGTCGCCGGGCTCGCCGACAACGGCCTGCGCACCGTGATGGACGTGGTCTACAACCACACCTACGCCTCCGGGCAGGACGAGAGGTCGGTGCTGGACCGGATCGTGCCCGGCTACTACCACCGCCTGCTGGAGGACGGCACCGTCGCCGACTCCACCTGCTGCGCCAACACCGCGCCGGAACACGCCATGATGGGCAAGCTGGTGGTCGACTCGGTGGTCACCTGGGCCCGCGAGTACAAGGTCGACGGCTTCCGTTTCGACCTGATGGGCCACCACCCCAAGGCCAACATCCTGGCCGTACGGAAGGCCCTGGACGCGCTCACCCCGGAGAAGGACGGGGTGGACGGCAAGGGCGTCCTCCTCTACGGGGAGGGCTGGAACTTCGGCGAGGTGGCCGACGACGCCCGCTTCGAGCAGGCCACCCAGAAGCACATGGCCGGTACCGACGTCGCCACCTTCTCCGACCGCGCCCGGGACGCCATCCGGGGCGGCGCGCCCTTCGACGAGGACCCCCGGGTCCAGGGGTTCGGCTCCGGGCTGTTCACCGACCCCAACGACTCCGGGGCCAACGGGAGTTCCGAGGAGCAGCGGGCCCGGCTGCTGCACTACCAGGACCTGGTCAAGGTCGGCCTCAGCGGCAACCTCGCCGACTACTCCTTCACCGACACCCAGGGGCGGCAGGTCAAGGGCTCCGAGGTGGACTACGGAGGCAGCCCCGCCGGATACGCCGCGCGCCCCGGGGACGCCCTGGCCTACGCCGACGCCCACGACAACGAGACCCTCTTCGACGCCCTGGCCTTCAAACTGCCGGCCGACACCAGCGCCACCGACCGCGCCCGGATGCAGGTGCTGGCCATGGCGACCGCCACCCTCTCGCAGGGCCCGACCCTCAGCCAGGCCGGCACCGACCTGCTGCGCTCGAAGTCCCTGGACCGCAACTCCTTCGACTCCGGCGACTGGTTCAACCCCCTGAACTGGGACTGCCGTCAGGGCAACGGCTTCGGCCGGGGCCTGCCCCCGGCGGCCGACAACGAGGACAAGTGGACCTACGGCAAGCCGCTGCTGGCCAACCCCGGCCCGCGCAGCCCGGGGTGCGAGCAGATCGAGGGGGCCAGCGGCGCCTACCGCGACCTGCTGCGTATCCGCACCACCGAGGAGGCGTTCGGCAAGAACAGCGCCGACGAGGTGCAGAAGGCGCTGTCGTTCCCGCTGTCCGGTACGGAGGAGACCCCCGGGGTGGTCACCATGCGACTGGACGGCCTCACCGTGGTGTTCAACGCCACCCCCGAGGAGCGGAGCCAGACCGTGCCCCAACTGGCCGGCAGTTCCCAGCGGTTGCACCCGGTGCAGGCCGAGGGGGCCGACCCCACCGTGCGTACCGCGCGCTACCGCGAGGACAGCGGCACCTTCACGGTGCCCGCCCGGACCGTGGCGGTCTTCCAGGCCGGTTCCTGAGGCCCCGGTCGACGGGCCGCGAGGGGCGTGGGGCCGAGGTGTCCCGCGCCCCTCGCGGGCGCCCGGGGGACGTCCGTACGCCGCCCACGGCCGCCCGTTCGGTGTCTGCCCGCAAGGAGTGGCGTTCCCCGTGCAACCCTCGGCCCGGTACGCATGTCCTAGCGGGTGCCGGGGGAAAACCACGAACGCATCAGTGGAGGAAGAGTGCGAAACCGTACCAAGGGCGCAGTGGCGGCGGGGCTCGCCCTGACCGTCGCGGGCGCCGTCGCCGTCACCGCCGGGGCCGCGACCTCCGACGGCACGGACGGCCCCTCCCGGGGCAAGGCGGCGGAGAAGGTCAAGGAGGACTTCAACGGTGACGGTTACGAGGACCTCGCCATCGCCGCCCCCCAGGTCGACGACGACGCCAAGGGCTACGTCGCCGTCGTCTACGGCTCCGCCAAGGGCCTCAACCTCTCCACCCGCAGCGTGATCCCGATGGACGCGGTCGACATGCCCGAGGTGGAGAAGGGGCGCTTCGCGGACAAGCTGGCCGCGGCCGACCTGGACGGGGACGGTGTGACCGACCTCGCCGTCCAGGTGCAGGGCGCCGGCAAGGACCGGATGGTGGCCCTCTGGGGCGCCAAGGGCGAGGGCGGCGGCCTGAGCGCCAGCCGTTCGGCGGTGCTGCACGACGCCGAGCGCATGGCCACCGGGGACTTCAACGGCGACGGACAACAGGACCTGTTCGTCACCGAGTACATGAAGGACGAGGAGGCCACCCTGCTCCAGGGCCCCTTCACCCGCGAGGGGAAGCCGGCCAAGGAACAGGCCCTGGACATCCGCGCCGGCGACGACGACGCGGTCGGTGTCACCGCCGGCGACATCAACGGCGACGGCGCTGACGACGTGTACGTCTCCCGCTCCATGGAGGAGTCCTCCCGCGTCGGCGTGCTGCTCACCGGAGGAAAGGACGGGCTGACCAAGACCGACTGGGAGGGCCCGCTGTCCCTGCCCGCCACCATCGGCGACTTCGACGGGGACGGCTACGGCGACCTCGCCTACCGCGAGGTCCCGGACGGCATCGTCGAGGGCCCCTGGACCGACTCCGGCACCGTCAAGGTGCGTTACGGCGGAAAGGACGGGTTCAGCGACCGTACCGCCACCTTCACCCAGGCCACCCCGGGCGTACCGGGGGCCAACGAGGAGGGCGACGTCTTCGGCGCCACCCTCTCCGCCGGTGACGTCGACGGCGACGGCCGCGACGACCTGGCCGTCGGAGTGCCCGGCGAGGCCATCGGCACCCTGAAGCACGCCGGCTCCACGGTCCTGCTCAAGGGCTCCGCCGACGGGCTGACCGGCACCGGCGCGCAGGCGTTCAGCCAGGACAGCCCGGGCGTACCGGGGGTCGCCGAGGCCGGCGACAAGTTCGGCGGGAACCTGCGGCTGCTGGACTTCGACAACGACGGCAAGGCCGACCTGGCCGACTCCGCCCCGGGCGAGAACGAGAGCAACGGCGCCGTCTGGGCCTTCCCCGGCACCTCCTCCGGCCTGGGCGTGGACAAGGGCATCTCCTTCGCTCCCGGTGACCTGGGCGCCCCCGCCGACCAGGCCCTCTTCGGCCACAACTTCAACGGCTCCGTGGAGGACCCCTGGGGTCTCGAGGACTGACGCCACCAGGCAGGCACCCGGCCACCGGCACCGCCGGTGACCCGGACGGGCCCCGACCCCCGCGTACGGCGGCGGGTCGGGGCCCGTGGTGTCCGGGTGCCCCAACGGCGGCCCGGGAGGCGGGCGTTGGTGTCAGTGGTCCTGCCTAGGCTCGTACCGACCGCGCTTCCGCGACGGGCGGGGCGGGAGACGAAGGAGACGGCATGAGCTGGGACGTGCTGGTGGTGAAGAACCCCGAGGGTGACCCGGAGCAGTCCACACCCCTGGGTTCGGGGGACGAGGTGGCGGCCGTGCTCCGGCGCGTCGTGCCGGACATCGACCTGTCCGAACCCGCCTGGGGTCAACTGCGGGGCCCCGACTGGTCGATGGAGTTCAACATCGGTGCCCGTACGCCGGTCGACGCGGTGATGCTGCACGTCCGAGGGGGCGGGGACGGGGCGCTGGAGGTGATCCACCGGGTGGCCGCCGCCTTCGGGGCCGAGGCGGTCGACTGCACGGACGGCGAGGTGCTGCGGCTGGACGGGGCGGGCGGCTGGCCCGCCTTCCAGGAGTACCGCGACCAGGTGACCGGGCCGGCGAGCTGAGCCGACCCGGGGCAAACCCCGGTTATGCCGACGGCAGTGACCCTGCGCTCACAGCGAACAGTTCCCTGACCGGGAGTGTGGTCGCCGGCCTGCGCGTTAGGGTCCATGAATGACGAGGGTGGGGACCATCGCGACCCTCCCTGTGGAGAACACGCTGAGACGGCGTCTCGCCGTCCGAGACGAGCAGGTGGATACGTGACGAATCTGATGCCTTCCGCCGCCGGCGAGCCGACCATCGGTGGTGGCCTCGGCGACCAGGTCTACAGCCGGCTGCTCGGTGAGCGGATCATCTTCCTCGGCCAGCAGGTCGATGACGAGATCGCCAACAAGATCACGGCACAGATGCTGCTCCTCGCCGCCGACCCCAACAAGGACATCTACCTCTACATCAACAGCCCCGGTGGTTCGGTGACGGCCGGCATGGCGATCTACGACACCATGCAGTACATCCCCAACGACGTGGTCACCATCGGGATGGGCATGGCGGCCTCCATGGGGCAGTTCCTGCTCACCGGCGGCACCTCCGGGAAGCGGTTCGCGCTGCCCAACACCGACATCCTGATGCACCAGGGCTCCGCCGGCGTCGGAGGCACCGCCTCGGACATCAAGATCCAGGCCGAGTACCTGCTGCGCACCAAGACGCGGATGGCCGAGATCACCGCCCAGCACACCGGCCAGAGCGTGGAGACGATCATCCGCGACGGTGACCGGGACCGCTGGTTCACCTCCGAGGAGGCCAAGGACTACGGCCTCATCGACGAGATCATCTCCGCCGCCTCGGGTGTCCCGGGCGGTGGCGGAACCGGCGCCTGAGCCCTGGCGGCCCAGCGATCTCAACGACCAGCCCACCGAACGCCATCAGGATGGTGAACACCCACATGAACAACTTCCCGGGCGCCTCCGCCAGCGGCCTCTACACCGGCCCCCAGGTGGACAACCGCTACGTCGTGCCGCGCTTCGTCGAGCGCACCTCCCAGGGAGTGCGGGAGTACGACCCGTACGCCAAGCTCTTCGAGGAGCGGGTGATCTTCCTCGGGGTGCAGATCGACGACGCCTCCGCCAACGACGTCATGGCGCAGCTGCTGTGCCTGGAGTCGATGGACCCCGACCGGGACATCTCGATCTACATCAACAGCCCCGGCGGCTCGATGACGGCGCTCACGGCGATCTACGACACCATGCAGTTCGTCAAGCCCGACATCCAGACCGTCTGCATGGGCCAGGCCGCCTCGGCCGCCGCCGTCCTGCTGGCCGCCGGCAGCCCCGGGAAGCGGATGGCGCTGCCCAACGCCCGGGTGCTGATCCACCAGCCCTCGACCCAGACCGGGCGCGAGCAGCTGTCCGACCTGGAGATCGCGGCCAACGAGATCCTGCGGCTGCGCACCCAGCTGGAGGAGCTGCTGGCCCGCCACTCCAACAAGACGGTGGAGCAGGTCAGCGACGACATCGAGCGGGACAAGATCCTCACCGCCGAGGAGTCGTTGGAGTACGGCCTGGTGGACCAGATCATCAGCACCCGCAAGATGGCCGCCCAGACCATCGGCTGAACACCCGGCGATCCGCCCGGTCCGTCCGACGCCGGAGTACCGGCCCGGACGGGCGGTGGAGGGTGACAGGTACGGAAGGCGGGGCGCGGCCCACCCGGGATGACCGGGAGGCCGCGCCCCGCCTTTTCCGTGCCGTTCCTGAGTGCTGTCCGAGGCGTGCCCGGCACGGCGCCCCGTACGCCGGGACCGGGCGGGGCGCCGTGGTGGGGGACCGTCCACCAGGTCGGGCCCGCGCGGGGATGCCCGGTGCCACCGGCCCCCGCCCGCCCTCCGCGCTCAGTCGGACTGGTGGGCCAGGTGGGCGGACAGTTCGCGGAAGGGGCTGTCGGCCGGTTCGTCCCGCAGCACCTCGCGCATCACCCGTGCGGTCTCCGGGTCGGCCGTGGCGGTGACGGCGGCCAACGCCCAGAAGTCCTGCACCAGTTGGCGTTCCAGCTCGGCCCGGGGGACGGTGCCCTGGTCCAGCCAGATCAGCGCGGTCGTCTCGGCCAGGCCGACCCAGGAGCGCAGCACCAGGCTCAGCCGGGGGCCGGGGGACTCCACTCGCAGATGGCGCAGGAACTGGGTGTAGGCGGTGCCGCGCACCTCCTCGATCACGGCGGTGGTACGACCGGAGCCGGCGGCGGGGCCGCCGCGCAGCAGGGCCGCGAAGCCGGGCCCGTGTTCGGTGACGAAGTCGAAGTAGCGGTCCATCACCACCAGCAGCCGGAAGCTCAACGGGCCGTCCAGCGGCCCCTGGAAGCGGCTGGCCAGTTCGTCGGCGGCGGCCCGTACCGCGGCCTCGTAGAGGCTGTGCTTGCCGGGGAAGTAGTGGTAGATCAGTGGCCGGGAAATACCGGCCGCGGTGGCGATGTCGTCGATGGACACCTCCTCCGGTGAGCGTTTGCTGAACAGCTCCAGGGCCACCCCGATCAGCTGTTGGCGGCGTGCGCCCACATCCATCCTGCGACGTACCTCGGTCGTCATGCGGCCACCCTAGCGAGGAGCGCGGCGGCTGGCCGCACTGTTGACAGCTTCTGTTCCCACCGGGTGCCAGGAAAGCCGGTATACGGCTCCGTACTTCCGAAATCCGCCTGGGGACAGGGGAGTTGGACCCGGTACGAGTGCTCGTACTCGGCGCCTCCTCGTTGACACCCCCTCGCGGAGGGCACCGTTCACCGCTGTCGGGGCCGCGAACGGAAGGGGGCCGGAGCGGGGTGGGCGAGCGGCGGACCACCTCGGGGGCGGTGCTAGCGTGCACCGGGTGGAGTACGGGCAGGATCGGGTGTACGTGGGCAACGCCCACCAGGACGCCCCCGGTGACCGGGGCTGGCTGCTGGGGCACTTCAAGCCACCTGGCGAGGTGCGGCACAGCGAGGACGTGGAGATCAAGTGGTGTGACCACCCGCCGGGGGACGAGCGGGCCGAGTGGGTCACCGGGGAGAAGCGCACCGCCCTGCTGGTGCTGGTCAGCGGACGGTTCCGGGTCGAACTCCCCGGGCGCAGCGTGTTGTTGGAGCGCCAGGGCGACTATGTGGTGTGGGGTCCGGGGGTGGACCACTCCTGGTACGCGGAGGAGCGCTCCACGGTGATGACGGTGCGCTGGCCCTCGGTCGCCGGATACGCGGTGGGTGAGGGCTGAGGCGTACGGGGCGCGGGGGTGTGGTGAGGCCTCTGGTGTGCGGCCCCGGAGCGGGAACGTGGGTCACGGGGCCCGGCCGGGTGTGCGCCCGGTAGTAAGTTTTCGATCGCCCTCGGTGATCTTGCCTGGTCTTCGCGGTGTGTGAGCGAGTCGTCGCGGACGAGTCGCGAGGGGGGATTTCGTTGATCGGCCTCCCACCGTCACAATCACCCGGGTGACCTTCCCCGGCTGTGACGAAGAGCGGGGCTGTCCGCGTGCGAACGGGCCGTGACCGGGCCTGTCGTGTGCATCGGCTCCGTGGGCTCGGGGTGGGCGCTTCGGGACGTGTGAAGGAGCTGATCCCCCTCAGGGAGGGACGTAGTTGGAAGGAAGGCTGGCCATGACGACGGATGCACGTGCGGAGGTGGAGAGGTTCCTCCTCGGCGACCGGTTCGCCTGCCTGGCAGGGCGTTCGGCCTGGAGACAGGGCGGCATCACCCACCGTCACTACGAGCATCTGGGCAGCGTGGAGGCTGCTCGACAGATGGCCGTGGACCTGGAGAAGTACGTGACCCGCACCGACTTCGGTGCCCGTAACTTCACCAGTTTCCTGGCCACCTTCGACGGCCCGTTGGGCGTGGACGAGTTGGAGTTCGAGCGGCTGCTGTGGCAGCAGCTCCAGGCGCTCCACGACGTCGACTCCGAGACCCACGCCTGGGCCGAGGGGTATTCCTCGGACGCCCAGTCCGGCGAGTTCGGGTTCAGCGTCGCCAGCCATCCGTTCTTCGTGATCGGCCTGCACGAGACGCACTGCCGCTGGGGGCGCCGGCCTCCCTTCCCCATGCTGGCCTTCAACTCCCACGAGCAGTTCGGCCGGATCAAGGCGGCCGGCATGTGGGACCGGTTGGCGGAGAAGATCCGCAAGCAGGACATCAAGATCCAGGGGGACATCAACCCCAACCTCTACGAGTACGAGCAGTTGGCGGAGACCCGCCGCTACTCCGGCCGCCCCAAGCCGGCCGACTGGCGGTGCCCCTTCTCGGCCCGTACCCCGGAGGCGGAGCTGGAGCGGGAGCTGGAGGTCGAGCGGGAACTGCGCACCGACCGCGAGCTGACCGCCGCACCGGTGGGCTGACCGCGCCGTACCGAGGGGGTGTCACCGTCGGGTGGCGCCCCCTCGTCGTACCCGGGGACCGGCCTACCGGCCCTGGTCCAGGTAGGCCAGCACCGCCAGCACCCGACGGTTGTCGTCGTCGGAGGGCGGCAGCTGGAGCTTGGCGAAGATGTTGGAGGTGTGCTTGGCCACCGCCCGTTCGGTGACCACCAGCTGACCGGCGATCGCGGCGTTGGAGCGGCCCTGTGCCATCAGCTCCATCACCTCCTTCTCCCGGGCGGTCAGTTGGGCCATCGGCCGGTCCTGGGAACGGCGGCTGAGCAACTGCTGGATCACCTGCGGGTCCATGGCCGTGCCCCCCTCGGCCACCCGCCGTACCGCGTCGATGAACTGGGCGGCGTGGAAGACCCGGTCCTTGAGCAGGTACCCGATGCCCCCGTTGCCGTCGGCCAGCAACTCCCGCGCGTACAACTGCTCCACGTGCTGGGAGAGGACCAGCACCGGCAGCCCGGGACGCTGGGCGCGGGCCTGGAGCGCGCACTGTAGTCCCTCGTCACTGAACGAGGGGGGCAGGCGTACGTCCACCACCGCGACGTCCGGCTGTTCCTCGGCCAGGGCGCGGGTTAGCTCGGGGCCGTTGTCCACCGCCGCCGCGATCTCGAAGCCGAAGGCCTCCAGCATCCTCACCAGCCCGTCCCGCAGCAGAAACAGGTCTTCGGCGACGACGACACGCACGGTTCCCCCAGGGCAGTGTTCGACCAGCGGCAGGACGCCCCGGCGGCGGCCGAGACCTCCATGAATCTACCGTCACCGCGTCGGTGCGGCCCTCACTCCTCGACGCCGGGGCGCCCGGCCGGAACCCGGCCCGACCCCGCAGTGACGGCTCAGGGCGTCGGGTGGGACACCGGCACACAGGGGATCTCCATGGTCACCAGGGTGGGCCCGCCCCGGGGGCTGCTGATCGCGAGGATGCCGTCGAACTGGCCCAGCCTGCGTTCCAGTCCGGCGATGCCGCTGCCCTTGTCCAGGTCGGCGCCGCCCTTGCCGTCGTCGGTGATCGCCACCCGCAGCATCCCTCCGTGCTCGGTGCTGTGGTGCAGGTCCAGCCACACGGTGGACGCCTCGGAGTGCTTGGCGGCGTTGGTGAGGACCTCGCTGATGGCGAAGTACGCGGTGGACTCGACCGGTTCGGGGAAGCGGCGCGGCAGGTCCACCTCCACCTCCACCGGGATCGGCATCCGCAGGGCCAGCGCCTTGGTGGCGTCGCCCAGGCCCCGTTCGGCGAGCACCGGGGGGTGGATGCCGCGCACCAGGTCCCGCAGTTCGGTCAGCGCCTCCGCCGAGTCCTCCCTCGCCTGGCTGACCAGCTTCTTGGCGGTGGCCGGATCCTCCTCGATCAGCGCCTCGATGGTGCTCAGGGACATGCCCATGGCCACCAGTCGGGCCTGTGCCCCGTCGTGCAGGTCCCGTTCGATGCGCCGGAGTTCGGCCGCCGAACTGTCCACGGCGTCGTGCCGGGTCTCGTACAGCTGCTCCACCCGACGTTCCAGACGGCTGTTCTCGGTGGGGGCCAGCAGGAACCGGGCGATCAGGAAGTGACCCAGCAGGACGTACCGGTTCACCCGCAGGCCCACCAGCCCCAGCACGGTGCCGGCCAGGGCGGCCAGCACCGTGGTGCCGAAGCCCAGGATGGGGATCCCCAGGTACCAGTCGTTCCCCTGGACGAACACCCACACCCCGGCCAACAGCACGTAGCCGTACAGGGGGTACACCACCAGGCACACGCACAGCAGCGCCGTGGCGAATCCGGCCACCGCGTCGGTGAGCAGCCAGGCGAGGTCCCGCCAGGTGGCCGGGTCCCGCACCATGTCCAGGCAGCGCCGCAGGTGGGCGATGAGCCCCGGCTCGTCCCGGGTGGCCAGCGGCCGGTAGGGCACCGGGATGTCCAGCCCCACCCAGCGTCCGGCCAGGGCGCGCCGCTGGTTGGCGTGCAACCGCACCAGGTCCAGCAGCCACGGGGTGGTGAGCCAGCCGACGCCCAGCAGCATGAAGGCGATGGACACCACGGAGGCGATGAAAAGGGCCAGGGAGAACCCCAGGGACATCACGGCCAGGGGCACGCCCCGCCCGGCGGTCAGGAGCGCCTCTCCCCACCGGCCACCGGACGACGTTCCCGCCTCGGCCCTCTGCGCCACGTCCACCTGACTTCCCCTTCGTTCCGTACGGACCCCCACGTGCGGTCCGTGGCTCCAGTGTGCTGCCCCGACCCCGCCGGGGGCACGGGCCACCGCCCCCCGACCCGGGTGTACCTAGTGACACCCCCGACGGTGCGGCTGGGGCTCGACCGGTACGGGTGCTGCACGGCTGTGACCTGCGTCTCGGCGTTCCTAGCTTTCTAGGGGACGGAGAGGACGTCGCCGATGAGGTCCACGAAGCCGACGAAGCCGATGGAGATGAGAACGATGAGACAGAGTCTGGCCGCGCGCCTGGGGGGCTGGAGCACCAGGCACCGGAAGACCGCGGTGTTCGGTTGGCTGCTGTTCGTGGTGCTGGCCGCCACGCTCGGCGGGATGTCCGGCATGGTGTCGGCCACCAACTCCGAGATGGACACCGGGGAGTCGGCGAAGGCCACCCGCCTGTTGGAGGACGCGGGCATCGAGGAGCCGGCCGGTGAGCTGGTGATGGTCTCCTCGGACCGCGTCGACGGCTGGCGGGCGGCGGCCACCGACGTACGGCGGGCACTGGCCGACTCCGGTGGGGCCACCGCGATCAAGCGGCCGGTGCCCTCCGAGGACCGGCGGTCGGCGTTGATCACCTTCGATGTCGCCGGCGACCCTGACAAGGCCGCCGACCAGGTCGAACCCCTGATGAAGGCGGCCCGGGAGGCCGGCGAGAAGCACCAGGGGACCGAGGTCTACCAGTACGGTCAGGCCAGCGCCGACCACTGGCTGAACAAGATGCTCGGTGAGGACTTCGCCAAGGCCGAGTGGACCGCCGTACCCCTCGCCCTGGGCATCCTGCTGGTGGCCTTCGGCGCCCTGGTGGCCGCGCTGCTGCCGGTGGCACTGGCGGTGACCGCCTTCGTCGCCGCCAACGGGGTGCTGATGATGGTCAGCCACCAACTCCACCTGGACGAGACGACGTTCTCGGTGATGCTGCTGATCGGGCTCGCGGTCGGCGTCGACTACTGCCTGTTCTACCTGCGCCGGGAACGGGACGAGCGCGCCGCCGGCCGAGACCCGGAGACCGCCCTGCGGATCGCGGCGGACACCAGCGGCCGGGCGGTGCTGATCTCGGGTCTGACGGTGATGGTGGCGATGTCCGGGATGTTCCTGTCCGGGTTGCTGCTGTTCAAGGGCTTCGCGGTGGCGACCATCCTGGTGGTGTTCGTGGCCATGCTGGGCTCGGTGACCGTCCTCCCGGCCGTACTGTCCCTGCTGGGGGACCGGGTGAACCGGGGCAGGCTGCCGTTCCTGGGCGGTCGTCGCGGGGAGCACCGTTCCTCGGGCCGGATCAGCGGCGCGGTACTGCGTCCGGTGCTCGCCAAGCCGGGGCTGTTCGCGGTGCTGGCGGCCCTGCTGATGCTCGGACTGGCGGCCCCGGCACTGGGGATGAAGACCGAACAGCTGGGCCTGGACAAGCAGATGCCGTCCGACTCCCCGCTGCGGGTCTCCGCCGAGAGGATCAACGAGACCTTCCCCGGAGGTCCGGCCCCGGCGCGGATCGTGCTGCGGACCCCCGACGACGGCGAGCAGCGAGCCCGGGACGCGGTGGCGGCCTTCGAGCGTCGGATCGAGGACGACCCGCGCTTCGGCCAGGACGTACGGGCCCAGTGGCACAGCTCCCACCACCTGGCGGTGCTGGACGTGCCGTTGGCCGGCGACGGCACCGACCAGCGCTCGCAGGAGGCCCTCACGGCACTCCGTTCGGACCTGGTGCCCCGCTATCTGGAGCCGGCCTCCCAGGACGAACAGGTCCACGTCACCGGTGAGTTGGCCAGCTCCCAGGATTTCACCGACCGGTTGAACCAGGGCATCCTCCCGGTGCTGGCCTTCATCACCTCGGTCACCTTCGTACTGATGCTGGTCTGCTTCCGCTCCCTGCCGATCGCCGTGGTCACCATGGTGCTCAACCTGATGTCCGTGGGGGCCGCCTACGGGGTGATGACGGCGGTGTTCCAACACGGCTGGGGCGCCGACCTGTTGGCCACCGAGAAGGTGGGGGCGATCGAGAGCTGGATGCCGTTGTTCGTCCTGGTGATCCTGTTCGGGCTGTCCATGGACTACCACGTGTTCGTGGTCTCCCGTATCCGCGAGGCCCACGACCGGGGGGTGTCCACCCGGGAGGCCATCGACGAGGGCATCCGGGGCACCGCCGGCGCGGTGACCGGAGCAGCGGTGATCATGGTCGCGGTGTTCTCGGTGTTCGCCACCCTGTCGATGCAGGACATGAAGCAGATGGGCGTGGGCCTGGCGGTGGCCGTACTGCTGGACGCCACGGTGGTACGGATGCTGCTGTTGCCGGCGCTGATGCGGCTGCTGGGTGACCGCAACTGGTACCTGCCCCGCTGGCTGGGCTGGCTGCCCCGGCTGGAGCACGGCCCCGCGCCGGGGCCGGCCCCCGAGCCCGCGCCCCGCGCGGAGCCGGTGGGCGTCGGCCGACGCTGACCCTCCCGACAGGTCCCCCTCCCGGCCGCCCTCCCCCCCCCCACCCCTGGGGCGGGAGGGCGGCTGTGTGGTGTGGCGCGTGGATCGGTGCCGTTGTCCCCCGGCCAGCCCCGGGGGACAACGGTGCCGGCCACCGTCCCGGACACGGCCGGGAGCCCCCTAGGATGGGCCCCGGCCCCGGTTCAGGCCCTCGGGCCCCGGCCACCGGCTCCGGCCCCCGGTGACATCCGCCGAACCGGCTCCCCCACGCGGCGCACCGCCGCCCCTCTCCGCCGCCCCCTCGGCGTTCCCCCTGGTCAGGCACCCCGGGTGCCTCCGGTCAGATCCGACGTACCGACGTACCGACGTACCGACGTCTCCGCGCCCCGGCACCGCCCGGCTCCGGCGCACGCTCCCCTCCCGGCCGTCCGCGACCACCCCTGTCCCGGTCCTCGTGGCCGGAGGGAGCCGAGCATGTCCCGTACTCTCCTGACCTCCGCCGTGACCCTGGGCTTCTGCGCCGTCCAGTGGGACGCCCTGGCCCTGAACCCCGCGCTGCCCGCCCTGGGGCGCCAACTGCCCTCCCACGGGCCGCCGTTGACCTGGGTGGTGGCTGGCTATCTGGTCGCCGCCGGGGCGCTGATGCCCCTCGCCGGCCACCTGGCCGACCGGTGGGGCGCGGCGACCACCTTCCGTCGGGGCGCCGGCTGCTTCGCCCTGGCCTCGGCGGCCTGCGCCCTGGCGCCCGACCTGCTGACCCTGGTGCTGGCCCGGCTGGCGCAGGGGGCGGGCGCCGCCCTGTTGATGCCGGCCGGGCTGACCCTGCTCGCCCGGTGGTCGCCGGCCGGCCGGGGCGAGCGGGCCACCGGGCTGGCCCTGGGCCTTTCCGGCCTCGCCACCGCGCTGGGTCCACCGGGCGGCGGGCTGCTGACCGAAGCCGTCTCCTGGCGGGCGGTGTTCTGGGCGGTGGTGCCCCTGGCCCTGCTGTCCCTCGTGCTCACCTCCTCGTCCCCGCCCGGGTCCGGTGGCGCCCAACCAGCCTCCGGCCGTGGCCCGTTGGGCGCCACCGCCGCCCTGCTGGCGCTGTCCTGGGGGGTGCTGGGGCTGCGCGCGGACCGTACGGCGCCGGCCCTCGGCGTGGTGTGCGCCGGTGTGGTGGGTGCCGCTCTCGTGGCGTTGGTGTTCTGCCAGGTGCGGGGCATCCCGCTGGTGCCCCGGGCGGTACGGCGCGCCGCGTACGTACGGCTGACGGTCACCGTGGCGGTGGCCAACGCCGGACTGGTGAACCTGCTGGTGGCGATGCCGCTGACGCTGGGGGAGCGGTGGGGGATGGCGCCCCGGTCCACCGGGGTGGCCCTGCTGCCCTGCGCCTGTGCGCTGGTGCTGGGCGGGCTGTGTGCCGGCCGGGTACCGCCCCCGCGCCGGCCGGCCGTACGGTCCGCCGCCCTGTGGGCGGCCGGCGTCCTGTGGCCGGCGGTCCACCTGCTGGGCCCCTGGTGGGGGCCGACCGGTTACCTGCTGCTGGGCTGCGGTGGCGTGGCCGCCCTCGGGCTGGTGAACGCGGTGGCGCTGGTGGCCCTGCCGCACTCGGTGCCGCCCGGGTGGGCGGGTACGGCCACCGGCCTCGCCAAGAGCGCGCTCACCCTGGCCGGGGGAGTGGCCGTGGGGGTGGGGCCGGTGGGCCTGGCCCTGCTGGGTGCCGCCCTGGTGCTGGTCGCGGTGCTGAACGGCGCGGCGCCCTCCCGCCGTGGGTGAGCGTCACCGGTGGGGCCGACGCTCGCGGGCGGTGGCCCGGTGACCCGGGGTGGTCGCCCGTGAGCGGGCGATGAGTTGCCCGCCCGCGTCTCGTCCTACCCGACACACCAACCGACCGATCCGAGGCGGCAGTCATGCAGAGCGTCCAGCGCCCCATCCCCTCCCGCGACGGCGCGGTGGCCGCCCGGTCCCGGTCCGGTCGCGGATGACGGGGTCGGAGATGTCGTCCCTGCGCCCGGGGTCGCCCGGGGCTCCCGAGCCGGCGTTCCCCGGCCTGGCCGGTCCCGGCTTCGACAGCCGTACCGTCGTGCTGCCCCCGGGGTCCAGCCGCCCCTACGTCCCCGAGGAGTGGGCGGACGCGCTGGTGATCGTGCGGTACGGGGAACTGGAGCTGGAGTGCCCGGCCGGTGGCCGCAGACGGTTCCGTACCGGGGCCACGCTCTGGTTCGCGGGCTTGCCCCTGAGGCGCCTGCACAACCCGGGGGCGGTGCGGACCGTACTGCTGTCGGTGTTCCGCGCGGAGGGGCGCCGGGAGCGCTGAGTGGTCCGGCCGGGGAGGGCGCTGCCGTACGGTGGGTACCGGTTCGCCGTCGTTCCGTGACGGCGCGTGGTCGGGCCGGCGCCAGGGCAGCCACATGCCGAACTGTGCGGTAACCTCCGGCCGGTGAGCACGGAGAACCCCAGACCCACCGGGAGACCAGCCCGCTCCGAGGTGCGCAGACGCCTGCTGGGCGCCGCTTCCCGACTGTTCTCGACCAAGGGCATCGAGGCCACCACCCTGGACGAGATCGCCAGTGTCGCGGGCTTCACCCGGGGTGCCGTCTACTCCAACTTCGAGGACAAGGACGACCTGATCATCGCCCTGATCGCGGAGCGGGTCAGCGGCAAGATCACCGACTCCCTGGCCGCCGCCGGGGACAACGCGCTGCGGCTGCCCCGGGGGGCCGGACGGCTGCTGGCCAACCAGATCCGCGAGGACCAGCGGGGGCACCGGCTGGTGCTGGAACTGCTGTCGAAGGTGGCCCGGGACCGCCGGCTGCGGGCGTACTTCGTCGAACCCCGCCGGCGCCAGCGGCAGTTGATCGCCGACATGATGTCCGACTACGCGCGGTCACACGGGGTGCCGCTGCCGATGCCGGCCGACCAGTTGGCGGTGGTCGTCCTCAGCCTGGTGAACGGCATCGCCGCCGAGTACATGGCCGACCCCGAGCAGGTCGACCTGGAGGCCCTGCCCTCGGCGTTCGCCGCGCTCTGGCCCCAGGCGGCCGGCTCCCCCCTGCCGGCCGAGGGGCCCCGGGAGGACTGACCGTTCACCGGACCGGTCGGGGGCCGGCCAGGGCGAACCGCATCCGTTCCCGTACCGCCTGGAGGTGGGCCGGCACCGAGTCGGCGGCCCGTGGGGTGTCCGGCATACTCGCCACCACGTCCGCCCGGTCCCGGAACCAGTTCGCCCACAGGGACACCCCACTGGCGTTGTCCGGCCCGGTGAACAGGGTGACCCGGGACGAGGCGTACTCCTCGGACCCCGGCGTGGAGCGGCCGTCCAGGTAGGAGACCATCGGCGGGATCCTCATCTGGCCCTCCGCCACCGCCCCCTCCTCGGCCAGCAGTTCCACGGCCCGGTGCACCGGATAGTCCAGCAGCCGCCGGGCCCGCTGGAAGGCACGTTGCGCCAGCGGCACCGCCTCGCCCAGTCCGACGCAGCGGGACACGTCGAACACCACCGGCACCAGGTTGATCAGCCAGCCCTGGGTGGCCAGCCAACGCGGTCCGGTACGGGTCGACACCGAGGTCAGCACCCGGTACAGGCTCTGTCCGGTCACCGCCCGCTGCTCCAGGGCCAGCGCCGCGAACAGTCCGGCGGCGAAACCCCCGCCGTGGGCCCGGCAGTAGTCCCGGAACTCCAACGCCCCCGGCCCGTCCAGGAGTTCGTACTCCCGCCGCACCCCGGGCAGCAGTCGGCCCTCGGGGTTGCCCAGGTCGGCGGGGAAGCCGGGCAGCGACTCACCGCCACGGAAGAAGTCCCGCCACGGCGCCCACAGCGGGTCCCTCAGCGAGGCGGGCGACAGCTCCGCCAGCCGCCGGGCCTCGTCCTGGTTGGCCCGCAGCATCCCGTGGGTGGCGCGCGGCCGGGCGCCCGGACCGCCCAGGTGCTGCCGGTACAGCGCCGTCAGCTCCTCGAACAGTACGGCCAGGGAGTGGCCGTCGGAGTAGCCGTGGTCGATGGCGAAGTAGCAGGTGCTGACCGAGTCCCGTACCACCACCGCCGCCCACAGACCGGGCCAGCGGTACGGGTCGGTCTCCTCCCGGAAGGCGGTGTGCAGCCGCTCCCGCAGGTCCGCCGGGTCGGTGAACCCGCCCCGGGGCTCGGCCGACACCCGGATCGCGTCCGGGGTGTGCATCCACCCCCGGTGACCGTCCAGCCCGGGGGCGGGCTCGTACCAGCCGCGCAGCGCCTCGTGCCGGAAGACCACGTCCTGCCAGGCGGCGGCCAGTGCCTCGGTGTCCACCCGTCCGGGCAGGTCGAAGGCGAGGGCCACCCAGGGCGACTGCCGCACCCCGGCGGCCCGGTTGAGGTCGGCCAGCGCCCAGTGGCTGCGCTGGAACACCGAGGGCGGCACCGCGTGCTCCCGGGCGGCGAAACGGGCGGTGACCCGGAACTCGACCAGGGTGCCGGGCTCGGGGTGGTGCTCGTCGATCTGGACCATCCTCATCGGACCAGCTCCCTTTCGGCGTGACGGGCCGCCGTGCCCAACTGGTGGCACAGCGAGTCGAGAAGACAGCGGACCACCGGGCGCCAGGCCCTGGTGCCCGGGTGCCGGTAGGAGACCGACAGCCCCTGGTGGTCGCGGGTGAACCACAGGTAGAACTCGTCGCCGGCCCAGATCCGGCTGCGCAGCAGGCGGTTGTCCCAGTCGGCCCACCTCCGCGAGCCGGGCAGCCGGCGCAGGTCGACGTAGGAGACCGCGAAGCGGGGTTCCACCGGGGTGCCCAGCAGCCGGTCCACCGTCGGCAGCGGCACCTGGGCGAGCGGGGCGAGCGCCCGCAGCCGCAGGTCCATCTCCGGTACCAGCTGGGGCAGTTCGGTGCCCGGGTCCACCCGGGCGCGCAACGGGGCCAGCCCGGCGAACCAGCCGAGGGTGCCCCGCCAGCGTTCGTCCCGGGTGTGCAGCAGGGTCACCAGGGGCACCTCGGCCACTCCGGTGGTACGGGCGGTGGCCAGCCCCACACAGGCCAGCACCGTGCTGAAGGTGCTGCCGCCCAGGAGGCGCCCACCGACCGAGAGCCGTTCGGCCGTCTCCGCGTCCAGCAACTGGCGGTGACCACTGGTCTGTTCCACTCGCCGGCCCCCCGTACCGGGCGAGCCGGGGTAGCGCGGGCAGCCGCCCTGACGGTCGTCGAGGAACGCCCGCCAGGCGTCCCCGGCCTTCTGCCGCAGGGTGCCCCTGGTGGACTGGTCCCGTTCCACCGGGGCGAAGTCCAGGAAACTGCCGGCCGGCCGGGCCAGCTCGCCGCCCCGGGCCAGGGTGCGGATCTCGTGGGCGGCCTGGGCCATCGAGTAGCAGTCCAGGATGCCGTGGTCACCGGCGAAGTACAGCTGGACGCCGGTGGCGTCCTCCACGGTCGCGAACACCGTGTGCGGCCAACTGCGGGGATCGGTGGCCGAGTTGAAGAACCGTTCGATGTGGTGCCGGACCTCCCGGCCGTCCGTGAGGTCCCCCACCAGCTCCGGCCGTACGGTCACCCCGCCCGGAGGCAGCGTCCACCGGGGCGGGCTGGTGGAGTCCGGCGCCAGGTGGCTGCGCAGCGCCTCGTGGTGGTCGTGCCAGCGGCTGAGCGCCCGGGAGAGTCCGGCCCGGTCCTGGTGGGAGAGCCGGAAGCCGGAGCCCAGCCAGGTGGGGTGACCAGCCGTTCCGCCCCGTTCGACCACCGCCCGCAGATGCTCGCGGGGGTTCTGGGCCGCTCCCCGGGAGTCGGCCTGCCAGGACCGGTGGCGGGCCACGGTGGGCCGCCACCAGGTGAGCCGGCCCGCCGGTACGGGGCAGCCCCGCAGCTCGGTGAATTCCATTACCTGGGCTGCTCCTTCGTGTGGCGGAAACCGCTCGATACGTCGGTGTATCCGTGGAACCTAGGGGCGTCGAATCCGTGGGGTCAACGATTCTCGGGAGGTGATTTGCGATTGGCCTTAGAAAAAACCGATGCCTGTTTTCCGGCGGTCGTAGAAAAACTCACGGGTAACGGATTGCCCGCGTACACAGGTCTCTTCCTCTGTCGCTTTGCCGGTTTCTTTGTGTCAATTGCCCCGTTCTGCGGCGCTGTTGTGGTTACTCCCTGGCTACTTGTCAGTTCTCCTCCGTGCTTGCTAACGTCCGGCGCCCCGAGGTGTCCCGGATTGGTGAAGCGTGCGGTCTCGTACACCTCGAAGTGTTTGCCCCGCCCATCTTTTTCGCGGTCTATCGCTCCGGGGGATGTGCGCGGACAATGCCGAGGAAAGCCGAGGGAAAACAGCTGTGAGTGTCGTGGAAAAACCCGGGAAATCCGAGCGGAACCTGAACTCCGAGGGGATCGACTCACCGGAGTACGCGAAGCTGCGCCGCAACCCGGAATACGAGGCGATGAACCACCGGCTCATCGAGCTGGTACCCCGGGACGTCGACCACCTGGTGGACGTCGGCTGCGGCGACGGAGCGGTCACCGAACTGCTGGTCAACGCCCTGCCCGGCGCCGAGGTGACCGGCGTCGACCCCACCGGGGTCCTGGTGGAGGCGGCACGGGCCCGGCTGGGCTCCCGGGCCGTCTTCCACGAGGGCGACGCCGCCTCGGTGAGCGCCCTGCTGCCACCCGCCTCACAGGAATTGGCGGTACTCGCCAACTGCGTCCACCTGGTACCGGAGTTGCCCGAGGCATTCGCCGCGCTACGGACCGTCATTCGCCCCGGCGGCCGTCTCCTGATCAGTTCCGCCTTCTACTCCGGCGCCGAATCCCCGGGCGACCTCTCCTTCTACGCAGACCTCATCGCCACCGCCCGCAAGGCCGCCCGCGCCGAGGGCCTCACCCCACAGCGGCGCCCCGCCGGACGCCCCGACTCCCTGCGCCGCACCCCGGAGGACTACCGCGCCGCACTGCTCGAAGCCGGGTTCGAGCCGGTCACCTGCCAGGAGGTGCCGTTCACCCTGGGCCGGACCTTCCTGGCCGCCCTCTGCGCCACCCCGATGTTCGCCTCCGCCGCCCTGCCCGGCGTCCCCCGCGACCAGGCCGCCCGACTGCTCACCCAGGCACTGGACGGTGCCGGGGAGGCGGTGACCATCACCCGGCGCTGCGCCTACCTGACCGCCGTACGCCCCTGAGCCCCGACCCGCCCACCGTCATCACCCGACCACTCCGCCAACCCGCCAACCCGCCATCCCGAGGAGCGCACCCGACGTGACCGCACCCGCCCGCCCCGACACCCTCGCCGAGGTCGTCGAGGTCATCACCCAGATCCGCCCCGACCTCAGGGACCGGCCCGAACCCGTCACCCCGCACACCGGGCTGTTCTTCCACGACCCCGAGGACCCCGAGAACCCCCGGGACCCCGCCGAAAGCGGCGCCCCCGCCCTGGAGTTGGACTCCATGGAGGCCCTGGAACTGCTGTCCGCCCTGGAGGACCACTTCCAGGTCGAACTCTCCGACACCGGCGTCCGGGTGGTCGACCTGCGGACGGTCGGGGACGTGCTGGACGCCCTCGCCAAGGCCCGGTGACCGATGCCCCGGCGCCCACCCACCCGACAGCGGGTCTACGTCACCGGACTCGGTGTCCTCAGCTGTGTCGGCGACAGTCCCGAACAGCTGTGGAAGGCCCTCGCCACCGGTACCCCCGGCACCGTTCCGCTCCGGCTGGAGGAACCGCTGCCCTGTGAGGTGGGCGCCCCGGTCCGGGACTTCGACCCCCTCGACTACCTCAGCCCCCAACGGGCCCGCCGTACCTCGCGCTTCCAGCAACTCCTGCTGGCCGCCGTGATCAGGGCCCGCGCCGACGCCCGACTGACCGCGCCCCCCGAGGCCTTGTACGTGGGCACCGGCGGAGGCGGCCTCCAGGAGGCCAGCGAGGTCGTCACCACCCTCCGTGCCCGGGGCTGGCGCAGGACCAACCGGCTCGCCCTGCTGCGGCTGCTGCCCAACATGGCCGCCGGGGTCGCCGCCCAGGAACTCGGGGTCACCGGCCCGGTCCACACCCTCTCCACCGCCTGCGCCTCCGCCACCGACGCCATCGGCGCCGGCCACCGCGCCATCCGGGACGGGTACGCCGACACCGTGGTCGTCGGTGGGGTGGAGAGCTGGCTCGACCTGCCGTCGGTGGCCTCCTTCGTCCAACTCGACACCCTCAGCCGGCGTCCGGCCGACGAGGCCGGCCGGGCCTCCCGCCCCTTCGACCGGGACCGGGACGGGATGGTCCCCGCCGAGGGCGCCGCCGCTCTGGTGCTGGAGTCCGAGCGCGCGGCCCTGGCCCGGCGGGCCCAGCCCTACGCCGAGGTCCTGGGCTCGGCCTCCACCTGCGACGCCAGCCACCTGGTGACCCCGCTACCGGACGGTTCCCAGGCCGCCCGCGCCATCACCGACGCCTGCGCGGACGCGGGTGTCCGCCCGGAGGAGATCGACCACGTCAGTGCCCACGGCACCGGTACCCGACTCAACGACGTGGCCGAGACGGTGGCCGTCCGACGGGCCCTGGGCGAGGCGGCCGACAGCGTCCCCCTCACCGCGCCCAAGTCGGTGCTCGGCCATTCCTGCGGGGCCTGCGGGGCGATCGAGAGCGTGGGCCTGCTGATGTCGATGCGGCACTCGTTCGTACCGCCGACCGCGAACCTCGACCACCCCGACCCGGAGTGCGACCTCGACTACACCCCCCTGGAGGGCCGGCCCCTGCGGATCACCACCGCCCTCAAGCAGAACTTCGGCTTCGGCGGACAGAACTCCGCCGTGCTCTACGGCGCGGTCTGAACGGACCCGCCCCGTGAACCGGCGGTCGGGCGTCCTGGAGTGGGGGCGCCCGACCGCCTCATCTCACCGTGGCCAACGGGATGTCATCAGCCCTTGTCCAGCAGGGAGTTCATGGTCTTGATCTCCTTCCGCTGGGCGGTCACGATCTCCCCGGCCAGCTTCTTGGACGGGCCGTGCTTCCCCGCCGACTCCTCGGCACGCGACATGACCACCGCGCCCTTGTGGTGCTCGACCATCAGCTTCAGGAACGTACGGTCGAAGGCCGCGCCCTTGGCCTTCCGCAGCTCGGCCATCTGCTTCGCGGTGACCATCCCCGGCATACCGTGACCGGTGTGCGCGCTGTCGTCCTCCTTGGGCACCGGGCGACCCCAGCCCTTCAACCAGCCCGACATCGTGGTGATCTCGGGCGCCTGGGCCTTCTTGATCTCCCCGGCCAGCTTGGCGACCTCGGGGGAGGCGTCCCTCGACGGAGCCAGTTCGGACATCTCCACCGCCTGCCGGTGGTGCGGGATCATGCCCTGGGAGAAGGCGACGTCCTGGTTGTTGTGCCCCTTCCCGGAGTCCGAGGGACTGGCCGAGGAGGAGTGGTCCGAGTGGCCGGAGGAGTGGTCGCCGTCACCGTCGTCCCCGCCGCCGCAGGCGGACAGCAGGGTGAGGGCGGCGACGGTGGCGGCCAGGGCTCGGGGGATGGAACGTCGTACGGACATGGTGAGGCAACTCCCTTGTGTACGGGTGATGGGAATGGGACGGGACAGTCGGCGATCGGGTTCGCCCGACACCGTGATTCCGCCTATATGCGCAGGAGTTGCAGTGCGCTGAGGCTGGGCGGCGAACGCCCCCGGTCCGCCACCGCCACCTTGGGGCCGGCCCCCGGACGGTCCGCGAGCGGCGCGGTACGGGCCGGCGCCAGGGCCGGCAGTGGGGGAGCGGACTCCAGGGTGGCCGCCGCGCAGTCCGGGTCGGCGTGCCGCAGGTGGTCCCGGTGCCCCGGGGAACCGCTCGGGTGGCCCTCGGGCGGGTGAGCGTGCCGGGCCTTCGGTACGCCCGGGTCACCGGACGGCTGGTGCGCGTGACCGTGGTGCGGGGCGGCCGGCGTACCGTGCGGCAACCGGTGCTCGGGGGCCGCCCGGTGAGGGGAGGCCTCCCCGGAATGGGAGGCCGTGAGGGTCCGTACCTCCGGGCCGTCCACCGGGGCGACGGACCCCAGTCCGTGCATCGCCCACAGCCCGACCAGCACGGGCCACAGCAGCCAGGCCGGAAGGTGAGGGCGGACGTACATGGGCCGCACCATACCCACTGGGGGTATGCTACGGCCAGCCGTGACCCGGGGAACGCCGAACCGTTGCCGCGGGCGGAAAGGAACGAGGGTGCTCATCGACACCGTGGCCTGGGTGCTGACCGAGAACGGCGCCGTGCTCTGCGTACGCCCCACAGGACGGCGGGAGTTCTTCGTCCCTGGCGGCAAGCGCGAGGGCGCCGAGACCGACCGGGAAACCCTGCTCCGGGAGATCCACGAGGAACTCACCCTCACCCTCGACCCGACCACCCTCCGCCATCTCGCCACCTACCAGGCGCCCGTGAGCGGTCAGGACAGCACCCCGGTACGGATGAGCTGCTACCGCGCCCACCACCACGGCACCCCACGGCCCAGCCAGGAGATCGCCGAACTCGACTGGCTCACCTACCGTGACCGCGACCGGGTACCCCCGGTGGACCAACTCCTGTTCGACGACCTGCGCGCCGACGGCCACCTGCGCTGACCCGACGGCCACTCGGCACCATGTCCCGGCCCCGGGGCTCCGGTTGGTCGAAGAGCGGGGCCCGCGTCGACCCGACAGCCACCGGCACCCTCCCGGTCGTGGACTCCAGCCGGTCCGAACGGCGGGGCCCACACTGGCCCGACAACCACCCCGCACCACCCCGACCAGCCCGCACCAGCAGGGGAGCACCACCGATGTCCGTACCACCCGGCCACACCCTGCTGGTCGCCACCGTGATCGCCCACGACCCCGACAGCGACCGGCTGTTGCTGCTCCGCCGAGGACCCCGCGCCAGCTTCGGCACCGGATGGTGGGACCTGCCCGGCGGTAAGCACGAGTCGGGCGAACCCGTCACCACCACCGCCCAACGCGAACTGGCCGAGGAGACCGGCCTGATGACCGCTCCCGAGTCCCTCCGCCTGGTCCACGTCCTCCACGCCCCACCCACCACCACCGCCCCCGGCGGCTACCTCACCCTGACCTTCCTCACCCACATCTGGACCGGTCACGCCCACAACCGGGAACCCGACAAGCACGACCACCTGGACTGGTTCCCCCGCCACGCCCTGCCCGCCCCTCTCCTCCCCAGCACCGCCCAGGCCCTGCGCCCACCCCTCCACCCCGACACCCCCCACCTCACCCTCCACGGCTGGTGATTCGCCCGTCCCGGTGCCAGTCGGCCCACCCCGCCGCCTCGGGGGAGGGGTACGCGTGGGGGCCCGCCTGGACAACACCTGGACCAAGGGCGCGGCCGGGTTGCGAACCCACCAGGGTTGATGACGACACGAAGGTCACGGCCGCGCTCGTCCAAGGCGCCGCGTTGCGAACCCACCAGGGTTGATGACGACGACCGGAGTCCACGTCACGGAGGACGGCCTCCACCGTTGCGAACCCACCAGGGTTGATGACGACGCCAGGGTAAAGCCGCTGTTCAGCGTACAGGGAGGGCGTCGCGGCGGGTTCGTTTCTGCAGCGACCCGTCGGTAGTGCAAAGGTGCAGGTCACAGCGATGAGGGGAGGCGTCTCGTGGCAGTGGTACTCCTCGGAGGAGGGAGGTACCGCGTGCCCCAGTGTCCGTCACCCTGTCGCGAGACGGCTGGTGTAGCCCGCGGTGCGGAGGCGTTCGTAGGCACGCGTCACATCGTTGGGCACGGGTTGGGTGATGGTGAACCCCCGCTCGGGGTAGATCAACAGCCTCTGGAGTGTGCCGACGAGCATGTCCAGGACCAGGTGCGGGTCTCCGATCGACCGTACGTACTCCGTGAAGGCCATCGGCGTGGACGCGCTCACGACCTCGGTGTCCGGCCACAGTCTGCGTGCCGTGGCGTATGCGCGCCGTTCTTCATAGGGCTTGCTGACCAGCAACGTTGATGAGGCCCGAACCCCTTTCCCCTCAAGGAGCGCTCGGCTGAAGAGGATGTTCTCTCCCGTGTTGCGCGCGTGCGGCTCGACGAGCACGGCGGAAGCGGGAACGCCCAGTTCGAGGGCCCGTTCCCGGTAGTGCACCGCTTCCCCGCGAGGCATGAGGTCCCGGGTCGTACGGCTCGTCGAGCCGGTGAAGACGATGAGCGGGGCCATGCCGCGTAGGTAGAGGTCAGCCGTGGTCTCCGCCACGCCCAGGTCGTGGCTCCCCAGGCCGATCGCGACCGAGCAGGGACGCGGTTCGTGGTGCATCAGGTGGTAGTTCCAGACGGTCTGGGCGTCCTCCCATGCCTGATCGGTGACTCCGGGCCGATCCTCCGCTCCGCACTGAGGTACTCCTCCCTGGGGTCTTGGCCCCTGGACGGAGCCACGCGCACGTCACGTACCCGTGAGGTGCCCGTACTCGGTCCCGGAACCAGGACCGTACTCGGAAGGCCGTTGGTGACAGAAGAACGGGCCGTCGGCCGCCTCCTCCGGGAGCGGAGGAACACGGCCGACGGCCCGCAGACGACCCGGAGAACCAGAGACCTGCTCCGAACTGCGACGTTCTTAGATGTCGAAGTACAGGCCAGCATTGCTCTGACCTGTAACAATGCTCCTCTCAGAATTGTTCTGTGCACAACCGGTGCACTGGTGAGATGCAGTGAACATCCTTCGCCGGACGCTTCACGCTGGATATGCGCTTCGAGGGGTATCCGGCGTTCACTCATCGGTACTCTGTGCGGACAGCTCTCCGTGAGTTTCACACCTGCAGGGCGTACTGACGGAACGTGCCGCTGCGGGACCGCATCCGACATCTTGATCATGCTCCTGTGCAGTCTCCCGGGATTCATGACCCGTCGGGTTGTGCAGCTCGTAGCGGACTTGCCGCCAAGCGCGGATGATTTTCGGAAGCTTCGACAGCACCTCGCCTATTTGTGCCAGTACGAGCGTGAGGCAACCAAAAGCGGCAAGGATGATGAGGCTGAGCTTGTCCCAACTCATGGGGCCGGCTACCCGAACAGGGCCTGGCGAGAGATCCAGTCGAGGGCGTCCGCCCCCAGCCGGTCGGGTGCCTCGAGCAAAGCGGCCTTCACCGCCTCGAGGTTCGTGAGCGGCTCAGGTGCTCCCGAACGGTCCCGCACGGCAATTCGCTCCATCGCCGTGGCGACGGCACCGGGCCAGCCTGGCATACCGAAGTGGTGGAGCGCCTTGAACGTGGCCGAAGCCGCTCTGTGCAGGAGCGCGGCGTGCCAGCCTTGCTCACGCATCATCTCCGCGGTGAACCAAGTCCGGTCGTCAACCTGTCGGACCAACTCCTCCACGAACTCAGGTGGTGCCATCCGCAGTGTGAAGCGCGAATCTCCGGCCCAGGGAAGGTCCATATCCGAGGCGACCGCCACGAACGCGAGCAACGACTCGGGCCCGTCGTCTTGCGCGGCCATGAGAGCGGTATGGGCCCTGCGATACAGATCGACGCTTTGCGCGAAAATCTCCCCGTCGCTCGGCCCGTCAGCAGCTTCCCGGATCTGGTCCAGCGGCCCTTCACGCCAGGCGTCGGCGACCAGGCCGACAGCCGCCGCGCTCACCAGGGCATCCGTGTCGTCCGCGGTGATACCGAAGTGCGCAAGGACCGCCGGCACGTGCTCCTCGATGCCTGGGAGCGGTGGGGTCTTCTCCTTAGCCGTGTCCTTCCCAAAGAGAGCGGCAAGACGCGGTGACAGAGGTTCGGGTTCCGGTGGCTCCACGGTGACTCCGTGCTCCGCCAGATCGTCGAAGACAGCGTCAGGGCCGCAGTCGATGTGCGAGGAATCATGGCGGCCTGAACAATCGTCGGCACACTCAAACTCCCCGCACATCTCGGGGTCCTCGGACTGTGCCTCATTGATCAGGTGGTAGGCGAGTCGTTCCGCCACCGTCTCCCGCGCGGTAATCATGGCCAGGTCGAGCCGGAATGCCTCGTCCTTCAGCTCCGTGTCCGCAGGGCCCGCGGAAGCGGGTGGCTCAGGTGTTTCCGGAATCCATGCGTACGCCGACTCCAGTGAGATGAGCAGCCAGGCGATGCGGAGAGCCTCGATGTTCTCGTCTCCGGCCACCTCCGCCGCGGCCTCAGCGGCTTCGCGTACGCGGTTCAGCCGGGCGAGATGGCGTTCACGCATCGGCAACCAGGTCGCAGACTCGGCGCGGGCCCGCTCGGCGTCCTGCGCCAGCGCGGCATCCCGGTTTCTCCGTGCTCGGGTGACCAACCGGGTCAGGCAGGGACGGCATCCGAACAGGCCGGATGTCGGCGTCGGCCCGAGGGGTATGGCGGCGAGGTCCTCTCCGAAGGGCCTCCCGCACAGGCGGCACTCCAGGCCGCCCGCTTGTCGGGACGTGGGCACGCCGGGTAGCACGGCGGCACGGATCGTGTCATGAGCGTAGGAAGGGATGTGCATGTTCGACGGCTCCTTGGGCGAAGGCGCTCTGTTGGCGCTGTCTCCATGCTCACTTCGCCGGACGACCGCGAGTCACAGTTTGGCGGGCGGGCCAGGCAAATTGACGAATCCTGTCTTGGCCCTGGCCTGCGACTTCTACTGTATGAGCGGAACTTGACACTCGAGCCGGAGGAATCCCGTTGTCCGCTTCCGCCACCGTTCCTCAACCTTCTGGTCCTCACAAGGAACTGATTGAAGCCCTGCAGGAACTGCACCGAGCCACAGGCCGGTTGAGCTTCCGGAAGGTGAGCGAACTCATCGGTCGCCGGGAGGAGCGCTTATCAGCTGCGAGTCATGAGACCGTTCGCTCCGCGATCAACGGGTTACGCGTGCCGCGTTGGGAGACCGTCCACGACATCGTCCTGGTGCTGGCGGGCCAGTGCGGACCACCCCGCGACGAGAAGTCGGAGACAGCCAGGTTCCTGCCGCTGTGGCGGGCGATCGGTGAAGGGGAGTCCGGAGCCCTGAAGTCGTTCCAGGAACTGCTCAACGGAGGCTGGGGAGGTGAGGATGGCCAGTGGACTCCGGAACTGGTCATGGGAATGCTGATCAACCCCTTCAGCGCCATCGAAATCCACCCCTCGCTGGCCGCACCGCACGAACCACTGATCTCGGAGGATGACTGGGTTCACGGGATGCTGCGGCTCATCGAGGAGCAGGGAGTCGAACACGCACTACGGGTTCTGCTGCACCTGCTGAAGGGCGACTACGTCGGGGCGAACGAGGGCTCACCGTATGGCTACCGCAACCCCGACCGGGAGGCGTTGGAGGCGCACGCGGCCTTCCAGTACGGCTGCCAGGAAATCCTCCGGCGCCTGAACCGTGAGCCGAACCTCCTCGCGGAGTCGATCCGCGCGATGCGTACCGACACGACAATGGACCGGGACGACAGGGCCGAGATGCTGGAGAACGAGTCCGATCCGAGCCTGATGCGCGAGGTGATGATCGTGACCCCTGACACCTGGGACGAGGTCTCAGAAGAGGCTCAGCACATGGTTTTCGGCTACCTGATCCAACAGATCAGCCCGGTACACCCGGTTGGACCTCCGGGCTCGGACCGATTCACGATCGTCTGGCGGATCCCCGAACCGCTTGTCGAGCAGTAGCCCGATCACGCCGAAGGTCGCTGCCATGAAGCAGGGCAGCGACCTTCGTACGGAATCGCGTTTTAGATGTCGAAGTACAGCTCGAACTCGTGGGGGTGGGGGCGGAGTTGGATCGGGGCGATCTCGTTGGTGCGCTTGTAGTCGATCCAGGTCTCGATGAGGTCGGAGGTGAAGACACCGCCGGCCTGGAGGTACTCGTTGTCGTCCTCCAGGGCGTCCAGGACGGCCGGGAGGGAGGTCGGGACCTGAGGGACGCCGGCGTGCTCCTCGGGGGCCAGCTCGTAGAGGTCCTTGTCGACGGGCTCGGCCGGCTCGATCTTGTTACGGATGCCGTCCAGGCCGGCCAGCAGCAGGGCGGAGAAGGCCAGGTACGGGTTGGAGGAGGGGTCCGGGGCGCGGAACTCGATGCGCTTGGCCTTGGGGTTCGCACCGGTGATCGGGATGCGGATGGCGGCGGAGCGGTTGCGCTGGCTGTAGACCAGGTTGACCGGGGCCTCGAAGCCGGGGACCAGGCGGTGGTAGGAGTTCACCGTCGGGTTGGTGAAGGCCAGCAGCGAGGGGGCGTGCCGGAGGATGCCGCCGATGTAGTAGCGGGCGGTGTCCGAGAGGCCGGCGTAGCCCTGCTCGTCGTAGAACAGGGGACTCTTGTCGGCCCACAGCGACTGGTGGACGTGCATCCCGGAGCCGTTGTCGCCGAAGATCGGCTTGGGCATGAAGGTGGCGGTCTTGCCGTTGCGCCAGGCGGTGTTCTTCACGATGTACTTGAAGAGCATCAGGTCGTCGGCGGCGGCGAGCAGGGTGTTGAACTTGTAGTTGATCTCGGCCTGCCCGGCGGTGCCCACCTCGTGGTGCTGGCGCTCGACCTGGAGGCCGGCCTTGGCCAGCTCCAGGGAGATCTCAGCGCGGAGGTCGGCGAAGTGGTCGACCGGCGGGGCGGGGAAGTAGCCGCCCTTGTAGCGGACCTTGTAGCCGCGGTTGCCGCCGTCCTCGATGGCGCCGGTGTTCCAGGCGCCGGCCTCGGAGTCGATGTAGTAGTAGCCGGCGTTGGACTTGGTCTCGAAGCGCACGTCGTCGAAGACGTAGAACTCGGCCTCGGGACCGAAGAACGCGGTGTCGGCGATGCCGGAGGAGGCGAGGTACGCCTCGGCCTTCTTGGCCACGTTCCGGGGGTCACGGCTGTACTGCTCGCCGGTGATCGGGTCGTGGATGAAGAAGTTGATGTTGAGGGTGTTGTCCTTGCGGAACGGGTCCCGGCGGGCGGTGGTCAGGTCGGGGACGAGCGCCATGTCGGACTCGTGGATGGCCTGGAAACCGCGGATGGAGGAGCCGTCGAACATGAGGTTCTCGTCCGGGTCGAAGGACTCCGCGGGAACGGTGAAGTGCTGCATCACCCCCGGCAGGTCGCAGAACCGTACGTCGACGAACTGGACGTCGTTCTCGGCGATGTACTGCTTGGCCTCGTCGGCGTTCTGGAACATCCATTCCTCCTAGACCCGCCGCGGGAGAGGACGGGGATTGCTGCTCGAAGCGCAGACCAGTGCGGTGGCGCGCTGGGGCCGACCATAGGCAGGGGGGATTTCTCAAGCATCACCCAACTGTTTCGCCGATGTTAACCGCCTCCCACCTGCTGCGCGCGGTACATCCGGGCCCCGGGGCGGCCCGATCCCGCTGTCCGCCGGAGGCCTCCCGGGCGCTACCGTGGACGGGTGAGCAACAGGGACGCACTGGGATCGTGGCTGTCGGGGCCCCGCGCCGCGGCCGAGGACATGGGCGCGGACTTCGGTTACCCGGGGGAGCGGCTGGGCCTGCCCAAGGAGGGGCCGGGGTCGGTGGCCCCGCTGGGCCGGCGCTTCGGGGCGATCTTCCTGGACTGGGGGTTGTCGGTGCTGATCGCCTACGGGCTGCTCGCCGGCCGCCAGTTCAGCTCCACCTCGAACTGGGCGCTGCTGGTGTTCCTGGTGATGAGCGTCCTCACCGTCGGGACGGTGGGCTGCACTCCCGGGAAGCGGCTGCTGGGCCTGCGGGTGGTCGCCGTGGAGGGGGGCCGGTTGCCGTTGTGGCGGGTGGCCGTCCGTACGGCGCTGCTGGGCCTGGCCATCCCGGCGCTGGTGTGGGACCGGGACAACCGGGGACTGCACGACCGGCTCTCCGGCGCGGTACAGGTGCGCGGTTGAGCGGTCCCTCGGGCCCACCCACGGCGGGTACCCGAGCGGGAGGCGCAGTCCCCCGGGCATCGGTCCCTTGGGGCCAGCTGTCCTGTGTGGCGTATCCGTTTACCGCTCGTTTGAGCGCCTGCCCCCCATGACAGGAGAGGTCTCCTCCCCGTGGGAGGGCGCTTCACCGTTGGTCGGCCTCGTCAGTCCTTGAGCTGAGCGACAAATGCCCGCCACGAGTTCACGGAGGCGGTCAGACCCGGGATCGTCACGTCCTTGCTGTCGCGGACAGGGACGACGCCCTGGGTGCTGGCGAGGTTGGTAGCGACCTCGACGCACTCGCCACCGTTGGGCTGGCTGTAGCTGGACTTACGCCAACGGGCTTTGGCGGGGCTCTGGTTCCGGTTCATGGCACTCCTCGTTCTGGTGCGGTTGTTGTGTGAGGTGGGTGCTCAGTACGGACACAACACAAACCCCGCCATCGGGGGTCGCAACTCCCTGGATGGCGGGGCACGTTGGGGTACGGGTGGGGGCTCAGTGCTTCAGGTCGGTGACAAAGGCCGACCAGGCAGCCGGGGGGAACACCACAGCGGGACCGTCGGCCATCTTCGAGTCCCGCACCGGAACATCCAGGTACCCGTCAGCGACCTCGACACACTCACCGGCGTTGCTGTCGCTGTAGGACGACTTACGCCAACGGGCTTTGGCGGGGCTTTGGTTCCGGTTCATGGCACTCCTCGTTCTGGTGCGGCTGTTGCGTGAGGTGGGTGCTCGGCGGGGGAGCGGTACAAACCCCGCCATCGGGAGTCGGAACTCCTGGATGGCGGGGCGGGTGGGGACGTACGGGGTGTGGGCGCGGCGAAGCTCTCCCTTTCCGGGCGGATACGGGAGGCCTTTCGCGCATCTCAGAATTCGTACGGGTCTTCTTCGATGCCGTCCCTGAGCTGCCGCAACAGGTCGTGCACGTCGGCGGGAACTTCTCCCGTTTCCAGACGCCGGGAGATCACGCGCTCAAGATTCGTCAAGGACGCCCGAGATGACATTTCGCTGACGGCCGGGACCAGGGTTTCTGCGGTATGCCGAGCGTCCGGCCAGGCCTTCACGGACAGGAAGCAGTCCAACAGCCATACGGACGCGGCCAGTTCGTACCCGACGTGCGCGCCGTTCTGCTCGTCGGCTGCGCGTTGCAGCACGGGAATCGCTTCGTCCCACTTTCCGACCGTGCTGAGAACCCGTCCTTGCTGCCGGTCGATCTCCCGTTCCGATACCCACCAAGCCCACTCGGGGGCGTCGGTCGGCTCGCACTCCTGCACCAGCGACCGGGCGCGGGCGAACGACTGACGAGAGCGTGAGTCCCCCGCCTGCTGGAGGCCCTGACCTTCCCGGGCGCGGAACATCGCTTCCACCCGGGGGTTCAGGTTGCCCCGGTCGATCACGGCCTGTGCGATCGACAGTTCTTCCCGTGGGCGGCCAGTCCACCCGGCGACCAGGGCCAGGTTCTGCAGCGTGAGCAACTCAATGCCCCTGTCTCCCGCCAACTGGGCCAGATACAGGGCCTCTTGGGAGAAGCGTCGGCTGTCACGTGACCGTCCCTCGTTGAAAAGGGCCCACCCGGCGATCTCGGCCAGTTCAGCGGCGGCGGCTTGAACGTCCCGCTCGTGTTCTGCCCCGAAGTCGTGTTTGCCCAAGCGCCGGTACACGGTCTTGAAGGCCCGGGCGGCGGTCTCCGCGATCGGAAGGCCGTACAACTCATTGTCGAGTGCGATGAGTCTTTGATTCAGCTCCCGGATGGTGGGGGCCAACTCGTCCGGCGCGGCTCTGTGCAGCGCCGGCAGCGCGGCAGGCGTGGGCGATGAACTCCCCATCTGGGGCGGCTTGCTCATGTCCGTAATGGAAACACCCAGCGCATGGGCCAGCGGAGCCAGCCAATCCCGGGGCGTACGCGTGCCCTTCTCGTACCGGTACACGCCTTGCTTGGTGAGCGACCCGATCGGGAGCCCCGCTGATCTGCACGCTTCACGGGCAACCCGCTCCTGCGTCCAGCCGTGCTCAACGCGCAGCCGTCTGAGGTTCTCTCCAACTACGTTGCCCATACTGCCCATTGTGGACTGCTCGGGGCTCACCTGAGGGCTACCCGAGGCGCATAGCCAATGCGCTGTACGCGTCACAGGATTGTCGCTGTACGTAAGCGCCCCGGGCTGGTCGTACGGGCTGGGGGCATGGGTGAACCGCTTTTCGGGAGGGTCGGACGATGAGTGGCCGCAGCGAGCACTTGGCGGTACTCGACATCGTCCGGGAAGCCCCACACCCATCGTCCAGGTCCCCGTTGATGTGCACGGGCGAAGGTGAAGGAACGCGCGCCAGCCACGCCATCGGCCGGTTCGCCAGATCGGCCGCCCTGACCGTCGTCTTCGGGGCGAGCGGACCCATCTTCCTCGCAGTGGCCACCGGCGGCCTGTGAACCGCCGCCTCTGGCGGGGCGCACTCCCTGCCAGGAAACCCCCGCCGGAGGCGGCACCCCATCCCTTTGAGAGAGAGGCACCCCCAGCATGACAGTTGCGACAGAACCGTCAACTCGCCAGCCGAACAGGGGCCGTTGACAGGAGCGGCCGACTCGGGGCGTCCGAGGTGGACGGACTGCTGTGTTCGTTCACCCGCGCCCAGCTCACCCACGAGATGGTCACCGCCGCCATCGAGGACGACGAGGGAGCCCGGAGCGTCGCGTGGGTCTCCGAGCAACTGGCGCGCGGCGCCGAACGGCTGCGGGGGACCGTACTCGCCTCGGCTGCGCACGAGGGACCGTTCCCGGAGTGCGAGTGGGCGCTGGTGACCCGGATGTGCCTCTACGCCCGCCAGGCGGTGGCCGCCGAGACCTGGCGTGACCTGGCCCGCACGGCGGAGGGCGAGCCGGTGGAATCCCTGCTGTTGCACCTGGACGACCGCGCCTGGGCGGACACGTTGGCCCTCCGGGAGGTGACAGAGGCACCGACCGCTCCGACGGTACGGGTGGTGGACGTGCCCTGGGACCGGGAGCCGGTGTGCGGGCGGGGCCAGGAGTTCTGGTCGGTGCTGTGCCGGTACGCGGGGCACCGGGTGGTCTTCCAGACGATCAGTGCCTCGCTGTACCGGTTCGGTGCCGCTCCCGCCGTACTGGCACGCCTGGGCGCCGTACCCGGAGGGATGCGTCAGGCCCTCGCCGGGCTCCGGGCCGCCCGCTGAGGGGGCTGCGATGGGGGCGCCTCGGTCGGGCGGTTCCGTACCGGTGACCATCCCCAGCGGTGGTCACCGGGGGCCTCGGCCGTTCGCCCTCGGCTTCCGGGCCGCCGCGCGGGTGGCCGTCAGGCCCCGTCGGGCCGGCCCCTCGTCGGCGGCACCCACGCGGACTCCCGCCTGGGCCAGCCCCGACTCCTCGGGGGACGCCGGCACGAGGAGTGCGGCACGCGCCGGTGCGGGCGCGCCAGGGGCCAGCCCGGCGGGGGACCGGGGCCACCGGGGCCTCGCCCGACCGGCTCCCCGGCGCCGTACGGGTGCGGGGCCGAGGCCCGGGCGCGAGATGACCCCCTCGGGTGCGCGCACGAGAAACCGGGTGGGGCGGCCTTCGGGAGAAGGCCGCCCCACCCGGTGTGGTCGGTGTGGGGTGGGGTTAGCGTCCGCCGCCCTGGCCCTTGGGGAGGCGCATTCCCTTGGGCATCGGCCCCTTGGGGATGGGCATGTTGCTCAGCAGGTCGCCCATGGCGCGGAGTCGGTCGTTGATCTGGGTGACCTCGCCGCCGGGGACCACCCGGGGCAGCTTGAGGATGGTGGTGCGCAGCTTCTTCAGCGGCACCTGTCCCTCGTCGTCGCCCACCACCAGGTCGTGCACCGGGGCGTCGGCCACCACCCGGGACATCCTGCGCTTCTCCGAGCCGAGCAGGTTGCGTACGCGGTTGGGGTTGCCCTCGGCGACCAGCACGATGCCGGCACGGCCCACGGCCCGGTGCACGACGTCCTGCTGCCGGTTCATGGCGACGGCCGGGGTGACGGTCCAGCCTCGGCCGATGTTCTCCAGCACCGCCGCGGCGGCGCCCGGCTGGCCCTCCATCTGCCCGAAGGCCGCTCGTTCGGCGCGACGGCCGAAGACGATGGCCATGGCCAGGAAGGCGCACAGGAAGCCCACGATGCCCAGGTAGATCGGGTGGCCGATCCAGAACCCGAACGCCAGGAAGGCGCCGAGGACGACCAGTCCCACACCGGCGAGGATGAGCCCGATCTTGGAGTCGGCTCGCCGCGTCATCTTGTACGTCAGAGCGATCTGCTTGAGACGCCCTGGATTCTCGGGGGTTTCCTTCCTCGCCATGACTGGAAGTTTACGTGTCCCCGTCGACAGCGGACGCCTCGGTACGGTCTCCCGCACCGAGGCGCGGTTCCGGGCCGTCACGGGGACGGGGCGGCGGCCCGGTGCGGTCGGCTCAGGCGGGGTGTTCCCGGCCCGCCCGACGGGTGCCGGTGGCCTCCAGCAGACGCTGGGTCTCCCGGCGGGAGTGGGCCCGGCGGCGGTCCTCCACCACGGAGGCCCAGGCGTTGTGGCGGGCGGTGCGCTGACCTCGGTAGAGCAGCAGACCTTCCAGGGCGCGCAGTGTGGTACGCACGACAGCTCCTCCAGGGAAGCGGTAGCGAACGAGGGTTGGTGGGGTCGCTGGTCATCCTTGACCATCTGCCGGGGTGAGTGGTGGACCCCGGTGCCACGACACGTACACCCATGGTGACCCATGAGCTGTTGCCGGCGCGTGTCCAGGACGTCAAAGGTGGGGAAAGCCACATCCGAGGCGGGGTGACGTCGCCCACGTCGGACGACGTCACCCGGTGGCTCAGGCGGCGGCGGAACCGTCGCGTGCGGCGACGGCCTGCTGGTAGAGCCGGCCGGCGCGGTACGAGGAGCGGACCAGGGGCCCGGACATCACTCCGGCGAACCCGATCTCGTCGGCCTCGTCCTTCAGCTCCACGAACTCGTGCGGCTTCACCCAGCGCTCCACCGGGTGGTGCCGGGGGGTGGGGCGCAGGTACTGGGTGATGGTGATCAGCTCGCAGCCGGCCGAGTGCAGGTCCCGCAGTGCCTGGGAGACCTCCTCGCGGGTCTCGCCCAGGCCGAGGATGAGGTTGGACTTGGTGACCAGCCCGTCCTCCCGCGCCTTGGTGATGACCTCCAGCGACCGCTCGTAGCGGAAGGCGGGGCGGATGCGCTTGAAGATGCGCGGCACCGTCTCCACGTTGTGGGCGAGGACCTGGGGGCGGGAGGAGAAGACCTCGGCCAGCTGCTCGGGGACCGCGTTGAAGTCGGGGATCAGCAGCTCCACCCCGGTGTCCGGCATCCGCTGGTGGATCTGGCGCACGGTCTCGGTGTACAGCCAGGCGCCGCCGTCGGGCAGGTCGTCCCGGGCCACGCCGGTGATGGTGGCGTACCGCAGTTCCATCTGCTCCACGGACTCGGCGACGCGGCGGGGCTCGTCGCGGTCCAGCTCGGCGGGCTTGCCGGTGTCGATCTGGCAGAAGTCACAGCGGCGGGTGCACTGTTCACCGCCGATGAGGAAGGTGGCCTCGCGGTCCTCCCAGCATTCGAAGATGTTGGGGCAGCCCGCCTCCTGGCAGACGGTGTGCAGGCCCTCCCGCTTCACCAGGCTCTGGAGGGCGTTGTACTCCGGGCCCATCTTGGCCCGGGTCTTGATCCATTCCGGCTTGCGCTCGATGGGGGTCTGCGCGTTACGGACCTCCAAGCGGAGCAATCGCCTGCCGTCAGGGTTGGCTGGCTGACCGTCGGGTGCGACAGCGGACACGTCCTGCTCCTCAGGCTTTCGATTCCTCGGCGTTCCCCAGGGTACGCCTGCGATTGTCGTGGTGGCCCCGGGCCCCGGCCCACCACTGCCACCGTGATGGTCGCAGTGGGCAGGGCCCCGCGCCAGGGGCCCGCCGGGCTGCTCAACCCTCCTGGGGCAGCGGCTCCCTCAACTCCAGGAACTGCCGCAGGTGTTTCTCCACTACGGGAAGGACATCGGTGGCCGATACATTCCGCCCCAGTTCCTCCGAGAGCGAGGTCACTCCCGCGTCCCGGATGCCGCAGGGGACGATCCGGTCGAACAGGGTGTTGTCGGGGTCGCAGTTGAGGGAGAACCCGTGCATGGTCACGCCCCGGGACACCCGTACCCCGATGGCCCCCAGCTTGCGGTCCTGGCCGCGCTGCCCGGCGTTGGAGGGGGCGTACTCGGGGCCGGCGAGCCGGCTGTCGTACTCGTCCTGGGAGCCGTCGGACATCGCGGGGGCCAGGTCCAGGGCCAGCCCGCCGAGGGCGGTGGCCGGACGTTCCTCGCCCAGCACCCACACCCCGCTGCGCCCCTCGACCCTGGTCGTCTCCAGTCCGAAGTCCGCGCAGGTGCGGATCAGGGCCTCCTCCAGCCGCCGTACGTGCTCCACCACGTCGACGGGCAGCGGGAGTTGGACGATGGGGTACCCCACCAGCTGTCCGGGCCCGTGCCAGGTGATCTTGCCGCCCCGGTCCACGTCCACGACCGGGGTGCCGTCCAGGGGGCGTTCGCTGTCCTCGGTGCGGCGCCCGGCGGTGTACACCGACTGGTGCTCCAGCAGCAGACAGGTGTCGGGCACCTCGCCCGCCAGCCGAGCCGCGTGCACCCGGCGCTGTTCCTCCCAGGCCTCCAGGTACTCCACCGCGTCGGGGCCGAAGCCCAGGTGTACGAAGTGGAGCCGGTCGCCCGGCTCCTCCCGCTGAGGCTGGTCCACTGGACGCTCCTCGCTCGTCGTTCGGCCGCTCGGCGGCCACGGAATGCGCCACCGGCCACTGTACGGCCGAGCTGGCCTCCGACGATATTCAGCCTCCGTACACACATATGGATGAATGCACCGCGCACCCGACCGGTAACACCCTCCGGCTCGTTACATTCGCGCCGTCCCCCACGATCACCAGCCAGGGCGTCAGCCGCAGTCAGCGAGGCAGGAGACCCCACGCACCGATGTCCATGGAACGAACCGGGGAGTCCGCCCCGCGCCAGCGCGTGCCCAACCGACAGCTCGCGGCCCTGATCGCCGAGGCCGGGTTCTCCCACGCGGGGCTGGCCCGCAGAGTGGACCAACTGGGCCTGGAACACGGCCTCGACCTGCGGTACGACAAGACCTCGGTCACCCGCTGGCTGCGGGGACAGCAGCCCAGGGGCGCCACCCCCGCCCTGATCGCGGAGGTGTTCAGCCGGCGCCTGGGGCGCCGCCTCACCGCCCAGGACGTCGGGCTGGACGCCTGCGCCCCGGTGTACGCGGGGCTGGAGTTCGCCGCCACCCCGGTCGAGGCGGTGGACATCGTGAGCGGACTGTGGCGCAAGGACGTCGGCGACCCCCAGGAGCTGCGGAGGATCGCCTTCACCCCGGCCGGACTGGTGGTGCCCAGCCGGGACTGGCTGATCGGACAGCCGGACGAGCAGGTGAGCCACGGGACGCGGGTGACCGCCCGGCCCGAGGAGCCCCAGCCCTCCGGCCGCCGCATCCCCCAGCAGGGGCGCGGCCCGGGGGTGCGGCCCAGGTCGGTGGCGGGGCTTCGGGGGGCGCGGCCGGAGCCCGCGCAGAACGCCAGGGAGGGCTCGGGACACCGGGTGAGCGGAGGGGACATCGCCGCCCTGAGGTCGGTGGGGGAACTGTTCCAGGCCCTGGACCGGGCGCACGGGGGCGGCCACGCCCGGCAGGCCCTGGCCCGCTACCTGGAGCACGAGGCCGAGCCCCTGCTGCGCGGGGTGTACGGGGAGCAGGTCGGCCGCCGACTGTTCGGCGCGGTGGCGGAGTTGACCCGGCTCGCGGGGTGGACCTGCTTCGACATCGCGGCCCACGGGCTGGCCCAGCGGTACTACGTACAGGCCCTGCGGCTGTCCCAGGTGGCCGGTGACCGGGCGTACGGCGGGCACGTGCTGGTGACCATGAGCCAGCAGGCCGTCTACCTCGGGCACGGACGGGAGGCCGTCCAGCTGGCCCGGGTGGCCCAGCAGGGGCTGGGAGCGCCGGCCGCCCCGCTGGTGGAGGCCCAGTTGTACGCCGCCGAGGCCCGGGCCCACGCGGTGGTGGGGGACGGCGCGGCCTGTGCCTCCGCCCTCAGCCGCGCCGAGAACGCCTGGACCGCCGCCCAGGAGGCGGGCGCCGAGCCCCCGGCCTGGGCGCGGCACTTCGACGAGGCGCGGCTGGCCGAGGAGTTCGCGCACTGCCACCGGGACCTGCGCCAGCACCGGCACGCCGCCGAACAGGCCGAGCGCGCCCTGCGGTTGGGGGACCGACGGCACGCGCGGAGCCGGGTGATGTGTCAGGTGGTGCTGGCCACCGCGCTGCTGGGGCTGGGGGAGATGGAGCAGGCCTGCGCACTGGCGGCCGAGGCGGCGGCGACCGCCAGCCAGCTGCGTTCCACCCGCGCCCACGAGTACCTCCGGCACTTCGAACGCTGTCTGGAACCCCACCAGGGCACCTCGGCCGCCCGGGGTTACCGGGAACGGGTGATGGCGCTGGGCTGACCCGTCCGACGGTTCGTGGGTCTCGCGGGTTCCGGTGGGTTCCGGTGGGGGAGGTCCGCGACCGTTCGGGCGGGGTGTCCGCGCGGGCCCCTGGGCCGGTGTCGTCCCCAACCCCCGGTGTCCGTCCCCGTGGTGGGGGACGCCCCGACGCGGCTCCGCGCCGAGCCCGCCGGCCAGCCCACACGTGCCCCGCCCTTCCGGTCGCCTCGGCCACCCACGGCGAGCCACGCCACCCTCCGAGACATCTCAGGGGGCTAAGAAGTCAAGCGGGTCCGCGAGTCTTGATCACTACTGAGCCTGCTGATTGGCTGGCCGACATGACTGATCTCGGACCGGTTGCCTGGCCGCCCGCACCCATCAAGACCGGGAGGCTCGTGCTGCGTGAGCCCGAGGTCAGAGACCGTGCGGCGTTCATCGAGCTGCACGCCTCGCCGGAGGTGCACACCTACCTCGGCGGCCCCCGGCCGCGTGACGAGCTTGAGGGCGAGATGCCCGAGGTGCCCGGGCGGCGGTCCGGGAGTTTCGTCGTCGATCTCGACGGGGTGATGATCGGCCAGATCCTGCTCAGAAGAGTAACGGAGCACGTTTGCCCCTCTGCCGTGGGGAAAGTAGATCTCGGCTACCTGTTCCTGCCGCAGGCGTGGGGATTCGGGTATGCGGCCGAAGCGTGCGCGGCGGCTCTCGGCTGGCTCGAAGACGTCCTTCCGGGTGAGCCGGTGGTGCTCGCCACTCAGACCGCCAACGTCCGTTCGATGCGCCTCGCGGCGAAGCTGGGGTTCGCCGAAGCGCAACGGTTCCGGGCCTGGGACGCCGATCAGTGGCTCGGCTTGCGGGCCCCTGTCACGCCCTCCAGTTGAGCTCGAAGGAGTGGCGCGAAGGCGCGCTGTTCGTCGAACGGCTGTCGTGTCTGGAGGCAGTGGTGGAGCTGTCCGAGGAAGCGGTTGAGTAGGTGGCGCTGGGCGGCGTTGTGCCAGTCTCCGTGTTCGCGTCGGCGTCGGTAGTGGGCGTTCGCTCCTGGTGAGGCGGTGAGGGATGAGAAGGCCCAGAGGGCCGGTGGCCGCTCGAAGAGGGCGAGTGGCCGCGTGCGTGGGACGACGCACGCTCGCCGTCCCGCGTCCCGCGCGGGCTCGCCGCCCAGCCCGCTGGCGCACGCCGGCGTTGTCCCGCATCACGATCCTCGCGGCCCTCGGTGGAGGGGGGCTCGGGCGGACGGTAGGTGGCCGATGCTGGTCTCCACGCTGGGTCGGCGGGGGCTGCCGGGACGGCCGGGGAGCCCCCGCAGGCCGCACCCCGAGTGGCGAAGGTGGCCGTGCCGGCTCGCCCCCCACCGGGAGCCCCCCCACCCAGGGACCGTTCGCCGGGGGCGCTGCCGTTCCGCTTCGTTCCCGACCGTTCGCCGGCCCACCGCGTCGTCCCGGTGGTCACGTCCAGAGGGAGGGGCGGCGTGCGGGGAGAGGCCGGGGCCGAGGTACGAGCCCGACGATGGCGCAACGGCTCCGAGGCGGCCCCGGTGAGCTGACCGCTACGCCTCGGGACCAGCCCACCCGGCGCGGGGCACCCACCAAGGTGCGCGGCCCCCGAGGCGCGGCGCGCGCCCACCTCAGGCGTGGACCTCCCACGTCCACCTCGAAGGTGGCCGCCGACGGCTCAGGCGGCGGTGCTCAGCGACACCTGCCCGGTGCGCACACCCATGTCCCGCAGGAGGGCCAGGGCCGCCCGGCGGCCGGAGCGCAGCGAGCCCTGGAGGGTGCTGCTGTCGCGGTGGTCGCCGCAGACGTAGAGCCCGCCCAGCACCCGTACCGCCCGGTTGGGGTCGTGGGGCGCCGGCATCGCGGGCAGCGCCCGGGTGTCGGCGTGGGCGGCGAGCAGCTCCCAGTCGCTGGTGGACACCCCGTGCAGCGCGGCCAGTTGGGGTCGGGCGGCCCGGTCCAGTTCGCTGGCCGGCGCCCCGGCGGCCGAGCCCAGCACCACCGAGGTGACCAGTCCCCGCCCCTCGGGGGCGCGCCCCGGGTCCACCGTGGAGGCCACCCAGCTGTGGCTGACCGGACCCCGTTGGTCGGCGTCCACACACAGCGAGCCGGCGTGGCGCGGCTCCAGCCTCGGGGTGGCGTGGTGCAGCACCGTGACCGGGTGGAAGTCGGGCACCCGCAGTCCGGGCAGCAGTCGGGCGGCGGAGGCGGCACCGGTGGCGACCAGTACCGCGCGGCAGTGGACCGGCCCGGCCTCCAGGGTGCGGGCCTGCCGGGTGCTGACCGACCGTACGGTCACGCCGGTACGTACCGTGCCTGGGGGCAGGGCGTCGGCCAGCAGCCGGGGCACCGCCTCGGAGCCGCCCTCGGGGAGGGCCAGTCCACTGCGGACGAAGCTCCGCAGCACCAGGTCGGCGATCCGGCCGGAGGTGGTGAGCGTCGGGTCGGACAGCAGGGCGGTCAGCAGGGGGGCGAGCAGGCCCTCGACCGTACGGGAGGGCAGTCCACGTCCCAACCAGGACTGCCGTACCGGGAGTTCGGCCCGACTCAGCAGCCGTTCGGGGTCGGTGGCGGACAGCCGGGTGAGCACCGAACGCAGCCTGGCCAGGTCCAGGACCTCCGTCATGCCGCCCCGGCGGCGGGCGGTGGCCAGGGCGCGGGCGGCGTGCAGGGCGTTGCGGGCGGCCAGCCGGCTGTCGGTGTGCGGGGTGCGGCGGGGTTCGCCGACCCGGTGGCGGCGGCCCTCCCAGTGCACCAGGGCGCCGGGGTCGAAGGGGCGCAGCGGCAACGGGCGCAGGGCGTCCAGCCGCCCCAACTCCGGCCAGTCCAGGGGGAACAGGCCCGGCCCCTGGTCGAGGAGGAAGCCGGACAGGTGGTGGGTGCGCAGCCGGCCGCCCACCACGGGTTCCCGTTCCAGCACCCGTACGGTCACCCCGGCGTCGGACAGGTGGTGGGCCGCCGCCAGACCGGCCGGGCCGGCGCCGACTATCACCACCTCGGCGTCGAGTTCTCTCGCGTCGCTCGTGCGCGTCGCATCGCCCATGGCCACGTGTCCTCCCTCGCTCGCGCCGGTACCCGCCCCACCGGGCGCGGGCCTCAACCGGCTTACGACATGGCCGAGTTCCCTCTTGCCTCCACTCTATGCAAGGGGGCGGTCGCGGTCAGTCGTCATGGCGAGGCGGATGGTCGCACCACGGTCGCATCCGGTCGCGGTGGGGGCGCGAGGGATCGGGAGGGGATCACTGTCGGCGCGGGGCCCCTTCTCCGCGCCCCTTCTCCGCGCGGTCCGGGGGCACTTGCGCGGGCCCGCTCCTCGGGGCGCTCCGGGGCCCTGGAGGAGCGTGGGGTTCAGTCCAGAGCGGCCCGTACCGCCTCGCGGACGGTGGGGAAGGCGAAGGTGAACCCGGACTCCAACAGCCGCTTGGGCAGCACCCGTTGACTGGAGACGATGTCCCCGGCGAACTCGCCCAGGGCCGCCTTGAGGGCGAAGGCGGGGACGGGGAGCACGGCCGGACGGTGCAGCACCTCCGCCATCGCCTCGGTGACCTCCTTGTTGGTGGCCGGTTCGGGGGCGGTGAGGTTGACCGGGCCGGCCAGCTCGGGGGTGTCCAGGATGTGGCGGAGGGCGGCGACGTGGTCGTGCAGGGCGATGTGGCTCCAGTACTGCTCGCCGTCGCCCAGCCGTCCGCCCAGGCCCAGCTTGAAGATCGGGAACAGTCGGCCCCAGGCCCCGCCCTCCCGGGAGACGACCAGTCCGGTGCGGGCGTAGGCGGTACGGATACCGGCTCGTTCGGCGGGCGCGGCCGACTCCTCCCACTGCTGGCACAGGTCGGCGAGGAAACCCTCGCCCGGAGGGGAGTCCTCGTCCACCGGCTGGTCGCCGGTCTCCCCGTAGTAGCCGACGGCGGAGCCGACCACCAGGGTGTGCGGGGGGCTGTCCAGGGAGGCCAGGGCCTCGGCGACGGTGGCCGTGCCCAGCACCCGGCTGTCCCTCAACTCCCGCTTGTAGGCGGCCGTCCAGCGCTTGTCGGCGATTCCCGCGCCGGCCAGGTGGACCACCGCCTCGCAGCCGACCAGGCCGGCGGCGTCCACCTCCCGTCGGCCCGGGTCCCACCGCACCTCGTCGCCGGTTCGGGCCGGTCGCCGTACCAACCGCACCAGTTGGTGGCCGTCGGCCCGCAGTGAGTCCACCAGTGCCGAGCCGATCAGTCCATGGCTGCCGGAGATCGCGATACGCATGGGCCCAGTCTCCCCCACGGTGGCCCCGTACGACGCGGGCCGTGCGCGCGCATCCTCCGTGCGGCGCAAAGGGGTTGAGCACCGGGTCGCCCCTGGGACACGGTGGGCGCATGAGCGAGGCGCGGCACATCGACTCCGGGTCCGGCTGGCTGGTCCGGCCGGCCGACTGGGCGGACGACGAGGGACTGCGGGAGCTGAGCGTCCGCACCTGGTCCACCCTGCACGCGGTCACCCCACCGCCGGAGGAGGGGGCGCCCTTCCTGTCGTTCCAGGACCCGCCGGAGCGGTACCAGGTGGCCGAGGACCACGGCGGGCGGTTGCTGGGCTACGTCTGCCTGGGCTGGCCCACCGGTCTGGCCAGCAACGCCCACGTGCGCCAGATCCGGGGGCTGGAGGTGGACCGGGCGGCTCGTGGCCGGGGCGTGGGGCGCGCGCTGGTCCGGTCGGCGATCGAGGGGGCCCGTCTGTCGGGGGCGCGGCGGCTGACCCTGCGGGTGCTGGGGCACAATCGTCCCGCCCGGACGCTGTACGAGTCGCTGGGCTTCCGCGTCGAGGGCGTGCTGCCCGGGGAGTTCCACCTGGCGGGGGAGTACGTGGACGACGTGCTGATGGGGCGTTCGCTGCTGCCGTGAGGCGGGTCGGCGACCTCAGTAGCCGAAGCGGTCCCAGAGGCGGGGGAGGCGGGTGGCCAACTCCTTCTCCTCCTCCAGGTCGAGGGGGAGCCCCTGCGGTTCGTCCGGGGGGTCGGGTACGCCCAGCTCCGGCAACTCCACGCCGGTCAGCTGCTCGTAGGCGTCGTCGGCCACGAAGCGCAGGTCCTCGGCCTCGCCGTCGAGTTCCTCGTCGAAGTCCTCCAACAGTTCCGCGAGACTGTCCGCCTCGTGGGCCGCGCCCTCGAAGACGGTACGGCCCTGGCCGATCAGCCAGGCGCGGAAGGAGTCGAAGACGTCGTCGCTGGCGCCGTCGAGGAGGATCCAGGCGGCGGCCCACAGGTCCCACTGGTAGGCGCGGTGGAAGCGGGCCTCGAAGTGGCGCGCGAAGTCGGTGACCGCCTCCGGGTCGAGCTGGGTGAGGCGGTCCAGGAGCAGGTCGGCCTGCTCCTCGGCGTCGCCTTCGGCCGCCTGCCGGGTGGTGTCGATCAGCTCCCAGAACTCCGCTTCGTCCATCACGCCCCCCAGCATCCAACCTCCGAGGGTGCCACGCACGTGGAGTGCCCCAGTCGGGACGCGGTCGTTATAGAGGGGCTTTTCCGATGGGCCTCCGATCGGTCCGGTGCGGTCGGGCCACCGGCTGGCGACCCACCGGAACGTCGGGGCGGGGAGTGGGTGTGGGGACCGGGTCCGGTACCCGTGTGGGTGCCGGACCCGGTCGCCCGCCCGTCAGCCGTTCCGCGTCACAGGACAGGGCGAGGCGGAGGGCTGAGTTGACGTGGTGGGGGGTTCCCGGGATGGCGCGTATCCCGGGGATGGTTCACCCCCCACCGCTGTGAGCGACTGTAGCCCTCTGATCGATGATCGATCAAAGGGTGGGCCAAAGAATCATGGAAAACCCGTGAAGTCGGCATCCGGTGCCCGACTCAGTCGTCCTCGGCGGCACGCGGTGCACAGCCGAGCACATGCTCCTTCACCAGCTCCGGCACCCGGGGGTCCCGCCGACGGAAGGCCTCCACCAACGACTGGTGCTCCTCGGCGTAGGACTGCTGCCGGGTGCCCAGCCAGCGGATGGACAGGGTGGTCCACACCCCGATGCCCAGGGACTCCCAGGTGTGCAGCAGCACGCTGTTGCCCGAGGCCCGCACCAGCTCCCGGTGGAAGGCCACGGTGTGCCGCACCTGCGCCTCGCCGTCCCCCGTCCGGTCCGCCTCGTACAGGGCACGCACCTCCGGCTCCAGTACGGACGCGTCCTCCGCCAGCCGCTCGGCGGCCAGCTCCGCCGCGATCTGCTCCAACCCGGCGCGCACCGGATAGATCTCCTCCAGGTGCGAGGCGGACAACGCCCGCACCCGTACCCCTTTGTTGGGGGCGGACTCGATCAGCCGCAGGCTCTCCAGCTCCCGCAGCGCCTCCCGTACCGGCGTCTGGCTGACCCGCAGTTCCACCGCGATACGGCGTTCCACGATCCGTTCCCCCGGCTTCCACCGCCCCTGGACGATCCCCTCCACGATGTGCTCGCGGATCTGCTCGCGCAGCGAGTGGACGACGGGTGCGGTCATCGAAGACGACTCCTTCGGGAACGGGTCCGGTGGCATGGGGCCCTGCGTTGACCATACGGCGACCGGGGCGCCGCGGAACCCCGTCGCGGCGGGCCCTCGGGGCGGGGGAGGGCCGTTCCGGCGCCCGGGCCGGGGCCCCGGGTGCGGGGCCGGGGTCGCTCGTACCGTCCCTGGTCACCCCTCGGTACGGGAGGGCCGGGCGCGGACCGCTGGGCCGGGGCTCCGGGGCCGCCCGGGGAACGTCCGGCCACATGACGGTGGCCCCGTCCCGGAGTGCGGGAACGGGGCCACCGACGGGTGCCGGGTTGACGGCTGCCGCACCTACAGGCCGAGGTCGGCCTCGAACTCGCCCTCCTCCAGGCGGTCCTTGACCGTGCCCAGGAAGCGGGCGGCGTCGGCGCCGTCCACGATCCGGTGGTCGTAGGTCAGGGCCAGGTACACCATGTCGCGGACCGCGATGGTGTCGCCCAGGTCGGGGTCGGAGACGACCACCGGGCGCTTCACCGTGGCACCGATACCCAACATGCCGACCTGCGGCTGGTTGAGGATCGGGGTGTCGAACAGGGCGCCCCGCGAACCGGTGTTGGTGATGGTGAAGGTGCCACCGGTCGCCTCGTCCGGCTTCAGCCCACCGTTGCGGGTACGGTCCGCCAGGTCGGCGGTCCGCTTGGCCAGACCCGCGATGTTGAGGTCGCCGGCCCCGTGGATCACCGGGACGAACAGCCCCTTCTCGGTGTCCACCGCGATGCCGATGTTCTCCACGTCGTGGTAGGTGATGGTGTCGTCGTCGTTCACCTTGGCGTTGACGGCCGGGTGGACCTTCAGCGCCTCGGTGGCCGCCTTGATGAAGAACGGCATCGGCGACAGCTTCACGCCCTCGCGCTGCTGGAAGCTGGCCTTGGCCCGCCCCCGCAGCCGCATGATGCGGGTGACGTCCGCCTCCACCACGGTGGTCAACTGCGCCGAGACCTGAAGCGAGTTGAGCATGTGCTTGGCGATGGACTTGCGGATGCGGGTCATCGGCACCGTCTGGCCCCGCAGCGGCGAGGGCTCGATCGGCGTCGACGCCTTGCGCTGGGTGGTGCCACCGGCCGGCTGGGCCGAACGCGCGGCCTCGGCGGCGGCCACCACGTCCTGCTTGCGGATGCGGCCACCCACGCCGGAGCCCTTCACGGTGTTCAGGTCGACGCCGTGCTCCTGCGCCAACTTCCGCACCAGCGGGGTCACGTACGGTCCCTCGACCGCCGAACGGCCGGCGGGAGCCGGAGCCGGACGGGCGGGCTGCGCCGGCTGCGCGGGCGCAGCCTGAGGTGCCGCCTGCGCGGGGGCCTGCTGGGGCTGGGCGGGAGCCTGCTGTGCCGGTTCCGGCTGGGCCGGGGCCTGCGGTGCGGGCGCCGTCTGGGGCTCGGGCTGCGCGGGGGCCTGCTGCGGCTCGGGCTGCGGTTCCGGCTGGGCGGGCTCCGGCTGCGCGGCGGGCGCGGCACCGGCCACACCGATGACCGCCAGCTTGGCGCCGACCTCGGCCGTCTCGTCCTCGCCCACCACGATCTCCACCAGGGTGCCGGCGGCGGGTGCGGGGATCTCGGTGTCGACCTTGTCGGTCGACACCTCCAACAGCGGCTCGTCCTCGGCCACTTCCTCGCCCACCGACTTCAGCCAGCGGGTGACGGTGCCCTCGGTGACGGACTCGCCGAGCGCCGGCAGCACCACGTCGGTGCCCTCGGTCGCGCCACCGGAGGCCTGCGGTGCCGGCTCGGGCTCCGCCTGGGCGGGGGCCTGCTGCGGCTCGGGCTCGGCCGGCGCCTGCTGGGCCGGCTCCGGCTGCGCGGGGGCGGGCTCGGGCTCGGACTGCTGGGCCGGGGCGCCGGAGTCGGCGGGAGCGCCGGAACCGTCGTCGATCACGGCCAGTTCGGCCCCGACCTCGACGGTCTCGTCCTCGGCCACCTTGATGGAGGAGAGGGTGCCGGCGGCGGGTGCGGGGATCTCGGTGTCGACCTTGTCGGTCGACACCTCCAGGAGGGGCTCGTCTGCCTCGACTCGCTCACCCTCGGCCTTCAGCCAGCGGGTGACGGTGCCCTCGGTGACGCTCTCGCCGAGCGCCGGCAGGGTTACGGAAACCGCCATGGTTTCGGTTGCTCCTTACGAAGTGTGCGGAACGTGCTGGTGAGGACGCTCGCGCTCGGACGGTAGGTCAGTCGTGGGCGTGCAGCGGCTTGCCGGCCAGGGCCAGGTGCGCCTCGCCCAGGGCCTCGTTCTGGGTGGGGTGTGCGTGGATCAGCTGGGCGACCTCCGAGGGCAGCGCCTCCCAGTTGTAGATCAGCTGGGCCTCGCCCACCTGCTCACCGAGCCGGTCGCCGACCATGTGGACGCCGACGACGGCGCCGTCCCGCACCTGGACGAGCTTGATCTCGCCCGCGGTCTTGAGGATCTTGCTCTTGCCGTTGCCGCCCAGGTTGTACTTCAGGGTCACGACCTGGTCGGCGCCGTACTTCTCCTTGGCCTGGGCCTCGGTGATGCCGACGGAGGCCACCTCGGGGTGGCAGTAGGTCACCCGGGGCACCCCGTCGTAGTCGATGGGCACCGGGTTGAGTCCGGCCAGCCGCTCGGCGACCAGGATGCCCTCGGCGAAGCCCACGTGCGCCAGCTGGAGGGTGGGGATCAGGTCACCGACGGCGGAGACGGTCGGCACGTCGGTGCGGCAGTACTCGTCGGTGAGCACGAAGCCCCGGTCGGTACGGACGCCGACCTCCTCGTACCCCAGGCCCTCGGAGACCGGGCCCCGGCCGATGGCGACCAGCAGCACCTCGGCCTCGTGCTCCTTGCCGTTGGCGAGGGTGACCTTGACGCCGTTCTGGGTGTACTCGGCCTTCTCGAAGAAGGAGCCCAGCGAGAACTTGATGCCCCGCTTGCGGAACGCCCGCTCCAGCAGCTTGGAGCTGTTCTCGTCCTCGGCCGGCACCAGGTGCGGCAGGCCCTCGACGATGGTCACGTCGGCGCCGAACGACTTCCAGGCCGAGGCGAACTCGACGCCGATGACGCCGCCGCCCAGGATGATCGCCGACTCCGGGACCCGGTCGCGCACCAGCGCGTGGTCGGAGGAGATGATCCGGTCGCCGTCGATGGTCAGTCCGGGCAGGGAGCGGGGCACCGAGCCGGTGGCCAGCAGGATGTGCCGGCCCTCGTACCGCTGGCCGCCCACGTCCACCGAGGTCGGGGAGGACAGCCGGCCCTCACCCTCCACATAGGTCACCTTGCGGCTGGCCACCAGGCCCTGGAGGCCCTTGTAGAGCCCGTTGACCACGCCGTCCTTGTACTTGTGGACGCCGGCCATGTCGATGCCCTCGAAGGTGGCCTTGACCCCGAACTCGGCGCTCGCCCGCGCCTGGTCGGCGATCTCGCCGGCGTGCAGCAGGGCCTTGGTCGGGATGCAGCCGTTGTGCAGGCAGGTGCCGCCGAGCTTGTTCTTCTCGATCAGGGCGACGTCCAGACCCAGTTGCGAAGCGCGCAGGGCAGCGGCGTAACCGCCGCTACCGCCTCCGAGGATCACTAGGTCGAAAACGGTGCTGGCGTCGTTCGCCACGTCACGTCCTCCATGCAATGGGTACGCCGTAGCCGGCCGTCGGTGGCCGGGCGGCTGAGGTTCGGCCGCTGTCGTTCGGCCCTGGACTCGATCGTTGGGTGAATCGTGCGGGCCCTGTCCTGCCGAGGACCCATCTTCGCACTTGTCGACACCCCACGGGACGCCGGCCCTGAGCTACCGATGGGTACGGCCCCGTGCGCCCACCAACCACCCGTGGACGTACGGGGCCGTAGTGGCGGAGGTCATCCCCGCCCGGGGCTCACAGGTCGCCGTCGGCGGCGTGCTCCAGCAGCCGTACCAGCGTGCGGACGCCCACCCCGGTGCCGCCCTTGTGCGTGTAGCCCTGGGGGACGCTCTCGTGGAAGGCCGGGCCCGCGATGTCCAGGTGGGCCCAGGGGGTGCCCTCGGAGACGAACTCCTTGAGGAAGACCCCGGCCACCAGGCCGCTACCGGCCCGCTCACCCATGTTGGCGAGGTCGGCGACCGTGGAGTCCATGCCCTTGCGCAGGTCGGAGGGCAGCGGCATCGGCCAGGACGCCTCGCCCACCTCCGTGGCGGTCTCGTGCACCCGGGTACGGAAGGCGTCGTCGTTGCCCATCACGCCGAAGGTGCGGTTGCCCAGGGCCACCACCATCGCTCCGGTGAGGGTGGCCACGTCCAGCAGCGCGTCCGGGGACTCCTCGCAGGCCCGGGTCAGGGCGTCGGCCAGCACCAGCCGCCCCTCGGCGTCGGTGTTGAGCACCTCCACCGTCTTGCCGCTGTACATGGTGAGCACGTCGCCGGGGCGCATCGCGGTGCCGGAGGGCATGTTCTCGGCGAGGGCCAGCCAGCCGGTGACGTTCACCCGCAGGTCCAGCCGGGCGGCGGCGGCCACGGTGGCCAACACGGCGGCGGCGCCGCTCATGTCGCACTTCATGGTCTCGTTGCTGCCCGGAGGCTTCAGCGAGATGCCGCCCGAGTCGTAGGTGATGCCCTTGCCGACCAGGGCGACGGTCTTCTTCGCCTTGGAGTGCTTGTAGGCGACCCGCACCAGCCGGGGCGGGTTCTGGGAACCCTGGCCGACGCCGAGGATGCCGCCGAACCCGCCCTTGGTGAGGGCCTTCTCGTCCCACACCTCGACCTTGAGGCCCAGCTCCTTGCCCAGGGCCTGGGCCTGCTCGGCGAAGACGGCCGGGTTGAGGCCGTTGGAGGGGGTGTTGATCAGGTCACGGGCCCGGTGGACCTCGGTGACCAGTTCGGTGGCGCGGTGCACGGCCGCCTTGTGGTCGGCGTCCCGGGACCTGCCACCCAGCAGGACGACCTCGTCCAGCGGGGCGTTCCCGCCGTTCTTCCCGTCCTTGGCACCCTTGCCGTCCTTGCCGTTCTTGCCCTCGGTGCCTCGGTAGGCGGTGAAGGCGTACGCCCCCAGCAGGGCACCCTCGGCGACGGCGGCCACCGACCCGGTGTCGGCCAGCGGCAGGGCGAAGCCGGCCTTCTTGGTGCCGGCCAGCGCGCGGGAGGCCGCGCCGGCGGCCCGGCGCAGGGCCTCGTGGTCGTAGGTGTCGTTCTTCCGTGGCACGTCACCCAGCCCGACGGCGAGCACCACCGGGGCCTTCACCCCGCTGGCCGGGGCCGGCAGCTTGGTGACCTCTCCCTCGGAGCCACTGGCGCCCAGGGCCTCCAGGGTCGTCGCCAGTTTGCCGCCGAAGGCCTTGTCCACCGCCTCGCCACCGAGGGCGACGACGGGACCCTTGGCGCCCTTCGCGACGCCGATGACCAGAGCGTCCGCTCGCAGCGTGGCGATGGACGACGTGCTGAGACTCAAAGCAGACACAGCGGTAGGGACCTCTTCCAGTTGGGGACCCGGTCTCTTCCTGGTGGATCCGGGTGAAGTGCCGGGTGGGGGCGCAGCGCGGAACAGGCCCCGGACGGCATGGTATGCCCGTACGCCCCGCTCACGGCCAGGGGGGCCGGGAGTGGCGTCGGTGGCCGTGGCGCGTGCCGCGTCCGTCACCAGGAACGACGCGGCGGCCTCGGGCCCTCGGGGATGCCGAACTCCCCCGCACCGCCCGGTGGTTGGGCACCGGCGACCGTTCCCCGCCCGGGTGGCCGGAGGTCGTGCCCGGATGGCCGGAGGTCGCGCCTGTGTGGCCGGGGGCCACGGGATCCCCTCTCCGGGGCGGCCGGCCGCCCCGGGAACGGGTACCGGTGTCCGCGCGGTGGGTGTACGGGACCCGGGGGTACCGACCGGATCAGGTGGCGTCCAGGTCCGAGACCGGGTCGGAGGCCGACTCCGGCTCCCGGACCGGCAGTTCGGCGGCCAACCGCGAGGCCGACACCACCAGGGGCAGGGACAGCAGGGAGCCCAGCCCCTGACCCACGGTCACCCCGTGGTCCAGCAGCGGTTCCAGGGTGAGCCGGTCCAGCGCCTTGGCCTGCGCCGGCTCCCCGCTGGCCTGACCCACCAGCCACCAGTCCGGCCCCCGGAACGCGATCCGCTGGGCCACCAGGGCACAGGCGGCCGAGACCACCCCGTCCAGGATGACCGGGGTACGGCGTACCGCCGACTGCAACAGGAACCCCGTCATGGCGGTCAGGTCCGCTCCGGCCACCGTCGCCAGCAGCCGCAACTGGTCGCCCAGTACCGGCCGGGCGCGGCGCAGCCCGTCCCGGATGGCGGCGCACTTGCGCATCCACGCCAGGTCGTCCAGACCCCCGCCGCCCCGGCCGGTCACCACCGAGGCGTCCGTACCGCACAGGGCGGCCACCAGGGTGCCGGCGGCGGTGGTACCGCCCACCGACAGGTCGCCCAGCACCACCAGGTCGGTGCCCGCGTCCGCCTCCTCGTCGGCCACCGCCATACCGGCCCGGAACGCCCGCTCCGCCTCCTCGGCGCTGAGGCTGTCCTCGATGTCCAGCCGCCCGCTGGAGCGGCGCACCCGGTGGCGGGTGACCTCCGCCGGCAGCTCCTCGGCCGGGCAGTCCACCGACAGGTCCACCACCCGTACCGGCACACCCTGGTGGCCGGCCAGCAGGGCGCTGGGGCTCTGGCCGTCCAGGGCGGCGCGCACCAACTCCCGCGCCCCGTCGACCGGTTGGCCGGAGACCCCGAGCGAGGCCACCCCGTGGTCGCCGGCGAACAGCAGCATCCGGGGCCGTTCCACCGGCCGTACCGGGACCTGACCCTGTGCGGCCGACAGCCACTCGGCGATCTCGTCCAGCCGCCCCAACGCCCCCGGAGGCAGACCGGTCCGCTCCCGGCGTTCCTCGGCGTCGCGCCGCACACTGCCCAGGGGGCGCTCGATCCGGTCGGTGAAGTCGTCGAGATCCAGGCTGCCGTCGCTCATAGTGGCGAAGCGTACGGTACGGTCCGGCCGCCCACCGGACCGGTGTACGCCGGCTCAGCCCCGCAGCCGACAGGCGGTGCCGGCTACCATCAACAGCACCTCCTCGCACTCCTCGGCCACCGCCGCGTTCAGCCGGCCCAGCTCGTCCCGGAACCGTCGGCCGGCCCGCCCGGTGGGCGCCCCAGCCGAGGCGGTGTCCTCGCTGACCGCCACCACGGTGCGCCGGGTGGCCCGGAAGGCGGCCACCAACTCGCCCGCCCGCTTGTGCAGTTCGGCCCGCGCGCCGTTCCGCCAGGCACCGTCGTCCCAGGCGTTCACCCGGTCCATGGCGTCCGACAGCCACCGCGCCAGACAGTCCACCAGCAGCGGCGCCGCGTCCCGTTCGGCCAGCAGCGGCACCAGGTCGCAGCCCTCCACGGTGCGCCAGCCCGGCGGCCGGCGCTCCCGGTGCGCCTCCACCCGCTCCCACCACTCCGGGTCGCCGTTCCCCTCCTGGCCGCCGCCCCCGGTCGCCGCGTACACCACGTCCGGGAACCCCGCGAGCCGCCGCTCTGCCTCCACCGACTTGCCCGACCGCACCCCGCCCAGCACCAGGGTCCGCCGGGGGACGTCCGGCACCTCGCGGTACTCGCCCACGGTCAGCGAGGTGCCGTCCGGTTCCGCCCGGGCCCCCAGCGCCGCCAGCCGCCGCCGTGCCTCCGCCCCGGGTGGCACCTGGTGGCCGAGGTGGACGGCCAGTACGTCCGTGGTGGCGGTGACCGCCCCGACCGCCCGCAGCCGGGCCAGCGCGTCCGGCCGACCCAGCACGTCCGAGGCGACCAGGTCGTACGGCGCCTGCCGGGGGGACAGCCCGGCCGGCGCGCCCCCCGGTGGCAGGTACAGCATCCGCGCCCCGCTGGGGCCCACGATCTCGTAGCCGGTGCCCGGGGCGTCCAGCGGCACCGCCCGTACCCGGTGGCCGCTGATCAGGGACAGTTCCTGCCCGTCCGGCACCCGCACCGGGGAGGGCAGCCCGGCCGGGAACTCCATGGCGGGACCGTCGTGGGGGTGGGACAGCAGTACCTGCCGCACCTCGTGCACCGACCGTCCGGCCCGGGCGGCGGCCAGGGCGGCGCCGGGGGTGAGGTCCAGCAGCAGGGAGTGGTCGACCAGCAGGGAGGTCGCGGCCCTGGCCTCCGGGCCGGTGGCCAGGGCACACCGCGCGCAGGGGCAGCCGGGGCGGGGGAGTCCGTCGGGGGCCCCGGTGCCGAGCAGAGTCAGTTCCACAAGCCGATCGTCCCTCCTCCCGCCGGCTGTTGCCCGCCGGCCGAGCCGGCCGGGGCACTTCCGCGGTCCCCGGGCGGACACCGCCCTTCGCTCAGTACCCTGCGACAAGCATCGACCCGATCCTCAAGGAGGCGCAGTGCCCTGGACATGGCGGTTCGAGAAGGCCGACGGTACCGAGACCACCACCGGACTCCAGGTGGAGGAGTTCTCCACCCAGGGCGACGCGGAGTCCTGGATCGGCGAGGCCTGGCGTGACCTGAAGGAGGAGGGCATCGACCAGGTCGTGCTCCTGGACGACGGGGCCACCGTGTACGGCCCGATGAGCCTGCACGCCGAGTGACCCGAGGGGCACCCCGCACATGACGGCGCCGGGGCGGACGAGGACAGGTGAGTCCGTCGTCCGCCCCGGCGCCGTCGGGTCAACCGGGGGCGTGCGTCAGGGGTGCTCGCCGCGCGCCACCTGGGGCTTGGGCAGCCGCATCTTGCGGATCTGGAGGGTGCGCATCAGGGCGTACGCCACCGCGCCCTTGCGGTTCTCGTCCGGGAACCGCTCCCGCAGCCGCTTCCTCAGCCGGACCACGGTCATCGCCGAGTCCAGGACGATCAGCAGGATCAGCGCCATCCACACCAGCAGCACGTACGCCTGGAGGGCACCGGCGTTGACCATGCTCAGCACCAGGATCACGATGGCGACCGGCATGAAGAACTCGGCCACACACCATTTGGCGTCCACGAAGTCCCGGACGTAGCGGCGCACCGGCCCCTTGTCGCGGTAGGGGAGGTAGCGCTCGTCGCCGGTCATCATGGCCTCGCGCTGCTGGGCCATCTCCTTGCGGCGCGCCTCCCGGGCACGCTTCGCCGCCTCCTTGCGGTTGCTCGCGGGCTTGGCCAGCGTCCTGCGCTGACCCTGCGCCTCGCTCCGCTTGGGGGTGGGCCGGCCCTTGGGGGCCTGCGGGTCACGGACCTGCGTGGGCTCGTCGTCGGTCACCGGGGACGTGGAGGAGCGCTCATCCTTCGTACGGCTTCGAAACACCCCTCCACCCTACGGCGCCCCCGGGTGTGCGCCGCCGGCCAGGGGGGAACGAATCGGCAACGACCTCGGTCCCGCCGCCGTCGGTGGGGGCGCGTACCCGGAGACGGAGGGGGCGCGGCCTACTCCCTCCGCCGGAGGTCGGCGATACTGATCGTCCTACAGGAGGAGCGCATCCCGCACCGAACAGTGCGGTAATGGAACCAGGCCCCGTAGTCTGGGGTCTGTAGATGTGCCGAGGTTCGAGTCCGTTACGAAGGGGGCGCGCGAGGCCCATGAGCGGTGTCATGAAGCGTATGGGAATGATCTTCCGCGCGAAGGCCAACAAGGCCCTGGACCGGGCTGAGGACCCGCGCGAGACTCTCGACTACTCGTACCAGAAACAGCTGGAGCTGTTGCAGAAGGTGCGCCGGGGCGTCGCCGACGTGGCGACCTCCCGCAAGCGTCTTGAGCTGCAGATGAACCAACTCCAGGGCCAGTCCTCGAAGTTGGAGGAGCAGGGCAAGAAGGCCCTGGCGCTCGGCCGGGAGGATCTGGCGCGGGAGGCGCTGACCCGCAGGTCCGCCGTCCAGCAGCAGGTGACCGACCTGGAGACCCAGCACCAGACCCTCCAGAGCGAGGAGGAGAAGCTGACCCTGGCGGCCCAGCGCCTCCAGGCCAAGGTGGACGCCTTCCGCACCAAGAAGGAGACCATCAAGGCCACCTACACCGCGGCCCAGGCGCAGACCCGCATCGGGGAGGCCTTCAGCGGCATCTCCGAGGAGATGGGCGACGTGGGCATGGCCATCCAGCGAGCCGAGGACAAGACCCAGCAGCTCCAGGCCCGGTCCGGTGCCATCGACGAACTCCTGGCCTCCGGCGCCCTGGAGGACCCCTCGGGCACCGCGCGGGACGACATCTCCGCCGAGCTGGACCGCCTCTCCGGGGGCAGCGACGTGGAGTTGGAGCTCCAGCGGATGAAGGCCGAGCTGACCGGCGGCCCCGCCGGGGGACAGCAGGCCATCGAGGGCGGCGACGCCCAGCAGCCGCAGCAGGAGTCCCAGGGCAGCACCCCCAGGTTCGACAAGCAGTGACGGTGAGCCCGTGTCCCCCAGGGGCACGGGCCTCGCGGTGGGACCGTGACCGCCGTCGGCCCCTCGTCAGCAGGTGAGTTAGGAGAACGTCGTGATCGTACGGATCATGGGGGAAGGCCAAGTCAAGCTGGACGACAGCCACTTCGCGGAGCTGAACAAGCTCGACGACGAGTTGCTGGAGGAGATGGAGACCGGCGACGAGGAGGGTTTCCGTAGGACTCTGGGTGCCCTGCTGGAGGCCGTCCGTCGGCTGGGCAGCGAGCTGCCGGCCGACTCCCTGGAACCCTCCGAGCTGATCCTGCCCTCGCCCGAGGCCACCCTGGAGCAGGTCCGCGAGATGCTCAGCGATGACGGGCTCATCCCGAACTGAGACCGCTCGTTGAACGGGACGGTACGTGAGTGGCCGTCCCGTCTGTGGGGTTGGCTGCGCGAGCACCCGTCGTTGGCGGACGCCCTGCTGGCGACGGGCGCCTTCGTGCTGATGATGGCCGGGGCTGCCGCCGGGTACGACCACGACGGGCGACAGCCACTGATCACGGGACGCCCGGTGTCCCCGGTCATGGTGGTGCTGTCGGTGCTGTCCAGCCTGGCGCTGGTGTGGCGGCGCCGCCAGCCCTTCCTGGTGCTCTGTCTGACCGGCACCTTCACCCTGGTCGGCCTGCTGTCCCAGCCGACCGCGCCCACCAGCCCACACGCCCCGTTGGCGACCGGTTCCGCGGTGGCCCTGTACACCGTCGCCGCCTCCACCGACCGTCCGACCACCTGGCGGGTGGGCGGGCTGACCATCGTGGTGCTGACCGCCGTCGGCCTGGCCTTCGGGGCGCGCCCCTGGTACGCCCAGGAGAACATCGGCATCTTCGCCTGGACCTGCATGGCCGCGGCGGCCGGGGACGCGGTGCGCAGCCGGCGGGCCTTCGTGGCCGCCATGCGGGAGCGGGCCGAACGCGCGGAGCGGACCCGCGAGGAGGAGGCCCGGCGTCGGGTGGCGGAGGAACGGATGCGCATCGCCCGGGAGCTGCACGACGTGGTGGCCCACCACATCGCGCTGGTCAACGTCCAGGCCGGGGTGGCCTCCCACGTCATGGACCGCCGACCGGACCAGGCCAGGGAGGCGCTGGCCCACGTACGGGAGGCGAGCCGGCACGCCCTGGACGAACTCCAGACCACCGTGGGGCTGCTGCGGCAGACCGGCGACCCCCTGGCGCCCACCGAACCGGCGCCCGGACTGGGGGTGTTGGAGGAACTGGTGGAGAGCTTCGAGCTGGCGGGACTGCCGGTACGGCTGCGGCAGGACCTGCCGGTGCCCGGGCAGTCGCTGCCCGCGGCGGTCGACCTCACCGCGTACCGGGTGGTGCAGGAGGCACTCACCAACAGCCACAAGCACGGCGGCCCGGGGGTGCGGGCCCAGGTGCGGGTCGCCCGCGAGCGGTACGCCCTCCAGGTCACGGTGACCGACGACGGCCAGGGCTCGCGGCGGGGGAGCGGGCCCCGGGGCTCCGGGGGGCACGGACTGCTGGGGATGCGGGAGCGGGCGGCGGCCCTGGACGGTGAGTTCTTCGCCGGCCCCCGACCGGAGGGCGGGTTCCGCGTCTCGGTACGGCTGCCCCTGCCCGGTACCCGGGCCGAGAGCCGTCCCCGCGCGGGGGAGTGCTGGTCGTCGACGTCCAGGAAGGCGCTGTGCCGCGACCCCAGTGGCCGGGGCCGCGCCGGTGCCTCCGGCGACAGCGGTGCCCCCGACTCCGGCGGTGCCCCCGACTCCGGCGGTGCCGATCACCACACCGACAGCACTCATGACGGCGCCCATGACGGCGCTGACCACAGCACCCCCGGTCCGCCCGGCGACCCGGCCGCGCGCTCCTCGGAGAGCGGGACGGCGAGCGGTACGCCGGGAACGGCGGGGGACACGAGGAGCACGGAGAACTCACGGCGATGAGCGGGACGATCCGGGTGGTGCTGGCCGACGACCAGGCGCTGTTGCGCAGCGCCTTCCGCGTACTGGTGGACTCCGAACCGGACATGGAGGTGGTGGGTGAGGCCTCCAACGGCGCCGAGGCGGTGGAGGTGACCCGGGCGGAGCGGGCGGACGTGGTGCTGATGGACATCAGGATGCCGGGCGTGGACGGGGTGCAGGCGACCCGGGCCCTGAGCGCCGACCCCGACCTGGCCGGGGTGAAGGTGGTGATCCTGACGACCTTCGAGGCCGACGACTACGTGGCCGAGTCCCTGCGGGCCGGCGCCTCCGCCTTCCTGGGCAAGGGCGCCGAGCCCTCCGAGCTGCTGCACGCCATCCGTACCGCCGCCGAGGGGGAGTCGCTGCTGTCCCCGGCCGCTACCCGGGAACTGATCGCGGCCTTCCTGGCCCAGGACGGGAGTGGGGCGCCGGCCGAGGTGTCGGCGGAGGCGGCCGGCCGGCTGGAGGTGCTCACCGGCCGGGAGAGCGAGGTGCTCGCGCTGGTGGCCGGCGGGCTGTCCAACGACGAGATCGCCGAGCGGCTCACGGTCAGCCCGCTGACGGTCAAGACCCACGTCAACCGCACCATGGCCAAGCTGGGCGCCCGGGACCGAGCCCAGCTGGTGGTGGCCGCCTACGAGAGCGGGCTGGTACGACCCGGCTCCGAACCGCGCTGACCGGCACCGAACACCGCCGGGCAGCCTTGCTCAGTGGTGCTCGGTGCCGGTCAGTACCGGTTCAGTACCGGTCAGCGGAGAGGGGCGCGGGGACGACCCCCGTACGGCCCGCACCCCTCACTCCGGGACATCAGGGCAGTGCCAACATCCGCTCCAGGGCGAGCTTGGCGAACTTCTCGGTCTCCTGGTCGACCTGGATGCGGTTGACCACCTTGCCCTCCACCAGGGACTCCAACGCCCAGACCAGGTGCGGCAGGTCGATGCGGTTCATGGTGGAGCAGAAGCACACGGTGCGGTCCAGGAAGACGACCTCCTTGCCCTGGTCCGCGTAGCGGTGCGCCAGCCGCCGCACCAGGTTCAGTTCGGTGCCGATGGCCCAACGGGAGCCGGCGGGCGCCGCGTCCAGGGTCTTGATGATGTACTCGGTCGACCCCACGTAGTCGGCGGCGGCCACCACCTCGTGCTTGCACTCGGGGTGGACCAGGACGTTCACGCCCGGGACGCGTTCGCGGACCTCGCGCACCGAGTCCAGGGAGAAGCGGCCGTGCACCGAGCAGTGGCCGCGCCAGAGGATCATCCGGGCGTCCCGCAACTGCTGGGGGGTGAGGCCCCCGCCCGGCTTGTGCGGGTTGTAGACCACGCAGTCGTCGAGGGTCATGCCCATCTCGCGGACCACGGTGTTACGGCCCAGGTGCTGGTCGGGCAGGAACAGCACCTTGCCGCGCTCACCGTCGACCTGGGAGAAGGCCCAGTCCAGGGCCCGCCGGGCGTTGGAGGAGGTGCAGATGGTGCCGCCGTGACGGCCGGTGAACGCCTTGATGTCGGCGGAGGAGTTCATGTACGACACCGGCACGGTGTCCTCGGCCACCCCGGCCTCGTTCAGTACGTCCCAGCACTCGGCGACCTGCTCGGCGCTGGCCATGTCGGCCATGGAGCAGCCGGCCGCCAGGTCGGGGAGGACGACCCGCTGGGCGTCGTTGGTGAGGATGTCGGCCGACTCGGCCATGAAGTGGACGCCGCAGAAGACGATGTACTCGGCCTCGGGGCGGGCGGCGGCGTCCCGGGCGAGCTTGAAGGAGTCCCCGGTCACGTCGGCGAACTCGATGACCTCGTCCCGCTGGTAGTGGTGGCCCAGCACGAAGACCCTGTCGCCGAGCTTCTCCTTGGCCGCGCGGGCGCGCTCCACCAGGTCCGGGTCGGAGGGGGAGGGCAGGTCGCCGGGGCAGTCCACGCCCCGTTCGCTGGTGGCGTCGGACTGTCGGCCGAGCAGCAGCAGGGCGAGCGGGGTGGGCTGTACGTCGAGGGTGTCCCCGCCGGGCCGGGTGGCGCCGGTCAGGGGGGTGTGGGCGGTGGTCACGTCACGCACCCTTTCTCTGCTGGGGAGTTCTCCGGGGTCGCCGGAGTTTCCGGGAGGCCCTTTTCGTCTAACTGACGCTATCTATCATAACCGCTTCACGTCACTTTGACGATGCCGATAGCGTCGATGTGACGCATCACTAGTCGGGCGCGCCCACCCGGTTCCCACACGGCTGCGCGGGCCCCACGGCCACCCCGCGTGAGGCCAACTCCCGCCCCGCGTCAGGACGTTGGCCACCCCGACGTACCGGGCGGCCCCGAGGGGATGCCCGAGCGGCGGTTCGGGGGCGCGACCCCGGTGGACCGGGGCGGGGGAGGGTGGTTGAGGCCACAGCGTCCGACGCCCTGCGGCGCCCGGCGAGACCGTGACCCGCTCGACGCGGTGTGCGAGCATGAGGGAACGGAAATCGCGAGAAGTCTCCGTGCCAGACCTGGAATGAATCCGGGAAGCCGCCGGTTGTCGCTGGTGGTTCTTGCAGACCGTACAAACCCGGGAGAGAAGCAGATGTCCGTATCGGACGAGACCGCCGTGAGCGAAGGCATCATCCTGTCGGACGCTGCGGCGTCGAAGGTCAAGAGCCTGCTGGAGCAGGAGGGCCGTGAGGATCTGGCGCTGCGGGTGGCCGTGCAGCCCGGCGGTTGCTCCGGCCTGCGTTACCAGCTGTTCTTCGACGAGCGTTCGCTCGACGGCGACGTGGTCAAGGACTTCGACGGCGTCAAGGTCGTCACCGACCGGATGAGCGCCCCCTACCTCGGCGGCGCCTCCATCGACTTCGTGGACACCATCGAGAAGCAGGGCTTCACCATCGACAACCCCAACGCCACCGGCTCCTGCGCCTGCGGCGACTCCTTCAGCTGAGAAGCACCACCTACGGGGCGGGGTGACCGTCGGGGAAGGCGGTCACCCCGCCCCGTAGGTGTGCCCGGGTACGGCTGCCGCGTCCGGGGATGACGGGTCGAAGGTTGTCGTACGGGTGACGTCCCGGTCGTCGCTCGGGTGCGCTCCTTCGTGCCGGTACCCACGGGCCCGGCCGCGAGCCGGACGGAGGATCCCCGCGCGGACGAGGGCCCTCGTATCCCCGGACACGGGCTCCCCGGACGGGGACGCGGGCGGCCCGGTGTTCCGCGTGGTCATCGGACCCGCCCCCACGCCAGTGCCATCCGGCGACGGGTTCCACGGGCGACGCGACTGTGACCCCCGCAGCGACCTCGGCCACCTCCGCGGACCCCGCGACGAGGCCACGTCCAGACGCAGGTGCAGGTGTGGCGTCGATGGCGCGAGGTTCCCGATGGCGTCGACGACGGTCACCACGACGCTCGGTCGCAAGGGCCAGCCGTGAAGCCTCCCACCAAAGCCAGCCACGACGGGTCGCTCGTGCGCCCGCGATGAGTTCGCGGCCCACTGACGACCTCCGCGGTGTTCCGCGAAGGTCGTCAGTGGCTCAGGGGCCCGCGCGAACGTCGTCGAGGGCGGCGGACTCCCCCCACGGGATCCGCCGCCCTCGACATCGGCCCGGTACGGGCCCTCTCTCACGCGGTGCTCAGATGGGGCGCCCCCCACGGCACCCCACTGAGGTCACCGCTTCTGCGGAAGCTCCTTCTTCTGCGGCAGGGGCTTGCCGGCGTTGCCGTCCACGATCTTCCGCTCACCGACCGCCTTGTCCAGCTCCACGTCCACCGACAGCCGCTTGGCGATCTTGATGCACTTGGTCTGGCCCTTCTTCGGGGTCGACTTCACGTTGATCCGTACCTCGTCCTTGGACTCCTTGGTCACGGCCTCGTAGTTGTCGCAGACCCCACCCCAGAAGTGCAGCTTCAGCTTCTTGTCATCGGCCTTGTAGGGCTCGACCGACTGGGGGGACAGGGTCCGGCCGCCGCCGGAGACCTCGTCGTTCTTCTGCTGGATGATGAACTCCGGCTTCAGCGCGGGGTACGAGACCGGGTAGTTGTCCTTGGCACCCGGCAGCTTCACCTCGTAGATCCAGGACGGCACCAGCAGCGGCTTGCCGTCGGAGTAGTGCGAGGCCAGGCCGAAGGTGGCCTTCTCCACCTCGGCGGCCTGCTTGCCGTCCCGGGCCGGGCCGCAGGGGGCGGCCTTGCCGGACTCCCCGGCCTTACCGGTGCTTCCGGCCTTGCCCTCGGAACCGCCCTGGCCGCACATGATGCCGATGCCACCGTTCTGGCCACGGTGCTTGTTCAGGGCCGCCAGCGCCTGCTTGGCGGTCAGCAGCGGGTAGTCGGCACCCTTGTCCAGCTGCGGCAGACGGCCCTGGGCGCGGATCAGCTCGCCCTTGTCGTCCAGGGTGAACGTGGACCGCCAGTTGTGGGTGGGCAGGTCACCGACCTCGGGCTCGACGGCCAGCAGCCGCTGCGACCCGTAGGTCGACTGGGTCTTGACCTCGGCGTCCTCCAGGCCCAGCGCCTTGAGGGCGTCGGCGATGGCGTCCTTGGCCTTCTCCTCGGAGACCGGCTTGCCCTTGTTCTCGCCGGGGGTGGTGGAGCGGCTGTAGTTCCAGCGGCCCAGCGACTTGCCGGCGTCCACGGTCAGGGTCCCGGCCTTCATGTCCCGGGAGGTGCCCACCTTCCAGGTGCCGTCCTCCTGACGGGGCGAGCCGACGACCTCCAGGGCCTTCGCCAGCTCCGAGACCTTGGACTTCTCGGTGGGCTTGGTCTGGTAGATGGGGGCCGAGTCCGGGCCGGAGGGCAGTTCGCCCTTGGCCTTGTAGGTGGTGGAGTACGGCTCACCGGGCGCGATGCCCTTGTCCTTCTTGGTGCTCTCCGCCTTCTGGCCGTAGCCGTCCAGCCGCAGCGGGGAGGGCTTGCTGTCCCCGGAGTTGGCGGTGGACTCGGCGTCGGAACCGGAGGACGATGCCAGGAAAGCGCCTCCGCCGCCGACGGCCAGTACGGCTGCCGTTGCCACGGCGATGATGGTGACCTTGCCGCGTCGGTTGTCGGTTTCGGGTGTGGGTTCCATGCTCACCGCACGCTCCTTCGGGCTCCGCTTGCAGTCAGGCCACTCGGGGAGTGTGCGGGGGGTTGTGCTTCCCCGAGTTGCCGGATCCCTCCGGTGAGGGTCGCCGATGAGACGGGGAAGGTGCCGAGTCGGTTCCCGGGAATTTTCCCCTCAGTCGGCCAGGGGGCCGGCCGAGGGGGTGCGAGGGGAGGCCGCTGTGGGGGAAACCCGCAGCTCAGTCCCCGTAGGAGGACATTCCGTCGAGGAGTTGAGCGGAGCTCGCGGGAACCCGAACGCCGCTCGGCAGGGAGTGCGCGGCCGGGATCGGGCTCAGCGGGTGCACGGTGTTGAGGGTGTAGCGGGCGTCGATCCGCGCGCAGTCACCGCGCAGTTGCTCCAGCGACTCCGGTTCGGAGGTGTGGGGCCAGGCGGGTGCGGACGGGGCGGAGAGGATGTCACTCATGGTGGTGACGCTAAGCCGTACTGGTCGGTCGGGTAAGCCCTACCTTTGGGTAGTTTTGGCCGCTACGGCGAATCCGGCTCGCGAGGTAGCGTAAGCACGCCCGCTGTCCCCTTTCCCCATCCCCATCGGGAGCAGATTCTCGTGCGTATCGCCGTTACCGGATCCATCGCCACCGACCATCTGATGACGTTCCCCGGTCGGTTCACCGACCAGCTCGTCGCGGATCAGCTGCACACGGTCTCGCTCTCCTTCCTCGTCGACGGACTGGAGATCCGCCGTGGCGGTGTGGCCGCCAACATCTGTTTCGGCATGGGCCAGTTGGGCGCCCGGCCGATCCTGGTCGGCGCCGCCGGCGCCGACTTCGACGAGTACCGCGCCTGGCTGGACCGGCACGGGGTGGACACCAGCTCGGTGCGGATCTCCGAGGTGCTGCACACCGCCCGCTTCGTGTGCACCACCGACGCCGACCACAACCAGATCGGCTCCTTCTACGCCGGCGCCATGAGCGAGGCCCGCCAGATCGAACTCCAGACCGTGGCCCAGCGGGTCGGCGGGCTGGACCTGGTCGTCATCGGGGCGGACGACCCGGAGGCGATGATGCGGCACACCGAGGAGTGCCGTTCCCGGGGAATCCCCTTCGGCGCCGACTTCTCCCAGCAGATCGCCCGCATGGACGGCGAGGAGATCCGGGGCCTGGTGCAGGACGCGACCTACCTGTTCACCAACGAGTACGAGGCCGAACTCGTCGAGTCCAAGACCGGCTGGACCTCGCAGGACATCCTGAGCCGGGTGGGCCACCGCATCACCACCCTCGGCAAGAACGGTGTCCGCATCGAGCGTGACGGCGAGGAGCCGATCACCGTCAGCTGCCCCCAGGAGGACGCCAAGGTCGACCCGACCGGTGTCGGCGACGCCTTCCGCGCCGGCTTCCTGTCCGGTCTGGCCTGGGGCGTGAGCCTGGAGCGCGCCGCCCAACTGGGCTGCATGTTGGCCACCCTGGTGATCGAGACCGTCGGCACCCAGGAGTACGAGCTGTCCCGGGCCCGCTTCATGGAGCGGTTCACCAAGGCGTACGGCGACGAGGCGGCCACCGAGGTCAGCGCCTTCCTCAAGTAACCGTCAGGAGTCCCGGCTCCACCACCGGGTCGGCCGGTCCTGGGCTCTCGGCTCAGGACCGGCGGCGTACCCGGTACTCCGTACCGCTGACGCCCTCGAAGTGCTGCCCCCGCATCTCGCACCAGGCGGGGATGTCCAGCCGGGCCGCCTCGTCGTCGGCCAGCACCCGCACCAGTCCGCCCACCGGCACCCGGTCGATGACCCGGGCCAGCTCGATCACCGGGATCGGGCACCGGCGGCCCAGCGCGTCCACCGTCAACTCCCGCCGCTCCGCGTCCGGTTGCCCTTCCTCGGGCCCGACCCGCGCGCCCCGGTCCTCCTCCTGGCCCGGCCCGCCGAGGTGCTGGCGCACCGAGGCCACCGCCCCGGGCAGCACCGTCAGCAGCCGCTCCACCTCCTCGGTCGGCGTCCCCACCGGCAGCGACACCCGTACGTTGCCCTCGGACAGCACCCCCATCGCCTTCAGCACATGGCTGGGCGTGAGCGTGCTCGACGTGCACGAGGAGCCGGAGGACACCGAGAAACCCCGCTCGTTCAGGGCGTGCAGCAGGGCCTCCCCGTCGACATAGAGACAGGAGAAGGTCACCAGGTGCGGCAGCCGGCGTACCGGATCGCCGACCACCTCGGTGTCCGGCACCACCCGGGGTACCTCCTCCCGCAGCCGCTCCACCAGCGACCGCAGCCGCCCGGCCTCCGCGTCCGCCTCCTCCCGCACCGCCCGCAGGGAAGCCGCCGCCGCCACGATCGCCGGTACGTTCTCCACCCCCACCGCACGGCCCGACTCCCGCTCGTCACGGGGGCCCGGCACCGCGAAACGGGTGCCCTTGCGCACCACCAGCAGGCCCACCCCCGGCGGCCCGCCCCACTTGTGGGCGCTGCCGGTCAGCAGCGACCAGTCACCCTCCACCGGCCCCCAGGGCAGCGACTGCGCCGCGTCCACCAGCAACGGCACCCCCAACTCCCGGCACCGCCCGGCCACTTCGGCCACCGGCTGCACGGTGCCCACCTCGTGGTTGGCGGACTGGAGGCAGGCCAGGGCGGTGTCGGCGGCCAGCGAGGCCCCGTACACCTCCGGGTCCACCCGTCCGTTCCGGTCCACCGGCACCTCGGTCACCGTGCCCCCGCCCCGCTGGTGCGCCTCCCCGGCGTGCAGCACCGCCGAGTGCTCCACCGCCGAGTACGTCAGCCCCCGGCCCACCCGGGAGCGGCCGGCCAGGGCACCGGCCACCCCGGTGTGCAGCGCCTGGGTGCCGGAGGAGGTGAAGCTCAGCTCGTCCGGGCGGCACCCCACCGCCTCGGCGGCGGTCTCCCGGGCGGCGTCCAGCAGCATCCGGGCCCGGCGCCCCTCCCGGTGGAGCCGGGCGGGGTCGGCCCACCCCTCGTCCAGGGCGGCCGTCAGGGCCTGTCGGGCGACCGGGTGCAGGGGAGCGGCGGAGGCGGTGTCGAAGTAGGGCACGCCGCCACGCTAGCCCGCCGTCGTGGACCGGGCCACGGGCCTCGGCGGCCGGTTCCGCCAGGGTGCCGCCGAGGGCCGTATCACCGGGCTGACCACGGAGGTTGACGGTCACCGATCCGTCGGCGCCACCCCATCGGAGGGGGTCGCGGCGCGTTGGGCACCCTCCCCGCGCGACGCCAAATAGCGTCCAGTAGGGTTTGGTCCGCATAAACATCAAACCCTGCCCGTGCCAGGGCCGGCGCCCGACCACCACCAAGGCCGAGCCCGGCTGAGCGGGCGAGACCCTCGGGAAGGCGCTACGTGAGTCCCAACGGCTCCGACCTCCCCCACCGCCTGTCGGGCGTGGGCGGTACCCCCATGTCACGGCGCCCCTTGCAGCGGAAGCTGCTGCAGGCGCTGACTGTGGGCCTGGTCCTTGTGACCGCTACCGGGTGCACCTCCAAGGACTTTCCTCGGCTCGGTATGCCGACGCCCGTCACGGACGAGGCACCGCGGATTCTCCACCTGTGGCAGGGCTCGTGGGCGGCGGCGCTCGCCACCGGCGTGCTCGTGTGGGGCCTGATCCTGTGGAGCGTGATCTTCCACCGGCGTTCGCGCACCAAGGTCGAGGTCCCGGCACAGACCCGGTACAACATGCCCATCGAGGCGCTCTACACCGCGGTCCCGCTGGTGATCGTCTCGGTGTTCTTCTACTTCACCGCCCGGGACGAGGCCAAGCTGCTGGAGACCTCCGCGAAGCCCACCCACGTGGTGAACGTGGTCGGTTTCCAGTGGAGTTGGGCCTTCAACTACATGGAGGACGTGGACGGCGACCCGTCCACCTCCCAGGCCCAGTCCAAGAAGGAACTGTCGGCCATCCCCGACCGGATGATGAAGAACGTCCCCAAGGGTGCCGAGGGCGTCTACGACGAGGGCGTGCCGGGTACCCGCAACCCCCAGAACGGCAACCCGGGTCCCACCCTGTGGCTGCCCAAGGGGGAGAAGGTGAAGTTCATCCTGACCTCCAGGGACGTCATCCACTCCTTCTGGGTGCTGCCGTTCCTGATGAAGCAGGACACCATCCCCGGGCACACCAACACCTTCGAGGTGACTCCCAACAAGGAGGGCACCTTCCGGGGCAAGTGCGCCGAACTCTGCGGCGTCGACCACTCCCGGATGCTGTTCAACGTCAAGGTCGTCTCGCCGGAGCGCTACCAGCAGCACCTGAAGGACCTGGCCAAGAAGGGCAAGACCGGCTACCTCCCGGCGGGCATCGCCCAGTCGAACGCCGCCAAGAACGCGGAGACGAATAACCCGTGAGCATCCTCAACGAATCCCAGGGTGCCGCAGCGGCCGAGGGCTCCTCAGCCCAGCCGCCGGTGCGCCGCAAAGAGCCGGGCAACGTCGTCGTCAAGTGGCTGACCACCACCGACCACAAGACCATCGGCAGCCTGTACCTCATCACCTCCTTCGCCTTCTTCGTGGTCGGCGGTGTGATGGCGCTGCTGATGCGCGCCGAACTGGCCCGCCCCGGCACCCAGTTGATGTCGAACGAGCAGTTCAACCAGGCGTTCACCATGCATGGCACGGTCATGCTGCTGATGTTCGCCACCCCGCTGTTCGCCGGCTTCGCCAACTGGATCATGCCGTTGCAGATCGGCGCGCCCGACGTGGCGTTCCCCCGGCTGAACATGTTCGCTTACTGGCTCTACCTGTTCGGCTCGCTGATCGCGGTGGGTGGCTTCCTCACCCCGCAGGGCGCCGCCGACTTCGGCTGGTTCGCCTACTCCCCGCTGTCGGACGCGATCCGCTCCCCGGGAGTGGGCGCCGACATGTGGATCATGGGCCTGGCGCTCTCCGGCTTCGGCACCATCCTCGGCTCGGTCAACTTCATCACCACCATCATCTGTATGCGGGCGCCGGGCCTGACCATGTTCCGTATGCCGATCTTCACCTGGAACGTGCTGCTCACCGGTGTGCTGGTGCTGCTGGCCTTCCCGGTGCTGGCCGCCGCGCTGTTCGCCCTGGAGGCGGACCGTAAGTTCGGGGCACACGTCTTCGACGCCGCCAACGGCGGCGCGTTGCTGTGGCAACACCTGTTCTGGTTCTTCGGCCATCCCGAGGTGTACATCATCGCGTTGCCGTTCTTCGGCATCGTCTCCGAGGTCATCCCGGTCTTCAGCCGCAAGCCGATGTTCGGCTACATCGGTCTGGTGGCCGCCACCATCGGTATCGCCGGTCTGTCGGTGACCGTGTGGGCGCACCACATGTACGTCACCGGAGGGGTGTTGCTGCCCTTCTTCTCGTTCATGACCTTCCTGATCGCGGTGCCCACAGGGGTGAAGTTCTTCAACTGGATCGGCACCATGTGGAAGGGGTCACTCAGTTTCGAGACACCGATGCTGTGGACCGTGGGCTTCCTGATCACCTTCCTGTTCGGTGGTCTGACCGGCGTCATCCTGGCCTCGCCGCCGCTGGACTTCCACGTGTCGGACACCTACTTCGTGGTGGCCCACTTCCACTACGTGGTCTTCGGCACCGTGGTGTTCGCGATGTTCGCCGGGTTCCACTTCTGGTGGCCCAAGTTCACCGGCAAGATGCTGGACGAGCGGCTGGGCAAGATCACCTTCTGGACCCTGTTCATCGGCTTCCACGGCACCTTCCTGGTGCAGCACTGGCTGGGCACCGAGGGTATGGTCCGTCGGTACGCCGACTACCTCGCGGCGGACAACCTGACCGCGCTGAACACGGTCTCCACCATCAGCTCGTTCCTGCTGGGCCTGTCGATCCTGCCGTTCTTCTACAACATCTGGAAGACCGCCAAGTACGGCAAGCCGGTGGAGGTCGACGACCCCTGGGGCTACGGCCGTTCGCTGGAGTGGGCGACCTCCTGCCCGCCCCCGAGGCACAACTTCCTCACCCTGCCCCGTATCCGCTCCGAATCCCCCGCCTTCGACCTCCACCACCCGGAGATCGCCGAGCAGGACCAACTGGAGAACACCCACGCGGGCGAGAAGGCGCTGGCCGGCGGCAAGGAGGGCGACAAGTGAAGTTCCAGGGCAAGCTGTTCGTCGGGCTGGCCGTCTTCGTCCTCGCGGTCGCCATCGTCTACGGGCTGTGGTCCAAGGAGCCGGTGGGCACCACCGCGCTGTTCCTGGCCTTCGGGCTGACCCTCATGATCGGCTACTACCTCTGGTTCACCGCGCGTCGGGTCGACGTCGGGGCGCAGGACAACGAGGACGCCGACGTGGCGGACGACGCCGGCGAGTTGGGGTTCTTCAGCCCCCACAGCTGGCAGCCCCTGGTGCTGGGCCTCGGCGGGGCCTTCGCCTTCCTGGGCGTGGTCTTCGACTGGTGGCTGCTGTACTTCTCCCTGCCGCTGCTGCTGATCGGCGTCTTCGGCTGGGTCTTCGAGTACTACCACGGTGAGAACCAGAACCAGTGACAGCACGGGTCCCGCGCCCCCACGGGCGGGACCGGCACGGTAGGGCCCCGGAGTGATCCGGGGCCCTACCCGTTTGTACGCGCTTGCCGGGCCGTGGGCCGGAGTTCTTCCTAACGTGGCCGCATGAGCCACAGAGCACATCGCCGGAAGGCCATAGCCAGCGCCCTGATACTGGCGCCCCTGGCGGCGGGGCTGACCTCGTGCGGCGACTCCTCCCACCCGCAGTCCGCCGAACCGTACGACGCGGTCGACCAGGTCGACATGAGCGCCCCCGACAACAGTCGGACCGTGGACTCCAGCAAGCCGCTGGTGGTGACCGCGAAGGGCGAGGACCGAATATCCGACGTGGTGGCTCAGGACGCCTCCGGGCGTCATCTGGCGGGCCGCCTCAACCGGGACGGGACCCGTTGGCACAGCACCGGACCGCTGGCCGCCGGGGTGAGCTACACGGTCCGGGTCAGCACCGAGACCGACGGTGGAGCCCCCGGCCAGCGCGTACTGCGCTTCCGCACCAAGCCGGCCACGGAGGACCGCCTCAAGGTGTCCTTCGGACCCAAGTCGGGGGAGTACGGGGTCGCTCAGCCCCTCACCGCCAAGCTGAGCCAGCCGGTGCGCAACCGTCAGGAGCGCCGCACGGTCGAGCAGGCCCTCAAGGTCGAGTCCACCCCCGCCGTCCAGGGCGGCTGGCACTGGGTCGACGGCAAGGAGGTCCGCTTCCGGCCCCGCGAGTACTGGCCGGCCCACACCAAGGTGACCGTACGGTCCACCCTGGACGGGGTACGCGTCCGTCACGGACTGCGTGGCGGGGAGAGCAAGCCGCTGTCCCTGACCATCGGGGAACGGGTCGAGGCGACAGCCGACGCCGGCAGCCACCAGATGCTGTTCAAGAAGAACGGCAAGGTCATCAGGAAGATACCGATCACCACCGGCAAGGCCGGCTTCCGTACCCGTACCGGCACCAAGGTCGTCCTGGAGAAGCAGGCGTTCGTACGGATGCGCGGCACCAGCGTGGGCATCGCCGAGGGCAGCGCCGACTCCTACGACCTGCCGGTGCACTGGGCCACCCGGCTCACCTGGAGCGGGGAGTACGTCCACGCCGCCCCCTGGTCCGTGGGTTCCCAGGGCGCGGACAACGTCAGCCACGGATGCACCGGGATGAGTACCGAGAACGCCAAGTGGTTCTTCGACCACGTCCGACCCGGCGATCCGATCACCCACCGCAACACCGAGGGCGAGCCGATGACCGGGTTCGACAACGGCTTCGGCGACTGGAACGTCAGCTGGGAGAAGTGGAAGGAGGGCAGCGCCCTCGGGGACCACGGAAAGTCACACCGGGCACCCGGGGCATCCGCCAGGCTCCAACCCGAGCTGTGACCGGCGGGGCCGCGCGCGGTTCCCGCGCTCCCGCCCCAGACGGGTCGCCCCGCCCGAGCGGCGGGGCGGCCGGGACGGTGACCGTCCACCCTCCTCCGGGCGGTCACCGTCCACCTCTGCGCGGGCCCTCTCTGCGGGCGTCACCGCCCGGAGGGGGTCAGGCCTCGGCCAACTCGCGGCTGCCGCGCAGCAGCTGGGCCAGGCCGTCGGCCAGGGCCACCGGGTCGATGGGGTGCGAGACCGCCGCCTCGGCCCGGCTCCAGGTCGCCAGCCAGGCGTCCTGGGGGCGTCCGATCAGCAGCATCACCGGCGGGCAGTTGAAGATCTCGTCCTTGATCTGACGGCACACCCCCATGCCGCCGGCCGGCACCGCCTCGCCGTCCAGCACACAGACGTCCACCTTCAGCTCCTCCAGGGTGCTCAGCACCGCGGGCATGGTGGCGCACTCCACGTACTCGACCTCGGGCACGTCCCCGGCGGGCCGCCGCCCGACCGCCAGCCGCACCTGCTCGCGGGTGTTGGCGTCGTCGCTGTAGACCAGCACCGTGGCGGTCCGCTGCATTGGTTCCTCCTGGAGTTGGGCCCTACAGACACGGCATCGGGTCAGGGAGCCGATGCCTCGGATGCTACTTGGTCACCCCCGGGGCCGACAGCGCCGCCCCACCCCCGGTGGGCGGGCGCGGGGGCGCCGTCGGGGAGGGTGTGCCGGTCACCCCGACGGCGACCGCGAGCGGGGCGCGCGAGGCCCCGACGCGCCCCGACGCGCCTCCCGCGAGGGTGGCCGACGCCGGTGCCCGACGCGGGCGTGGAGGGGGACCGCCACCGGGGTCGCCGGCAAGTCGAATGACCTTGCCGGGCGGGGTGTTTGAGCTGACCAGAGGGCATGGACACACCGAAGAGCACCCCCCGGAGTGAGGGCGGGATAAGGGACCGACATAATGTCGGTCGTGGCGACAGCAACAGCAGTAGACACCGGGCACGCGCACCCCTCGGTCAACCGACCGAACCTCACCAGCGTCGGAACCATCATCTGGTTGAGTTCCGAGCTGATGTTCTTCGCGGCCCTCTTCGCGATGTACTTCACCCTGCGGTCGGTGACGGGTTCCGAGTACTGGAAGGAGCAGGCCGATCTGCTCAACCTTCCGTTCTCGCTGACCAACACCACGATCCTGGTCCTCTCCTCGCTCACCTGCCAGCTCGGCGTGTTCGCCGCCGAGCGCGGTGACGTGAAGAAGCTGCGGATGTGGTTCATCGTCACCTTCGTCATGGGGTCCGTCTTCATCGGAGGTCAGGTCTTCGAGTACACGGAGCTGGTCGAGCACGAGGGCCTGTCCCTCTCCTCGGACCCGTACGGCTCGGTGTTCTACCTGACCACCGGCTTCCACGGGCTCCATGTGACGGGAGGGTTGATCGCGTTCCTGTTCGTCCTCGGTCGGACGTACATGGCGCGGCGCTTCACCCATCACCAGGCCACCGCGGCCATCGTCGTGTCCTACTACTGGCACTTCGTCGATGTCGTGTGGATCGGCCTGTTCGCCACCATCTACCTGATCAAGTAGTGGCTCGGGCCCGACCTGACGGGCTTGACGGCCAAGCAGCAGTCAAGAAGCAGCCAGAAGCATCGACGCAGAAGATCCTGACACCGGGGTAATCCGTGAAAAAGCTCTCCGCACGACGGCGCCATCCGCTGGCGGCGCTCGTCGTCCTACTCTTCGCGCTGGCGGTCACCGGGGGGCTGTACGCCGCTTTCTCCCCCGCCGGTGAGGCGAAGGCCGAGAACACCTCGGCACAGTCCACCGCCATCGAGGAGGGCAAGAAGCTCTACGCCGTCGGCTGCGCCAGCTGCCACGGGACCGGCGGACAGGGCACCACCGACGGCCCCAGCCTGGTCGGCGTCGGTGCCGCGGCGGTGGACTTCCAGGTCTCCACCGGCCGGATGCCCGCCCAGCAGCAGGGCCCCCAGGCGCCGAAGAAGAAGAAGGCGTACGACCAGGCCGAGACCGACCAGCTCGCCGCCTACATCGCCTCCCTCGGCAGTGGACCCGCGGTGCCCGAGAAGGGCCAGTACAACCCGGAGGGCGCGGACATCGCCCGGGGTGGCGAGCTGTTCCGCAACAACTGCGCGCAGTGCCACAACTTCACCGGTGAGGGCGGCGCCCTCACCCACGGCAAGTCCGCTCCCGACCTCGGCGACGTGGACGCCAAGCACGTGTACGAGGCCATGTTGACCGGCCCCCAGAACATGCCGTCCTTCCCCGACACGGTGCTCAAGCCGAAGGACAAGAAGGACGTCATCGCCTACCTGAAGAAGGTCAACAGCAAGGAGTCCGAGACCCCCGGTGGCTTCAACCTGGGCGGCTTCGGTCCGGTCAGCGAGGGTCTGTTCGGCTGGGTCTTCGGACTGGGCGCCCTCGTCGCCGTCGCGGTCTGGGTCGCGGCGCGGACCGCAAAGGCGAAGAAGTCATGAGTAGCGAGACTGGATCCCACAACGTGTCTGACGACAACCTGCCCGAGGCGCAGGACCAGGCCCCGGGCACGGTGGCGACCAAGGACGGCGACCCCTTCGCCGATCCGGGTCTGCCTCCGCACGAGCACCGCGTCCAGGACATCGACGAGCAGGCCGCCAAGCGCTCCGAGCGCACCGTGGCCCTGCTGTTCCTGATCTCGATGGTGGCCACCGTCGGGTTCATCGCCTCGTTCGTGGCCTTCCCGATCGACAAGATCATCCACGTCTGGCCGTTGGGCAACATCAGCGCGCTGAACTTCTCGCTGGGACTGTGCCTCGGGGTGGCCCTGCTGGGCATCGGCGGCGGCGCCGTGCACTGGGCGCGCACCCTGATGTCGGACCACGAGATGGTCGACGAGCGGCACCCGATCTCGGCCGAGCCCGAGGTGCGGAGCAAGGTCTTCGAGGACTTCAGGGAAGGTGCCCAGGAGTCGGCGCTCGGTCGCCGCAAGCTGATCCGCACCACGATGTTCGGCGCCCTGGCGCTGCTGCCGCTGTCCGGCCTGGTGCTGCTGCGTGACCTGGGCCCGCTGCCCAAGAACAAGCTCCGGCACACCATGTGGGAGAAGGGCAAGCTGCTCGTCAACGAGAACACCAACGAGCCGCTGCGTCCCGAGGACATCTCCGTGGGCTCCCTGACGTTCGCCCGGCCCGAGGGGCTGGAGCACGACGACGAGGACTTCAACAAGGAGATCGCCAAGGCGGCCCTGATGCTCGTACGGTTGGAGCCGAAGGACATCAAGGACAAGCGGGAGCTGGACTGGTCCCACGAGGGCATCGTGGCCTACTCCAAGATCTGCACCCACGTGGGGTGTCCGGTCAGCCTCTACGAGCAGCAGACGCACCACGTGCTGTGCCCCTGCCACCAGTCGACCTTCGACCTCTCCGACGGGGCCAAGGTCATCTTCGGCCCGGCCGGGCACGCGCTGCCGCAGCTGCGGATCAGCGTCAACAAGGACGGCTATCTCGAAGCGCAGGACGACTTCGCGGAGCCGGTTGGCCCGAGCTTCTGGGAGCGCGGATGAGTAACGCAACCGACAACAGGCAGAAGCCCGCGGCCGGCGAACGGGTGGCCGACTGGGCCGACGGCCGGCTGGGCATCTACACCCTGGCCCGCACGCAGATGCGGAAGATCTTCCCGGACCACTGGTCCTTCATGTTGGGCGAGATCTGCCTCTATAGCTTCATCATCATCATCCTCACCGGCGTCTACCTCACCCTGTTCTTCAACCCGAGCATGGGCGAGATCGAGTACCACGGCGCCTACGTCCCGATGCAGGGCGTGCGGATGTCGGAGGCGTACGCCTCCACCCTGGACATCAACTTCGAGGTCCGTGGCGGTCTGCTGATCCGGCAGATCCACCACTGGGCGGCGCTGGTGTTCCTCGCCGGCATGTTCGTCCACATGATGCGGGTGTTCTTCACCGGCGCGTTCCGCAAGCCGCGTGAGCTGAACTGGCTGTTCGGCTTCCTGCTGTTCGTGCTGGGCATGTTCACCGGGTTCACCGGCTACTCGCTGCCGGACGACCTGCTGTCCGGTACCGGTGTCCGGTTCATGGAGGGCGCGATCCTCTCCATGCCGGTGGTCGGCACCTACGTGGCGATGTTCCTGTTCGGCGGGGAGTTCCCCGGACACGACGTGATCCCACGGTTCTTCGCCGCGCACGTGCTGCTGTTGCCGGGCATCATGCTGGGCCTGTTGGTGGCCCACCTGATCCTGGTCTTCTACCACAAGCACACCCAGTTCGCCGGGCCCGGCCGCACCAACAAGAACGTGGTCGGAATGCCGTTGCTGCCGGTGTACATGGCCAAGGCCGGCGGCTTCTTCTTCCTGGTCTTCGGGGTGATCGCGGTGATCGCCGCGACCTTCACCATCAACCCGATCTGGGTGCTGGGGCCGTACCGACCGGACCACGTGTCCACCAACGCCCAACCCGACTGGTACATGGGCTTCTCCGAGGGACTGATCCGGTCCATGCCGGGCTGGGAGGTCAACCTCTGGGGCCACACCCTGATCCTCGGGGTGTTCATCCCGCTGATGATCTTCCCCCTGGTGCTCGCCACCATCGCGGTGTACCCGTTCATCGAGTCCTGGGTCACCGGCGACAAGCGGGAGCACCACCTGCTGGACCGGCCCCGGAACGCCCCGACCCGTACCGCCTTCGGCGCCGCGTGGATCAGCTGGTACTTCGTGATGCTGGTCGGTGGCGGCAACGACCTGTGGGCCACCCACTTCCACCTGTCGATCAACGCGATCACCTGGTTCGTACGGATCGGCTTCTTCGTGGTGCCGGTCGTGGTGTTCGTCATCACCCGGCGGATCTGTCTGGGCCTCCAGCGCCGGGACAAGGAGAAGGTCCTGCACGGGAGGGAGTCCGGCATCATCAAGCGGCTCCCGCACGGCGAGTTCATCGAGGTGCACGAGCCCCTGTCGCAGGAGCAGCGCCACACCCTCACCGCCCACCAGCAGTACCAGCCGCTGGAGGTCGGCGAGGAGGCCGACGAGAACGGGGTGCGCCGCAAGGTCGGCCCGGCCACCAGGCTCCGCGCCCGGCTGTCCCGGGGCTACTACGGCGACCACGCCCAGGTCTCCAAGCCCACCGTGGAGGAGTACGAGGAGATCACCAGCGGCCACGGCCACCACTGATCCCCCGACCCACTCGACCCGGGCCCGGTCACCCCTCCTCGCGAGGGGCGGCCGGGCCCCGTCGTGTGCCCGGACTCCCCGGGGCACGACGGGGAGCCCCCCGCTGCGGACCGGGTGCCCGACGGGTGCCGCCGTGCCGGGTGCCGGTGGATAGTCTTGCGCCCACGGGTGTGTGTCCCGTGTCTTCCACCGACCCCAGGAGTACCCCATGAGCAGCTTGGTGCCCCCCGCAGGAGGCGACACCACGGCGGCCCGGTCCTGGCCCGACCTGCTGGGCGCGCTGCTGGCCGGTAGGGACCTCAGCGCGGAGGACACCGCCTGGGCCATGGACCGGGTGATGAGCGGTGAGGCCACCGGCGCCCAGATCGCCGGCTTCGCGGTGGCCCTGCGGGCCAAGGGTGAGACGGTGGAGGAGATCACCGGCCTGGTGCGCACCATGTACGAGCACGCCTCCACCATCGAGGTGCCGGGCCCCGCCGTGGACATCGTGGGTACCGGGGGAGACCGGGCCCGTACCGTCAACATCTCCACCATGTCCGCGATCGTGGTCGCCGGCACCGGGGCCACCGTGGTCAAGCACGGCAACCGCGCCGCCTCCTCGGCCAGCGGCGCCTCGGACGTGCTGGAGAAGCTGGGCGTCAACCTGGAACTGCCGGTGGACCGGGTCGCCCCGGTGGCCGCCGAAGCCGGGATCACCTTCTGCTTCGCGGTCCGCTTCCATCCCGCGCTGCGCCATGTGGCCGCCGCGCGGCGGGAGTTGGGGGTACCGACCTTCTTCAACTTCCTGGGACCGCTCACCAACCCCGCCCGGGTGCGGGCCCAGGCCACCGGGGTCGCGGACGCCCGGATGGCCCCGATCCTGGCCGGGGTACTGGCGGCCCGGGGTTCCTCCGCCCTGGTCTTCCGGGGCGACGACGGGCTGGACGAACTGACCACCACCGCGACCTCCACGGTGTGGGAGGTGCGGGAGGGGCAGGTGCGCCAGCAGAGCTTCGACCCCCGCGACGTGGGTCTGGAACTGGTGCCGGTGGAGGCCCTGCGGGGCGCGGACGCCGCGTACAACGCCGACGTCGCCCGCAGGTTGCTGGACGGGGAGCGCGGCCCGGTGCGGGACGCGGTGCTGCTGAACTCCGCCGCCGCGCTCACCTCCCTGGAACCGGCCGACGGGCCGCTGGAGGAGCGCCTCGCCTCGGGGATGGCGAAGGCCGCCGACTCCCTGGACTCGGGGGCGGCGAAGGCCGCCCTGGAGCGCTGGGTGAGGGCCAGTCACCACTGACGCGGAGCGCCGGCCCGGGGGAGTGCTTCCCCGGGCCGTTCCCGTCCCGGCCCGCCCCCACCGCCGTACGCCGTGGGGGCGGGCCGTGCCGCGTCCGGGCTCGTCCCGGGTGTGACCAAGCCCTCGCCGTCCGGGGGAAGGACGCCGGTTTCCGGCATACCGCCGCTGTGGCATACTCGCGGCAGGTCACGAGCGACAGCGATCAAGGCCCCGGCCCGCTGTCCGGCAACCCTCCGTCCGTGGCGGGGTGCCCCGGGTGATGACCGGGCCGTACGACAGCAGGGTCTACGGCAAGCGCGGACCCCTCGCACACTCCAGGGGTCCTGGTGACGAGGGAGATTCCCGTGAGCAAGCGAATGTCCTAGGCCTGACGCGCCCCCGCTCGGTTTCCGGCGACCGTACGCCGAAGGTGCCGAGCCACTGGTTCGCCTCAGGCCCGTTCACCCGGCCCGCCCCTCGTGGTCGCGGCCGTCTCCCTCCTCGTACGCCCGCCTCGTGGGCCGCCTCCGCCCTCGCGTGGACGCCGCCCGCCGCTCCACAGGAGTTATGTCATGCCTTTTGTTGATTCCTCCGCCGTGCTCTCCGCCTCCGCCCCGTCCACCGTGGAGTGTGACAACGAGGCCCAACCGGCCGTACTGGGCCGGGGGGTGAGGGTGCCGCTGGTGACCGGTGGCGAGGTGGAGTACGCCGCCCTGGACTACGCGGCCAGCGCCCCCGCCCTCCGGCGGGTGTGGGACGAGGTCGCCGCGTACGCCCCGTACTACGCCAGCGTCCACCGGGGTGCCGGCTACCTCTCCCAGCTGTCCACCGACCTGTACGAGCGCAGCCGCCGGACCGTGCGGGACTTCCTGCGCTGCCGCGACGAGGACCAGTTGGTGTTCACCCGCTCCACCACCGACTCCCTCAACCTGCTGGCCTCCGCCCTGCCGGCCGACACCCGGGTGTGGGTGTTCGAGACCGAGCACCACGCCTCGCTGCTGCCCTGGAGCGCCCACCCCACCACCGTGCTGGCGGTACCCCGCTCCGCCCGGCAGGCCGTCGAACAGCTCCGGGAGGCGCTCGCCGAGGCCCCCGAGGGACCCAAGCTGCTGTGCGTCACCGGGGCGTCCAACGTCACCGGAGAGGTCTGGCCGGTACGGGAGCTGACCGAGGTGGCGCACCGCCACGGGGCCCGAGTGGTCCTGGACGCCGCCCAGTTGGTGCCGCACCACCCGGTGGACGTCCGCGCCTGGGACGTGGACTGGATCGCCTTCTCCGGCCACAAGCTGTACGCCCCCTTCGGCGCCGGGGTGCTCGCCGGCCGCGCCGACTGGCTGGCCGAGGCCGAGCCCTACCTGGCCGGGGGAGGGGCCAGCGCCCAGGTGGCCAGGGGCGAGGACGGAACCCTGGAGGTCACCTGGCGGGAGGGGGAGGCCCGCCACGAGGCCGGTTCCCCCAACGTCATCGGCGCCTACTCCATCGCCGCCGCCTGCCGGGCCCTGGAGGACATCGGCTTCCCCGCCCTGGTCACCCGGGAGCGGGAGTTGCTGGAGCGGCTGCGTTCCGGTCTGGCGCGGGTGCCCGGGGTGCGGCAACTGTCGCTGTTCGGCGAGGAGTCGGACACCGGGCGGGTGGGGGTGCTGTCCTTCGTGGTGGACGGCTGGAACAGCTCCCACCTGGCCGCCGCCCTGTCCGCCGAGTACGGCATCGGGGTCCGGGACGGGCTGTTCTGCGCCCACCCCCTGCTGCGGCACCTGCTGGGCGCGGACCAGGGCGTCTCCGCCGAGTGCGGTGCCCCCGAGGGAGGGGCCGACGCCACCTCGCTGAACGCCGTGCGGGTCAGCTTCGGCGTCGGCACCCCCGACGAGCACGTGGACCGACTGGTGGCCGCCGTGGACGAGTTGGTGCGGCGGGGCGCCCGGTGGAGCTACCACACCGAGAACGGCCGCTGCGTCCCGGACAGTGACGCCGGGGCCCGTGGCGCGGAGCGCTGAGCGGCTGGGCGTTGGGGGGGCGTACCGGGGCGGCGCGTCTCGCGGCGGGGGTTACGGGGCGTGGTGGCCCTCGCGGTCAGCGACGTACCGGGGCTGCTTCCCGGTTTCCCCGGGCGCCGTCCACGGGCCCACGGCCCGGTACGGAGCCGCCCGGGGTGACGGCACCGGAACGCGGTCGCCGACCCCTCGGGAGCCGAACGGCGCCCCGGTCACCGCTGAGGGCGGGTGCCGGCCCGAGGGACCCGGGTCAGGCGTCCAGCCCGATGGCGAACGCCGCCTCCAGGTCGTGCTGGGAGTAGGTGCGGAAGGCGATGTGGGTCTCGGTGGACTGCACCCCGGGCACCTTGCTGATCCGTCCGGGGATCACGTCGGCCAGGTCGTCGTGGCGGGCCACCCGTACCAGCGCGATCAGATCGTGGGCTCCGGTCACCGAGTACACCTCGCTGACCCCCTCCAGCGCGGCGATCTGCTCGGCGATCTCCGGGATGCGGTCGGTGCTGGTCCTGATGAGCACGATCGAAGTGATCACGGGGTCTCCTCCCAAGGCGGTCCGCTCACTCTAGACTCACCGCCCACCCGGCCCGGGCTCAGGCGGCGCCTCGGGGTGACGCCGGCGGAACACCACCGCGTAGGCCAGTCCGAGGGCGAAGCCGATCACATGGGTGAGGTAGGCGACCCCGGGGGCCTGGCTGTCCGCGCGTACGGCCAGCGACTGGAGCACCACCCAGAACACCAGCACCATCCAGGCCGGGAACCGCAGCGGCAGGAACAGCAGGAACGGGAACACACTGGTGACCCGGTGCCGGGGGAACAGCCAGAGGAAGACGCCCAGCACCCCGGAGATGGAGCCGGAGGCGCCCACCAGGGTCTGGGTGGAGTCGGGGTACACGGCCGCGTAGCTCAGCATGGTGCAGCAGCCCACGGTCAGGTAGCAGGCGAGAAACCGCCAGCGGCCCAGCCGCTGTTCCACCAGCCCGCCGAACACCGACAGGAACAGCAGGTTGCCCAGCAGGTGGATCCAGTTGCCGTGCAGGAACAGCGCCGACAGGGGGGTCAGCAGGGTCTCGGGCTGGTGACCGTTCCACAGTTCGTGGGGCACCAGCCCCCAGCGGTGGAAGTACGCCGACTGGGTCTCCCACAGGTCCCGCCCGGTGCCGTACGCCGGGAAGAAGCCGGACGCCGGGCCGAGCAGGAAGCTCAGCCCGCAGACGGCCATCAGCCCCCGGGTGATCAGGGGGCGGGCCCGTGTCGGCCGGCCGCCCCGGGGGGAGTGGAGGGTGTCCGGCTGAGGTGTGGACCGGGCGGGGTCGTGGCGTGTGGGGGGCGTGGTGGACATGGGCGGATCATGACGGTCGCGACGCGGAGGAGCCCGCTCGACACACGCCGACCGCCGCAGGTCGTAAGGTGACCCCCAACGCCGCGCGTACCGTCACCACCGGTTCACCGGCCACACCAATGGGGAGTGACGGCCCGCCCCCGGGGTGCACCCCCACCCCCACGGCAGGCCCACGGGGAGACTCCGCGTCGAAGAGGCAGAAGGACGACAGCATGACGATCCCCCGCTCCGTACGAGCCCCTCGTCCCGGCCGTCCGTCGGGTCTCCGACCCGCCCGTGGTGACGCGCCCCGGACCGGCGGGGACGCGGTGCGTGCCTCGGCGGAGGGGACCGACGCGCTCGGTGTGGCGGGACATCCGGCGCGCCCCGGCTCGTGGGTGTAGTCGGTCAGGTCGATCAGGCGGGAGTGCGCGGTCATGGATGAGTCGGGCGGCGAGGCGGAGACCTCACGGGAGGAGCTGGGCCGTCCGTTGCCGGAGAAGGTCCGCCGCAAGGTGGTGGCCCTGGCCGGGGACGCCCTGGGCGACCTCACGCTGACCGAACTCCCGGCCCCCCTGCGGCAGTACGCCCGGTTCACCCCGCAGCGCCGCATCAAGTTCGGCGCCCACGCCATCGCGACCGCCCTGGAACAGGAACCGGTCTTCCGCCAGCGGATCGCCAGCCGGCTCAGGGAGCAGCTGCCGGAACTCACCCAGGCCCTGGAGTCCGGCCCGGCACCGGCCGCCGCCGACCCGGTGGACGTGGCGGCGGTCGCCTACGTGCTGCGCCCCGGGGACTGGGTGAAGCTGGTGAGCGCCGCCGGCGAGGAGGCCCAGCGCGCCCAGGCGGAGCGGGCCGGCGAGGCGGCCGAACGGGAACTGGCGCGGCTGCGCGAGGAGCTGACCGAGGCCCGGGGCGCGGCGCGCCAGGAGCAGGAGAGGCACCGCCGGGAACTGGAGACGCTGCGCAAGGAACTGGAGGCCACCCAGCGGAAGTTGCGCAGCGCCCAGAGCGACGTGCGCCGGGGCGAGGCGGCACTGCGCAAGGCGCGGGCCGAGGTGGACTCGGTGCGGTCCCAGGGGCAGACGGCCACGGCGGCGGCCGAGGGGGAGGCCCGGCGGCTACGGGCCCGACTGGCCGAGGCCGAGTCGACTCTGGAGGCCTCCCGGCGTGCGGCCCGGGAGGGGCGCAGCGTGGCGGACATGCGGCTGCGGCTGCTGTTGGACACCGTGTTGGAGGCCGCGACCGGACTGCGTCGGGAGTTGGCGCTGCCCCCGGTGGAGAGCCGGCCGGCGGAGACGGTGGACGCGGTGGCCCCGGAGCGGATGACGCCGAAGGACGTGGCTGCCCGGGCGCTGTCGGAGGACGACCCGGAGCTGTTGGACCAGTTGCTGGCCCTGCCGCAGTCCCATCTGGTGGTGGACGGCTACAACGTCACCAAGACCGGCTACCCCCAACTCCCCCTGGAGAAGCAGCGGTTGCGGCTGTTGGGCGGACTGTCGGCGCTGGCCGCCCAGTCCGGCGCGGAGGTCACCTGTGTCTTCGACGGCGCGGAGCTGGCCGCCCCGGTGCTGTTGGCCCCGCCCCGGGGAGTGCGGGTGCTGTTCTCCCAGCCGGGGCAGACGGCCGACGAGTTGATCCGGCGGCTGGTGCGGGCCGAACCTCCCGGCCGTCCGGTGGTGGTGGCCTCCACCGACCGCGAGGTGGCGGACGGGGTCGCGGCGGCGGGGGCCCGCCCGGTGGCGTCGGCGCTGTTGTTGCGGAGGCTGGGTCGTACCTGACGGGCGCTGTCCGGCGGGGTGTTCGACCCGTTTCGTCCCGGCCGGTGGGTGCCGTTCCCCCGGTTCCGTGGAGTCGTCCGGGGTCTCCCGCGTGGGGTGCTGGAGCGGCTTGCCCGGATGGGCGGACGGCCAAACTTCGGCGGCTGACGGCCCGTTGGGGCCGGTGTGGCCACGGCCCGGGTTGTCCGTTTCGTTCCCACGGAACGTCAACTGGCCGTCGCACACCGTGTGATGTTGGCAAAGAATGCTCGCGGCGCCCCAGTTTTTCCCTCGAAAGATTTGATCCGATCTACGAGCCGTGGCTAGTGTCTGGCCCGAAACCTTCGCGCGGTTGATCATCCAACGGGGATGACAGCGAAGGCCCGCCGAATCCACGGACCTTGACGGTCCTGGAGCCGGGGCAGCGGATGCCCGGCAGGCGGCTGAGGAAGAAGGAGATCGCCCCAGTGGCGTCCCACCGTCGTCCCAGGCAGCCAAGCCGCACCCGTGTGACCGCACTCACCGCGACCGCGGCTGCGGCCGTCGCCCTCACCTCTCAGGCCGCTCACGCGGACCCGAAGCCCTCCAAGAGCGAGGTGAAGGCCAAGGTCGACAAGCTCTACGAGGAGGCCGAGGCGGCCACCGAGAGCTACAACGGCGCCAAGGAGAAGCAGGGCAAGCTGACCAAGGAGGTCAGCAACCTCCAGGACACCGTCGCCCGTGGCCAGCAGGACCTCAACTCCCTGCGTAACGGCCTGGGTTCGATGGCGACCGCGCAGTACCGGGGCGGTGGCATCGACCCGTCCCTGCAGCTGTTCCTCTCCTCCGACCCGGACAACTACCTGGACAAGGCCTCCACCCTTGACCAGCTGAGCGCCAAGCAGGTCAAGGCGCTCAAGAAGATCCAGAACAAGCAGCGCACCCTGGCCCAGCAGCGGTCCCAGGCGTCCTCCAAGCTGAAGAACCTGGCGGAGACCCGCAAGGAACTGGGCGACAAGAAGAAGAGCATCCAGGCGAAGCTGTCCAAGGCGCAGCGCCTGCTCAACTCCCTGTCCGCCAAGGAGCGCGAGGCGATCCAGAAGAAGGAGGAGCGCGCCAACCGCGACTCCTCCGACCGCGTGGACCTCGGGGGCGACGCCTCCGCCTCGCAGCGGGCGGCTGCCGCGCTCGCCGCGGCCAAGAGCAAGATCGGTTCCCCCTACGTGTGGGGTGCCACCGGTCCCAGCTCCTTCGACTGCTCCGGGCTGACCTCGTGGGCCTTCAACCAGGCCGGGGTCTCCATCCCGCGTACCTCCCAGGCGCAGACCGGCGCCGGCACCCGGGTCGGACGGGACGCGCTGAAGCCCGGCGACCTGGTCTTCTTCTACGGCGACCTGCATCACGTCGGCTTCTACGCCGGCAACGGACAGATCCTGCACGCGCCGAAGCCCGGCGCCAGCGTGCGGTACGAGTCCATCAACAACATGCCCTTCCAGTTCGGCGCCCGCGTCGGCTGACCCCCGAGCACTCCACTGACGTCCGGGCGGCCTCCAGGCCGCCCGGACGTCTTTCGTGGGCCGGGCTGTGTTGTTCGGCGTCGTTCGGGTCGTTCGGTGCTTCTCAGCGCTTCTCGGTGCTTCCCCGCGCTTCCCGGCGCCCTACGGCGCCCCTCGGCGGGCCGCCGTAGGATCACCCAGATGGGCAGGCGAAGGGGCGGGGCGCGGTGAGCTGGCCGCGAGCGGTACGGATGGCACTGGTCACGGCGCTGCTGGCGGGGCTGTGCGTCGCCGGCTCCTCCCGGGTGGCCGCACCCCACCAGGCCGTGCAGGCCGCCCTGGACCGGCAGGCGGCGGCGGTGCTGCACGGTGACCGTTCCGCCTACCTGGCCGAGGTGGACCCCCGGGCGTCCGGGTACCGGGAGCGTCAGCGGCGGGTGGTCGACAACCTCCACCGGCTGCCCCTGGCCCGGTTCTCGTACCGGGTGCGCGCGGTGGACGCCGGCCGGGGCAGGGCCGAGGCACAGCTGCGGTACCGGCTGCGGGGTCCGGCCACGGCGACCGTCACCGCCGAGGAGCGGTACCGGGTGGTCAGGCGGGGCACCGACTGGTACCTGGCCGGCGAACTCCCCGACAGCGCGCGGCAGTTGTGGGACGAGGGCCGGCTGCGGGTGGTGTCCGGCCGGCACTCGGTGGTCCTGGGCAGCGACCGCCGCCTCTCCGAGCTGCGGTCCCTGGCCCGGGTGGCCGACCGCGCGGTGCCCGCCGTGTCCCGGGTGTGGCCGGAACGCTGGCGGGACCGGGTGGTGGTGGAGGTGCCCCGCTCGACCCGGCAGCTGGCTCGGATGCTGGGGCAGCCGGCCGGGGGCTACACGGGGATCGCCGCCGTCACCGCCGGGTCCACCGGGGCCGGCGAACGGCCCGGAGGGGACCGCGTACTGGTCAACCCCGAGGCGTTCCCCCTGCTCAGCCGGCGGGGCCAGCAACTGGTGATGACCCACGAGACCACCCATGTCGCCACCCGGGAACGTACCGGCCCCACCACGCCGATGTGGCTGTCGGAGGGCTTCGCGGACTGGGTCGGCTACCGGGGCACCGGAGTGGAACCCCGCCAGGCCGCGCCCGAACTGACCGAGGCCGTCCACGGGCGCACGGTGCCCGAACGCCTGCCCGGCGGCGCGGACTTCCGCTTCGGGGCCGACGCGAACCGGATGGCCCGGGCCTACGAGGGAAGCTGGCTGGCCTGCCGGATGGTGGCCCGCCAGTGGGGAGAGGCCCGGCTGGTCGAGCTGTACCAGCGGGTGGGCCGGGGCGAGAGCGCGGACCGTGCCCTGCGGCGGGTACTGGACGTGGACCAGGCGCGGTTCACCCAGCGCTGGCGGGACTACCTGCGCGAGGAACTGGGCTGAGGCGCCTGGTGGGAGGGCCCGCCGCCCGCGCGGTGCCGCCCCCGCCGCGCGGACCGCTGCCCGGGAGCCGTCCGGGCCGGTGGAGCCGTCGGGGCGGGTCGCCGGGGGGTCGGAGCCCGCCAGAGCCGTAGCCCGCCCCACACACAGGCGGCCACCAGCAGCCCGTTGCGCAGGCCGAGCAGGGTGACGCCCCAGCCGTCGCTGGCCACCACGTGGGCGAAGCCGAGGGGGAACTCCAGCAGGGTCAGCCCGCAGGCGGGCAACACCAGCAGGACCGGGCCCTGTTGGCGGCTGCCCCGACGGGTGAGGCAGACCGCGCCGACGCCCACCAGCCACAGCAGGTACTGGGGGCTGATGACCCGGCTGGTGGTGGTGAACAGCAGCACCGCCACGAAGGCCGCGTCGGCCCACAGGGTTCCGTCACCCAGGTCGGACAGCCAGCCGTTGCGGGTGGCCCGGAGCCGCCACAGCAGCAGCCAGCCGAAGGCGGCCAGGTTGAGGGCCAGGGCCAGGGTGCTGACCAGGGGCACGTGGGGGCCGAGGAACTCCATGGAGCCGTAGTGGAGTTCCACCCGCCCCTCCCAGCCGAACCAGCGCCACAGGTGGAAGACCATCGCCCCGAGCGACTCCACCTCGGTGCCCCGGTCCCGCTGGGCGAACAGGAAGTTCAGCGACCCGGGGGCGGCCAGCAGGCACAGCGCCAGCGTGCCCACGGCCGTACACAGCGTCCCGACCAGCAGCCGCCGGCCCCGCGAGTCCCGGGCGAGGCCGACCAGCAGCAGCGCCGGCCACACCTTGGTCATCGCGCCCAGCCCGCACAGCACCCCGGCGGTACGGGGATGGCGCACCGCCAGCAGCAGGGCGCCCACCACCAGGGCGGTGACCATCACGTCGTACCGGGCGTAGGCGGTGGGCCCCAGCAGGGGCAGTCCGGCGATCCACACCCACACCCCGGCCGGGGAGGCGCCCGGGCGGGCGGCGGCCCGCCACAGCAGGGCCAGCACACCCGCGTCGGTGGCGCAGGCCAGCAGGAAGAAGCCGGTGGGGTAGCTCCACGGCAGCAGGGTGGGCGCCAGCACCGGTAGCGCGGCCAGCGGGGGGTACTGCCAGGTCACGTCGTCGTGGGGGAAGGAGCCGTCGCCCAGCAGGTCCGCCCAGCCGGCGTAGATGACCCGGATGTCGGAGGTGACGTCGGGCCCGGAGAGGGTGAGGGCGCCGAAGACGCACAGCAGCAACACCGCCCGGGTGAGCAGCCAGACGGTCACCGCCGCCGCCCTCGGTCCGGTCCCTCGCATCCCGCCCCCTCCCGGTTCGCCGTGGGCGCAGCGTAGCCGCGCCGGTTGGGTACTGTTCGCCGCGATGGACAAGACGCTGATCGTCACCAACGACTTCCCTCCGCGTCCCGGAGGCATCCAGGCGTTCCTGCACAGCATGGCGCTGCGCCTGGACCCGGATCAGGTCGTGGTCTACGCCTCCACCTGGAAGGGCGGCCCGGCGGGGATCGCGGCCACCGCCCTGTTCGACCGTGAGCAGCCCTTCACCGTGGTGCGGGACCGTACCACCCTGCTGCTGCCCACCCCCGGGGTACGGCGCCGGGCCGTGGAACTGCTGCGCGAACACGGCTGCCGCTCGGTGTGGTTCGGAGCCGCAGCCCCCCTCGGCCTGCTGGCGCCCGCACTGCGCCGGGCCGGCGCCCGACGGCTGGTGGCCACCACCCACGGCCACGAGGCCGGCTGGGCCCAACTGCCGGCCGCCCGCGAGCTGTTGCGGCGCGTCGGCCGGGAGTGCGACACGGTCACCTACCTCGGCGAGTACACCCGTGCCCGTATCGCCCGGGCGCTGCGCCCCGAGGACGCCGCGCGCATGGTGCGGCTGACCCCGGGGGTGGACGAGACCACCTTCCACCCCGACTCGGGCGGGGCCGAACTGCGCGCCCGGCTGGGCCTGCGGGACCGCCCGGTGGTGGTGTGCGTCTCCCGGCTGGTGCCGCGCAAGGGCCAGGACACCCTGATCCGGGCGCTGCCCGCGGTGCTGCGCCAGCAGCCGGAGGCGGTGCTGCTGGTGGTCGGCGGAGGGCCCTACCGGCGGGAGTTGGAGCGGCTGGCCGCCCGCACGGGGGTCACCGACGCGGTGCGCTTCACCGGCGAGGTGCCCTGGGCGGCGCTGCCGGCCCACTACGGGGCCGGGGACGTGTTCGCCATGCCCTGCCGCACCCGCCGAGGGGGCCTGGACGTGGAGGGGCTGGGGATGGTCTACCTGGAGGCCTCGGCCACCGGGCTGCCGGTGGTGGCCGGGGACTCCGGCGGGGCGCCGGACGCGGTGCTGGAGGGGGAGACCGGCTGGGTGGTGCGGGGGGAGGACCCCTCGGCGGTGGCGGAGCGGATCACCGTGCTGCTCGGTGACGCGGAGCTGCGGCGGCGGATGGGTGAGCGGGGCCGGGAGTGGGTGCTCCAGCGGTGGCGTTGGGAGCGGGTGGCCCGACGGCTGGAGGAACTGCTCTGAGCCGGACGCCGGGCGGTGGGGCGCGCCCGGTCGTCGGGGGCGGTTCAGCGGTAGAGGGCCTCGATCTGTTCGGCGAAGTCCTTGGTCACCACGCCCCGTTTAAGCTTCAGTGAGGGGGTGATGTGCCCCGACTCCTCGGTGAACTGGGTGTCCAGTACGGCGAACTTACGCACCGACTCGGCACGGGAGACCGCCTTGTTGCCCTCGTCCACCGCCTGCTGGAGGCTGGCCAACAGGTCGGCGTCGGCGAGGAGTTCGGCTCTGCTGAGCCCCCGCTTGCCGTGGTCGCCGGCCCAGCGCGGCAGGAACTCGTCGTCCACGGTCAGCAGCGCGGCCACGAAGGGGCGGCCGTCGCCGACCACCATGCACTCGGCGACCAGGGGGTGGGCCCGCATCCGGTCCTCGATCACCGCCGGCGCCACGTTCTTGCCGCCGGCGGTCACCAGGATCTCCTTCTTGCGGCCGGTGATGCGCAGGTAGCCGTCCTCGTCGAGTTCGCCCAGGTCACCGGTGTGGAACCAGCCGTCCGCCATGGCCTCCTCGGTGGCCTGCTGGTTGTTCCAGTAGCCGGTGAACAGGTGCTCGCCGTACAGCAGCACCTCGCCGTCGTCGGCGATGCGGACCACCGAGCCGGGCAGCGGCTGCCCCACGGTGCCGATCTTGGGCCGGTCGTACGGGTTGAAGGCGGTGGCCGCGCAGGACTCGGTCAGCCCGTACCCCTCCAGCACCACCAGGCCGACGCCCCGGTAGAAGTGGCCCAGCCGCTCGCCGAGTGGGGCGCCGCCGGAGATGGCGTGGGTGACCCGGCCGCCCAGGACGGCCCGCAGCTTGCGGAACACCAGCCGGTCGAACAGCCGGTGGCGCCACCGCAGTCCGGCGGAGGGGCCCTCGGCGGAGTCCAGGGCGCGGCTGTAGGCGATGGCGCAGTCGGCGGCCCAGTCGAAGACGCGACCCCGGCCGTTGGACCGCGCCTGTGCCCGCGCGGAGTTGAAGACCTTCTCGAAGACCCGGGGCACCCCCAGCACCATGGTGGGCCGGAAGCTGGCCAGCTCGTCGGTGAGCGCCTTGACGTCGGACACGTGCCCCAGCCGGATCGGGGCCATCACGGCGGCCACCTGCACCAGTCGGCCCAGCACGTGGGCGACCGGAAGGAACAGCAGCACCGAGCCGTTCTCGTCGCCGAACATCGGCTTCAGTCTCTCGACCACGTTGCCGCACTCGGCGAAGAAGCTGCGGTGGGTCAGCACACAGCCCTTGGGCCGCCCGGTGGTGCCCGAGGTGTAGACGAGGGTGGCCGGGTCGTCGGCCCGGGCGGTGGAGGCCCGTCGGTTCACGGTGGCGTCGTCGATGTCCGCCCCGGCGGCGGCCAACTCCTTGACGGCGGCCGGCTGTCCGTCCAGGCACCACAGGTCGTTCAGCTCCGGCAGCCGGTCGCGGACCGACTCCACCGCCTCCCGGTGCGCCTCGGTCTCCACCACGGCGGCGACCGCCTGGGAGTCACCGAGGATCCAGGCGATCTGCTCGGGGGAGCTGGTCTCGTACACCGGAACGGTGACCGCCCCGGCGCTCCAGATGGCGAAGTCCAGCAGGGTCCACTCGTAGCGGGTGCGGGACATCAGGGCCACCCGGTCGCCGGCCCGCACACCGGAGGCGATCAGTCCCTTGGCGACCTCGTTGACCTCGGCGAGGAACTCGCCGGCGGTGACGTCCACCCAGGCGTCGTCCCGCTTGCGGGCGATCACCGTACGATGCGGGTCCTGCCGCGCGTTGCGTCGGATCAGGTCCGTGAGGTTGCCGTCGGCGGGGACCTCGTAAAGGGCCGGAAGGCTGAACTCGCGCAAGACTGCTCCTCGTCGACGCCGGCGGGTGCTGGGTGGGGCGGGCTCCCACGGCTCGATCCCGAAATCGCCGCTCTCGGTATGGCGGTGCGACGTTACCGAGTGGTAGAGCGGTCGAACAGGGGGACCGCCCAGATGTTCGGTGCGTCACAGGCCGCGATGGGTGGACACCTTCGAGCGTAGGCGAGGGACGTCTCGGCGCGCGCCCTCGTCCCGGGGACCTCCCCGCGTCTTACACGGCACTGCCACCTCCGTTTCCCGCCTCTCACCGGACGCGACGGGCCGGTCACGGGCGGCCCGTCGCGGGCCCGGGGCGTCCGGCGCCCGACGTCCCCTGTCACCGACGGTGGCCCCGACCTAGGGTGTCGCCATGCGAGTCCACGTGGTGAGCGACGTACACGGCAACCGGGACGACCTGGCCAGGGCCGGAGAGGGAGCCGACGCCCTGGTCTGCCTCGGCGACCTGGTGATGTTCCTGGACTACGCGGACCACTCGCGCGGCATCTTCCCCGAACTGTTCGGCGAGGACATGGCCGACCGCTACGTGCGGCTGCGCACCGAACGGCGCTTCACCGAGGCCCGGGAGCTGTCCCGGGGGCTGTGGGCCCGGGTCGACGGAGACCCCATGGTCCTCATCGAGCAGGCCGTACGCCGGCAGTACACCGAACTGTTCGCCGCCCTGCCCACCCCCACCTACGCCACCTACGGCAACGTTGACCTGCCCCGGCTGTGGCCGGAGTTCGCCCACGAGGGGGTCACGGTGCTGGACGGGCAGGTGGTCGAACTCGACGGCTGGCGCTTCGGGTTCGTCGGGGGCGGGCTGCCCACCCCGATGCGCACCCCCTACGAGGTGGACGAGGAGGTCTACGCCGCCCGGGTCGCCGCCCTCGGCCCGGTGGACGTGCTGTGCTCGCACATCCCGCCGGACATCCCCGACCTCTGCTACGACGTGGTGGCCCGCCGCTTCGAGCGGGGCAGCGAGGCCCTGTTGGAGGCGCTGCACCAGACCAGGCCCCGCTACCACCTGTTCGGACACGTCCACCAGCCGCTGGTGCCCCGGATGCGGGTCGGCGCCACCGAGTGCGTCAACGTCGGCCACTTCAAGGCCCGGGGTGAGCCGTGGGTGCTGGAGTGGTAGCGGCGGGATCCCGGGCCTCCGGCGCGCGGTAGCCTTCCGGGGCAAGCAGGGCGTACCGGGGAAGCGAGGAGCCACGTCGATGGCCGAACACACCAGCTCACAGATCACCATCGAGGCCAGCCCGGAACGGGTGATGGGGGTGATCTCCGACTTCGAGCGGTACCCGGAGTGGACCGGCGAGGTGAAGGAGGCCGAGGTCGTCGCCCGGGACGAGGCGGGCCAGGCCGAGAAGGTACGGCTGCTGCTGGACGCCGGGGCCATCAAGGACGACCACACCCTCGCCTACGAGTGGGTCAGCGCCCACGAGGTCCGCTGGAGCCTGGTCAACTCCCAGATGCTGCGCTCCCTCGACGGCGCCTACCTGCTGACGCCGCTGGACGGCGGCGCCCGTACCGAGGTGCGCTACCAGCTCACCGTGGACGTCAAGATCCCCATGCTCGGCATGATTAAGCGCAAGGCCGAGAAGGTCATCATCGACCGGGCGCTGGCCGGGTTGAAGAAGCGGGTGGAGTCCGGCGAGGCGGACAGCTCCGACTGACCCGTGCCCGTACCGCGTACCCCCGGCCCCGCCAACTCCGCCCAGCCGTCGGGGAGTTCACCGGCCCCCTCGGAGCCGGCCGAGCCGACGGGCCCCGGCACGGTCCTGGTCACCGGACTCGGCGGCGCCGGACGCACCACCGTGGCCGCCGCCACCGCGTGGGCGGAGGCCCGGGCGGGCGGGGGCCGACGCGTCCTGCTGCTGAGCCCCGCTCCCTGGACGCGGCTGGCCCCCCTGCTGGAGTTGGCGGACGCCCCGGCCACCTCCCCGCCACCGGCCCGGGCCCCCTGGAGCGCCGAACGGCCCTCCGCGCTGCCCGGACTGACCGTGGCTCGACTCGACCCGGCGGCGGGTGAACGCCGCCAGGTGGAGCGGCTGACCGAACCCGGGCACGCCCTGTGGGAGGTGCTGGGCACCGCACCGCTGGCCGAGGAGGAGGTCACCCCGCTCCCCGGGGCCCACACCCTCTACTGGCTGGGGGTGTTGGCGCACACCGCCACCCTGGCGGACACCACGGTGGTCCTCGACCTGCCGCCGCTGCCGGAGACCCTGCGCCTCCTCGCCCTTCCCGAACAGCTGCGCCGCTACCTCGCCCGACTGCTGCCCGCCGAGCGCCAGGCCGCCCGTGCTCTGCGCCCCCTGCTGGCCCAACTGGTCGGAGTGCCGATGCCGGCGCCCTGGCTGTACGAGACGGCCGCCCGCTGGGACGCCACGCTGGCCCACGCCCAGTCCACGGTGGAGGCACCCGCCACCCGGGTCCGCCTGGTCACCGAACCGGGACCGCACGTGGTCGAACCGCTGCGCTCGGCCCGGGCCGGGCTCGCCCTGCTCCAGTCGCGGTGCGACGCCCTGGTCGCCAACCGGGTGCTGCCCCCGCACGCCGGGGAAGAACCGTTGCGGTCCCTGCGGCGGCAACAGGACGCCGCCCTGGGGGAGTTGGAGCGGCTGGCCCCGACCGTACGGCTGCCGCAGCTGGGGCTCGCCCCCGGTACGGCGGAGGAGCTGGAGCCACTGGTGCGCGAGTTGGCCGGGGTGGCGGGCGAACGGCCGCCACGGCACCGGGTGGAGGACCGGCTCACCTCCGAGGGCCGGCTGGTCTGGCACATCCCCCTGCCCGGAGCGGTACGCGAGGAGGTCGACCTGGTGCGCCGGGGCGACGAACTGTTCCTCACCGTCGGCCCGGTCCGCCGGGCACTGCCCCTGCCCTCCGCGCTACGCCGCTGCACCGTGGTGGGCGCCGCCCTGACCGAGGGCGAGCTGCGGGTACGGTGCGAGCCCGACCCCGGACTGTGGCCCCGGGGCGACTGACCCGGGGGCCGGTGGGGGTCCGGGCTGACGGGCCCTCCGGTACGGTCGGGGGAAAGCGGAAAGCGTAGGGAGCCCGAGATGAGCGACGCCGCCGAGCGCCCCGACAGTGAGCCGACGGACCCGGACGCGTGGGCGACCGCCTGCGAGGAGGACCTGGCGGACCAGCGGGCCCGGCACCGTGAGCGGTACGGCCCGCCCCCGGTGGGCAGCGCGGCCGAGGAACTGCGGCGGCTGGCCGACGCGCTGAGCCGCAAGGTCAACGAGGTCGCCGGTCCCCTGGCCACCTCGGTCGGTGGCTACGCCGCCCAGAACCTCACCGAGCAGCTGGTCCAGCGGGCCCGGCAGGCCTTCGAACCGGTCGCCGAACGGCACCCCCAGGTGCTGGACCACCTGGCCGCCGCCGGGCAGGAGTTGCTGTCGGCGTACCGGGCCGTGGTGACCGAACACGAGCGGGACTGGACCACCGGCCGCACCTCCGGGGTGCCGAGGACCAGGGGCACCGAGGACGGAGGAGCCGGCGGGGCCGGCGAACCGTCCGCGAGCGGCGAACCGGCGGAGGACACCCCCGCCGCCGCGTCCCCGACCACCGACCGGGGCTCCACCAGCCCCCGTGACGGCTCGGACTCAGGTGACGGTGGTCCGCGGGGCGGCTCGGGGGACAGCTCTGGGCCTGGTGCGGGTGAGGGTCGGGAGGACGGGGGTCCGGCGAGCGAGCACATCGAGCTGGACTGACACCGGGGCCGTTTCGGCCGGTACATAGGGCCCCGCCGCCCCGGGTGAACCGTGGGCCCCGGCCAACCCACCGGTCACGGGGGTGACTTGGGGCCGCGCGTCGATCCGGGGCGGTCCGCCGCCCGTTCCGGCCTTCGCGGTGACCGAAGGGGCCCGGTTCCCGTGGCCTCGGCACCGGGCCGTGTCCAGCGACGATTCACGCAGGTGACGGTCCTCCCGGCGGCGTACCGCCCCTCCCGGGTGCCCGTTTCGCCACGTGGTCGGCGGCACGGGGCCTGGTGGCGCTCCGGTACCGTTAACCGCGGCGGGGATCGACTGACAACTGAGGGACACATGGGACTCACCATCGGTGTCGACATCGGCGGCACCAAGATCGCGGCTGGAGTGGTCGACGAGGAGGGCGCGGTCCTTGAGACCTGTACCGTCCCCACCCCGCCCACCGCCGAGGCGGTGGTGGACGCCATCGCCGAGGCGGTCCGCACGGTCAGCGCGGAGCACCAGGTCGAGGCGGTGGGCATCGGCGCCGCCGGCTACGTGGACGACAAGCGTGCCACCGTGCTCTTCGCCCCCAACATCGACTGGCGCCACGAGGCGCTCAAGGACAAGGTCGAACAGCGCGTCTCCCTCCCGGTCGTGGTGGAGAACGACGCCAACGCGGCGGCCTGGGGGGAGTACCGCTTCGGAGCGGGCGGCGGCCACGACGACGTCGTGTGCATCACCATCGGCACCGGCCTGGGCGGCGGCATCATCATCGGCGGCCGACTGCACCGGGGACGCTTCGGGGTGGCCGCCGAGTTCGGCCACATCCGCGTCGTACCGGACGGCCTGCTGTGCGGTTGCGGCAGCCAGGGCTGCTGGGAGCAGTACGCCTCCGGCCGTGCCCTGGTGCGCTACGCCCAGCAGCGCGCGGCGGCCACCCCCGAGTCGGCCGAGGTCCTGCTGGGGCTGGGCGACGGCACGCCCAGCGGCATCGAGGGGCGGCACGTCAGTCAGGCCGCCCGGGCCGGCGACCCGGTCGCCGTGGACGCCTTCCGGGAGCTGGCCCGCTGGGTGGGCGCCGGACTGGCCGACCTGGCCTCCCTGTTCGACCCCTCGGCGTTCATCATCGGCGGCGGGGTCTCCGACGAGGGCGACCTGGTGCTGCAACCCATCGTGAAGTCCTACCGCCGCTGGCTGGTCGGCGGCCGGTGGCGACCGCACGCCCAGGTGCTCGCCGCCAGGCTGGGCGGTCGCGCCGGTCTGGTGGGCGCCGCCGACCTGGCACGCCAGGGCTGAGCCCGTACGGGGGCCGGAACGTGACCTCACGTTCCGGCCCCTTCGCCGTTCCCGCGTCCCCGGACCGCCACCACTTCGAGGAGTCTCCCGCGTGCAGTTGCCCTCCTCCCGTACCGAGCCCGGCGGGGCCGCCGTGGTACGGCTGCTGAGCTACAACATCCGCTCGATGCGCGACGACCGGCACGCCCTGGCCCGGGTGGTCCGGGCCTGCGCCCCCGACGTGCTGTGCGTACAGGAGGCGCCCCGCTTCTTCCGCTGGCGCAAGCACGCCGCCTGGCTGGCCCGCTCCACTGATCTGGTCTACGTCACCGGGGGCGCCACCGCCTGCGGGCCGATGATCCTCACCTCCCTGCGCGCCACCGTGGAGGAGACCGAGGACCTGCTGCTGCCCCGTACCCCCGGACTGCACCAACGGGGGTTCGCCACCGCCCGGTTGAGGTTCGGCCCCTCCGCCCGGCTGTCCGTGCTCAGCTGCCACCTCAGCCTCGCCTCCGCCGAACGCCGCGCCCAGACCGGGCTGCTGCTGGACCGGGTACGGGACTGGGGCGGCCGGTACACCGTGGTCGCCGGTGACCTCAACGAGCGCCCCCACGGCCGGAGTTACCGCCGGCTGGCCCGGTCCCTCCAGGACGGCTGGACGGTGAGCCCCTGGGGCGGCGAGCACACCTCGACCCCGAGCGACCCCCACCAGCGCATCGACGCGGTACTGGCCACCGAGGCGGTCCAGGTGCTGGCCTGCGGGGTGCCCCGACCGGAGTCGGAACCCGGTGGGCTGCCCGGGCTGACGGACACCGACCTGCGGGCCGCCACCGACCACCTGCCGGTGCTGGCCGTACTGAGGGTGCCGGCCGGCCAGTAGCCGTACCCGCCCACGGGGTACGGGCACACTCCCGCCGGCCGGCGACCGGCTGGCCCGATGGCTTCGAGGCGGGTGCCGGTACGGCGTACGGCCGTGACTCGGGCCCCCGCGTCTCCGCCCGCCCTCGTGGTCCCCGAGCCACCGCGCCCGGGGTCGGTCGGCCCTACACCACCGCGCCCCGACCGGGGTCGTCGTCGTCCTCGTCGTCGTCCCCCATCCGGGCCACCAGGGTGCCGAAGCCACCGAGGAAACCGCCCAGCCCCAGGGTGACGATCCACCAGGTCATGGGTTGCTGGAGCAGGATGCAACCGAACAGCAGCAGCGGCCCGCCCAGCACCGCGATCCAGGCGAACCGGGTGGTGACGTCGGTCTGGGGCAGCGGGGGCGGTTCGGGCGGTACGAAGTGCCCCTCCTCCTCGTCCTCGCTCAGTTCCCTGGGCTTCCAGTCGCGGGGGCCGCCACCGGCCTTGTAGACCGTGAAGCTCCGGCTGGCCGTGCCCTCCGTGTCACCGGTGCCACTGGCGTCGCCCGCGTCGCCCGGGTCCTTCGCGGTGGTCCGGTCGGTCGCGTCGCTCTCCCCGCCGCTGTCGGAGTCCGCCTGACCGGCCCGGTCGCCTTCCGTGCCCTCGTCCGGGGAACCGGACGCGGGCTCGTCCTTCGTCGGGGTGCCCTTGCGGTCGGCCGTACCGGAGGCGTCGCGCACCGGGTCGGGCTGCCAGAAGCCCGGGGGGTCGGCGGGCTCCGGGCCGTAGCCGGCCACGATCGCGGCCCAGGCCGCCTCCTCGTCCTCGGGCAGGGTCGGCTCACGGCGCCGCGAGGTTCCGGTGTCCGTGCTCGCCTCACCACCGGTCACCGGAGCGGTCCCGGTGCCCTCGGGCCCGCCGGGCTCGTCGGGGGCCACCGGGCCGCCGCCCTCCTCCCGGTGCTCACCGGAGGGGCCGGCCTCGTCCGGGGCGGACTCCAGGGGCGGGTGCGGCGTGGCCTCGTCCCGCTCCTCGCTGGGGCGCCGTTCGTCCTGGGCGCGCGGGTCGGGCTCCTCGCCCTTGTTCGCGCCCGTCTCAGACTCCGTCACGTGCCGCCTTCCTCACCTCGCCGCTGTCGCCGACGTCGCTGCCCCCGATGCCGCTGTCGCCGTCGGTGCCGCCGATGTCGCCGCTGTCAGCGGTGAGACGTTCGACGAAGCCGACGCTGTCCGCGAAGATCGTCTCCGCGTCGTGGTCCAGGGTGGCCACGTGGAAGCTGTTCTCCAGGATGGTCTCGGTGACGTCCACCGAGGAGACCCGCTCCAGCACGATGCGGGAGTCCTCCGGGGGCACCACGTGGTCCATCCTGCTGTGCGCCAGCAGCAACGGCTGGGTGACCTGGGGGAGTTCGCCCCGCACCATCGGCAGGAACCGGGACAGGGAATGGGCCGCCCGGGTGGGCACCCGCGCGTAGCCGACCTCGGCCACGTGGCCCTTGGCGATGTCGCTGACGATGCCCGGGGCGGAGCGCACCAGGAACCGCCCCACCGGCAGCACCAGCCCCTCCAGCCGGGGGAAGGTCATGGCCGGGTTCACCAGCATCACGCCCCGTACCGCGTCGCCGTGCCGGGCCGCGAGCCGCAGAGCGAGGGCGCCGCCCATGGAGAGTCCGGCGACGAACACCGTGGAGCAGCGTTCCCGCAGCCGCCACAGTTCCCGGTCCACCATGGCGTACCAGTCCTGCCAGCCGGTCGGCTCCATGTCCTCCCAACGTGTCCCATGGCCGGGCAACAGCGGCAGGGAGACGGTCATTCCCCGGGCGACGAGGTACTCCGCCCAGGGCCTGAGGGACTGGGGGGAGCCGGTGAAGCCGTGACACAGCAGCACGCCGGTCGACGAGCCCTCGTGGTACAGCGGTTCAGCGTGCGGCAGCAGGTGCACCGAGGCTCCCTTCGGCGCTCGCCCGGCGAGCGTCCCGGTTCGGTGGTGGGGCGACGAGGTGTGGACGCCAGCCTAGTTCGTACCGCCGGTGGACGGCAGGGGCGACCGGCCTTCGTCCCCCGCCGAGTGGGGTGGCCCGGAAGGGGTTTCGGGTAACCAGGGGTAGCCCCGTGCGTCGTCCGGTGAGCGCGCGAGATAGGGTGCCCTGCGTTTCGTACTCGGGAGGTCCTCGGTTGTTCTACGGCGTCATGAAGCTGTCGATCGGCAGCACGCTGAAACTCGCCTTCCGGCCATGGGTCGAGGGGCTGGAGCACGTGCCGGCCGAGGGTGGGGCCATCCTGGCCAGCAACCACCTGTCGTTCTCCGACTCCTTCTTCCTGCCGGCGATGCTGGACCGCAAGGTGACCTTCATCGCCAAGGCCGAGTACTTCAACTCCCCTGGGGTGAAGGGCAAGTTGACGGCCGCCTTCTTCAAGGGCGTCGGCCAGCTGCCGGTGGACCGCTCCGGCGGCCGGGGCGCCGGGGACGCCGCCGTACGGGCCGGCATCAAGGTGGTCGAGAGCGGCGAGCTGTTCGGTATCTACCCCGAGGGCACCCGTTCCCCCGACGGCCGCCTCTACCGGGGCAAGCCCGGTGGGCTGGCCCGGGTGGCGCTGGCCACCGGGGCGCCGGTGCTGCCGGTCGCCATGATCGACACCGAACAGATCCAGCCCCCGGGCAAGGTGGTCCCCAAGCTGATGCGCCCGGGCATCCGCATCGGCGCCCCCCTGGACTTCAGCCGCTACCAGGGCATGGACCAGGACCGCTTCGTCCTGCGTTCGGTCACCGACGAGGTGATGTACGCGATCATGAAGCTGTCCGGCCAGGAGTACGTGGACATCTACGCCACCGAGGCCAAGCGCCAGATGGCCGAGGCCGAGAAGCGCGAGGCCGCCGAGCGCAAGGCCTGGGCCCGCGACCCCGGCCCCGCCGAGCCGACCTCCGACAAGGCCGAACCCACCTCCGTCGAACCCGCCTCCGACAAGGAGTCCCCGGCCGAGGAAAGTGACCGGGACGGAGGAGACACCCCCTCCGACGGTGGACGCGAGGTGGCATAGGTTCAGGGGTCATGCGCACCCCTGAGTCCCCGCCCCGCACCGCTCCCCGGATGTCCGTGGAGCAGCCGCTGTGGCGGGCGCTCACGGCCTACCGCGTCCTCTCCCTGGGCTACGCCCTGGTGCTGTTCGCCCTCGCCTTCCGCGAGTACGAGCACCCCCTGGGCGCGGCCGGCTACCTGGCGGTGCTGACCGTCTGGACCCTGGTCACCGTCGACCGGGTCACCTCCGCCGACCGCTGCACCCCCCGCTTCCTGGCCGGCGACATGACCCTGGCCGTCGGCGGCATCCTGCTGACCCGGCTGGTGGACACCGCCGAGCGGGTCGCCCAGGGGGTCAACACCCTGCCGTCCATCTGGACCGCCGGCGCCGTACTGGGGGTGGCCGTCAAGGGCGGCTGGCGCTGGAGCGCCGCCGCCTCGCTGACCGTGGGCGCGGCCCAGCTGCTGGAACGCGGCGAACCGTCCCGGGGCGCCATCCACAACGTCCTGCTGGTGTGCGTGGCCAGCATCGCCATCGGCTACGTGGTGGAGGTGGCCCGCGCCAGTGAGCGCACCCTGTCCGAGGCGCTGCGGCTGGAGGCGACCACCCGGGAGCGGGAGCGGCTGGCCCGGGACATCCACGACTCGGTGCTCCAGGTGCTGGCCATGGTGCAGCGCCGGGGCACCGCGCTGGGCGGCGAGGCCGCCGAGCTGGGCCGGATGGCCGGCGAGCAGGAGAAGGCGCTGCGCACCCTGGTCTCCAGCGGACTGGTGACCTCCACCCCCGAGGGGCCGCCGCCGGAGCCGACGGCCACCGAGGAGGGCGAGCTGGACCTGCGGGAGCTGCTGGCCCGCTACTCGTCGCCGGGCGTGACCCTGGTGGAGCCGGGCACCCCGGTGCTCCTGGAGGCGGGCGCGGCACGGGAGTTGACCGCCGCCGTGGGCGCCGCCCTGGACAACGTACGCCGGCACGCCACCGGCCCGGACGGCGAGCCCGCCCAGGCCTGGATCCTGTTGGAGGACGAGCCCGGGGCGGTACTGGTCACCGTGCGGGACGATGGACCCGGCATCCCCGAGGGGCGGTTGGCGGACGCGGAGGCCGAGGGACGGCTGGGAGCGGCCCAGTCCATCCGGGGCCGGCTGCGGGACCTGGGGGGCGAGGCGGAGTGGGTGTCCGTACCCGGGCAGGGCACGGAGGTCGAACTGAGGGCGCCCCGGAGCGGGAGCGCACGGGGTTGAGCGTTCCCCGGGGTTGCCGAGGGGGCGCCGCTGACGGGTGCGGCAAGTGAGCGGACGAGGGAAGGGCGGCCCGATGGGCGAGTCGGCGGTACGGGTGATGGTGGTCGACGACCACCCGATGTGGCGGGACGCGGTCTCCCGTGATCTGGCGGAGGCGGGCTTCGAGGTGGTGGCCACCGCCGGGGACGGCCCCCAGGCGGTGCGCCGGGCCAAGGCCACCGCGCCGGACGTACTGGTGCTGGACCTCAACCTGCCGGGGCTTCCCGGGGTGGAGGTCTGCCGTCAACTGGTCGGCCAGGGCGGCAGCTTGCGGGTCCTGGTGCTGTCCGCCTCGGGGGAGCACTCGGATGTGCTGGAGGCGGTGAAGTCGGGGGCGACCGGCTACCTGGTGAAGTCGGCCAGCACCGACGAACTGCTGGAGGCGGTGCGCCGTACCGCCCAGGGCGACCCGGTGTTCACCCCGGGCCTGGCCGGGCTGGTGCTCGGGGAGTACCGGCGGCTGGCCAGCGATCCGCCGCCGAGGAACCGGGACGAGCCGGCGGTACCGCACCTCACCGACCGGGAGACGGAGGTGCTGCGGCTGGTCGCCAAGGGGCTGTCGTACCGGCAGATCGCCGAACGGCTGGTGATCTCCCACCGCACGGTCCAGAACCACGTGCAGAACACCCTGGGCAAGCTGCAACTGCACAACCGGGTGGAGCTGGTGCGGTACGCCATCGAACGGGGACTGGACGACGAGGGCTGACCCCGCCGTTCACCCGTTTCTCCCCCGTAGCTCCCCGTGTCCGCCCGTTGCGGCCAAACCGTCCTGATGTGGCCTGGCTCACGGCTAACGTGAGGCGGGACAATCGGCGGCGGGGCGGACCAGGGGCGGGGAGAAGGGAGTTTCCCCATGCGCGTGGGAGTACTGACCGGCGGCGGTGACTGTCCGGGGCTGAACGCGGTGATGCGGGCCGTGGTCCGCAAGGGGGTCCAGGAGTACGGCGACGAGTTCGTGGGGTTCCGGGACGGCTGGCACGGCCCCCTGGAGTGCGACACCCAGCCCCTCGACATCCCCGCCGTACGCGGCACCCTGCCCCGGGGCGGCACCATCCTGGGCAGTTCCCGCACCAACCCGTACCGGGTGCGCGACGGGGCGCGGCGCATCGTGGAGAACCTCGCCAAGCTGGAGGTCGAGGCGCTGATCGCCATCGGCGGCGAGGACACCCTCGGGGTGGCCGCCCGGCTGGTCGAGGAACACGGGGTGCGCTGTGTCGGGGTGCCCAAGACCATCGACAACGACCTGTCGGCCACCGACTACACCTTCGGCTTCGACACGGCGGTGGGTGTCGCCACCGAGGCCATCGACCGGCTCCACACCACCGCCGAGTCCCACATGAGGGCGCTGGTGGTGGAGGTGATGGGCCGGCACACCGGCTGGATCGCCCTGCACTCCGGGCTGGCCGGCGGCGCCAACTGCATCCTCATCCCCGAGCAGCGTTTCGACGTCGACCAGGTCTGCGGCTGGGTGGAGTCCCGGTTCCGGGTGCGGTACGCGCCGATCGTGGTGGTCGCCGAGGGCGCCATGGCCCTGGAGGGCCAGATGGTGCTCAAGGACGACTCGGTGGACGACTTCGGCCACGTCCGGCTGTCCGGGGTGGGGGAGTGGCTGGCCGGCGAGATCGAGCGACGTACCGGCAAGGAGGCCCGCACCACCGTCCTCGGCCACATCCAGCGCGGCGGCACCCCCAGCGCCTTCGACCGCTGGCTGGCCACCCGGTTCGGGCTGCACGCCATCGACGCGGTACACGACGGCGCCTGGGGCCAGATGGTCGCCCTGCGCGGCACCGACGTGGTGCGGGTGCCCCTCGCCGACGCCATCGCCCGGGTCAAGACGGTGGACCCGGCCCTGTACGCCGAGGCGGGGGTCTTCTTCGGCTGAGCCCGCGCCCGGTGAACCCTGCCTGGTGGTCCCGGAACGGGACCACCAGGCAGGGTTCACACCCGTACGCCCTCCAGCAACTCCCGTACCACCTCCGCCCCTTCGAGGGTGAGCACCGACTCGGGGTGGAACTGGGTACCGGCCAGTCCGGGGCCGCGCAGCGCGTGCACCTCGCCGGTGTCCGGGTCCCGGGCCAGCTCCACCCCCCGTCGGCGCAGCGCCCGCTCCTCCTCGTCCGAGCAGCGGGCGGTGAACGAGTTGTAGAACCCCACCGTCCGCTCCCGCCCGAACAGCCGGACCCGCTCCTGGGCCCCCTGGTACGGCCGCTCCCGCCGCACCAGGGGCAGGCCCAGCTCCACGGCGAGCAGTTCGTGCCCCAGGCACACCCCCAGCACCGGCGGGCCCCCGGTCGTCCGGGCCGCCAGCAGTCCGGCGGCCACCGCCCGCAGCCGCGCCATCCTCGGGTCCTCCAGCTCCAGCGGGTCCCCGGGGCCGGGGCCCAGCACCACCGGGCCGGGGTGCTCCAGGGCCAGTCGTTCCAGGTCGGGGGTGTCGTCCCGTACCACCCGCACCCGCCGTCCGCTCACCCGCAGCAGGTGGGCGAGCATCGCGGTGAACCCGTCCTCGGCGTCCACCAGCAGCGCCGGCTCCGCCTCGGTGACCGGCGGCTCCTCGGTCCGCATCCGCAGCCAGAACGGCGCCAGCCGGGAACGCCGACCGGCCAGCCGGGCCCGCACCCGGGCGTCGTTCGCCAGCCGGGGCGCCCCGCCCCCGACCGGGGTACGCCGGGGCACCACCCCCAGGGCGGCCAGCAGCCCGGCCGCCTTGGCCCGGGTCTCCGCCGCCTCCGCCAGTGGAGCGGAGTCCCGCACCAGGGTCGCCCCCACCGGCAGCCGCAGCCGCCCGGTCGCGGTGTCGACGTCGACGGTACGGATGAGGATGGGGGAGTCCAGGCGCTGCGCCCCACCACGGTCCAGGCCCAGCAGGGCGAGGGCGCCGGCGTAGTAGCCCCGGCCGCCGGACTCGTGCCGGGCGATCACCCGGCAGGCGTTCTCCAGGGGAGAGCCGGTCACCGTGGCGGCGAACAGGGTCCGGCGCAGCACCTCACGGACGTCCAGACTGCTGCGGCCCCGCAACTCGTACTCGGTGTGCGCCAGTTGGGACATCTCCCGCAGTCGGGGGCCGACCACCACCCCGCCCCGGTCGCCCACGTCGCACATCATCTTCAGCTCCTCGTCGACCACCATGGACAGCTCCTCGCTCTCCTTGCGGTCGTCCAGGAAGTCCAGCAGCCCGTCGACGGTCGGGCCCGTGGGCGGGTAGCGGTAGGTGCCGCTGATGGGGTTCATCACCACCGTGCCCCCGCTCATCCGCACGTGGGCCTCCGGGCTGGCGCCCACCAGGATCCGGGACCCGGTGTGCACCACGAAGGTCCAGTACGCGCCCCGCTCCTGGGACAGCAGCCGGCCGAACAGGGTCAGCGCCCGTTCCCGGTCGGGGTTCCGCAGGGTGCCGTGGAAGGTGCGGCGCAGTACGAAGTTGGCGCCCTGACCGGTGCCGATCTCCTCGTCCACCACCCGGCGCACCCGACGGGCGTACTCCTGGTCGTCCAGGTCGAAGGCCCCGTCGGTCACCGTCACCGGACCGCGGGGCAGCGCCCCGAGCAGGGCGTCCACCGGCAGCCGTCGGACCCGTGAGGGCCGCAGTACCAGCAGCGGGGTGCCGTCGTCGGTCGCGGTGAACCCCCGTTCCCGGATCTGCCGGTACGGCACCAGGGCCAGGGCCCCCGGCCCGGTCAGCGGCAGCTGGTCCAGGCGCTCCACCCGTTGCACCGGCCCGGTCAGCACCTCCACCTCGTCCACCCCCTCGGGGCGGCCGGGCAGCCGTCTGCGCAGCAGGGCGAAGGGTGGGCCGTCCTCGTCCAGCAGTTCGCTGACGACACGGGTGACGACTCGGGTGGGGAGTGGGCTGTCCATCGGGGTTTCCTCGCTCTCGGTCCTGAAGGCGGGAGAGCGGACCCCTGGACACCAGGAAGGCCGCCCTCGGGCGGCCTTCGCGTGCTGGGTGGGTACGCGTCGTCAGTGGGCCGCCGGAGGAGCGGTCCACCACCAGTTCAGCTGGGTCGACGGTGCGTACACGGGGCGCAGCCTAGCGCAGGACCGTGGTGGGCGGCGGTCCTGGCGAGATGTGTCTCATCCGCTGAGCGGACCCCTGGAGGGTGGCCGGACAGCCCGTACTCTGTATCCGTGACCGTGAACGCCAAACCCGACGCCAGAGCACACACCTGGCAAGAACTGTCCGCGGCGCAGCAGCCCGACTGGCCGGACCACGAGGCCCTGCGCGATGTGATCGCCGAGCTGGAGTCCTATCCGCCGCTCGTCTTCGCCGGTGAGTGCGACCAGCTCAAGGACCGGCTGGCAGCCGTCGCCCGAGGTGAGGCGTTCCTGCTTCAGGGCGGTGACTGCGCCGAGGCCTTCGACCAGGTCAGTGCCGAGGACATCCGTAACAAGCTCAAGACCCTGCTCCAGATGGGCGCCGTCCTCACCTACGCCGGCTCGGTGCCGGTGGTGAAGGTCGGCCGGATCGCGGGCCAGTACAGCAAGCCGCGTTCCAAGCCGACCGAGACCCGGGACGGGGTGACCCTGCCGAGCTACCGGGGCGACTCGGTGAACGGCTTCGAGTTCACCCCCGAGGCCCGTACTCCCGACCCCCAGCGGTTGAAGCGGATGTACCAGGCCTCGGCCTCCACCCTGAACCTGGTGCGCGCCTTCACCACGGGCGGGTACGCCGACCTGCGGCAGGTGCACGCCTGGAACCAGGACTTCGTCAAGTCCAGCCCCTCCGGCCAGCGTTACGAGGCGCTGGCCCGGGAGATCGACCAGGCGATGAAGTTCATGCACGCCTGCGGCACGGACCCCGAAGAGCTGAAGACGGTGGAGTTCTACAGCTCCCACGAGGCGCTGCTGTTGGACTACGAGGGCGCCCTGACCCGCACCGACTCCCGCAGTGGCGAGCTGTACGACACCTCCGGCCACCTGGTGTGGATCGGTGAGCGCACCCGCCAACTCGACGGCGCGCACATCGAGTTCGCCGCCCAGATCAGCAACCCGATCGGGGTGAAGCTGGGGCCGTCCACCACCGAGGAGGACGCCCTGGCGCTGATCGAGCGGCTGGACCCGGAGCGCGAGCCGGGCCGGCTGACGTTCATCACCAGGATGGGCGCGGACAAGATCCGTGACCGGCTGCCCTCGCTGGTGGAGAAGGTGCACGCCTCCGGCGCCCAGGTGGTCTGGGTGTGCGACCCCATGCACGGCAACACCTTCGAGGCGGCCAGCGGGCACAAGACCCGTCGTTTCGACGACGTGCTGGACGAGGTGAAGGGCTTCTTCGAGGTCCACAAGTCGCTGGGTACCCATCCCGGTGGCATCCACATGGAGTTGACCGGTGACGACGTCACCGAGTGCGTGGGCGGCGGGGACGAGATCTTCGTGGACGACCTGCACCAGCGGTACGAGACCGCCTGTGACCCCCGGCTGAACCGCAGCCAGTCACTCGATCTCGCGTTCCTGGTGGCGGAGATGTACCGCGACCAGTAGGTGTCGACGGGTCCCCCCGAGGCCCGGTGGGGCGGGGGAGTACGCCCGAGCATGACGAGGCCCGTGGGGCACGGATCACAGTGGTCCGTGCCCCACGGGCACTTTCGTCGCCTGGAGCCGGCGCGTAAGGTTAGGTTAACCTCACTGCCGAGGGCGGCCTCCGCTGGCCGCCGACCGCCGAACCGCGCCCCTGACGGAGGTGAACCGGGTGTACGTCTGCTCCTGCTTCGGGATCACCGAGGCGCAGGTGCGCGCACACGCCGACGCCGGTGCCTGTACGCCCCGACAGATCGCCTCCGAGAGCAAGGCCGGCACGGACTGCGGGTCCTGTGTCCGCCGTATCCAGGGAATCCTCGGCCGGGGCGGATGCCCCCGGCGTGAGGTGGTGGACCAGGCGCTGCCGGCGATGACCGAGGCCGTGGCGGAAGGCGCCCGCCGCGAGGCGGTCGCCGAGGCGGCCTGACGGAGCCGGTTCAGCTGTCGGGCTGTTCCACCAGCTGCGAGATGTACAGCGCCTCGCCCAGCTTCTCGATCAGGTCCAACTGCGTGTCCAGGTAGTCGATGTGGTGTTCCTCGTCCTCCAGGATGCGCTCGAAGATGTTCGCCGAGGTGATGTCGCTCTTGGCCCGCATCACCTCGATCCCCCGGCGGAGGCGGTCGATCGCCTCGACCTCGACCTGCCGGTCGGCCTGGAACATCTCGGTCAACGTCTGCCCCACCCGGACGTGGAACAGCCGCTGGTAGTTGGGGAGTCCGTCAAGAAGCAGGATCCGGTCGGTGAGGATCTCGGCGTGCTTCATCTCGTCGAACGACTCGGACCGGGTGTAGCGGGCGAGTTTCGGCCAACCGAAGTTCTCCTGCATCTTGGCGTGCAGGAAGTACTGGTTGATCGCGGTCAGCTCAGCCGTGAGCTGCTCGTTGAGGAACTCGATGACCTCGGGGTCGCCCTGCATGCCGGGCTCCTTCCAGGAACAATGTGCCAAGAACGGGTTGCGCGCGCATCCTCGCACCGCACGGCGTCCTGGTCCAGTAAGAGAAGGCTTACCGACTTTGCCCCGTTTCTCGGTGAGTTCCCTGGTCAGCTGCCCTCCGAAGCGCCCCAGGGGAGTTTCCGAACAGGCGGCCGGGGCGAGTTCTGCGACCATGGGGGACATGGTCCGGCGACAGCATCAGGAGGACCCGGAACGCCTCCCACCAGGGCAGAGGCTCCAGCGAGGGTGGCCGGTGACGCACTACGGCCCGGTGCCGCGCTTCCGCCCGGAACGCTGGGAGTTCCAGGTGTTCGGCGCGACCGCCGACGGCGCCCAACACCGCTGGAGGCACGAGGAGTTCACCTCTCTGCCGTACACCACGGTGGTGGCCGACCTGCACTGTGTCACCCGTTTCAGCATGGTGGGCGCCGAGTGGGGCGGGGTGCCCGCCCGGGTCCTGGTCGAACGGGTACCGCCGGCCCCCGAGGTCACCCACGTCATGGTCTGGGCCGAGTACGGGTTCAGCTCCAACCTGCGGGTAGCTGACTTCCTCGCCGACGGCGTCCTCTTCGCCACCCACCACGAGGGGGAGTCGCTGACCGCCGAACACGGTTTTCCGGTACGGCTCGTCGTGCCGCACCTGTACGCCTGGAAGGGCCCCAAGTGGGTGCGGGCGGTGGAGTACATGACGGCGGACCGTCGGGGGTTCTGGGAGGAGCGGGGCTACCACAACATCGGCGACCCCTGGAGCGAACAGCGCTACTCGTACCAGGAGCGGCCCGGCGACGGCCCCGAGCTGTGAGCCGGGCGCCGGGCCCGTCCCCAACCGCCCGTTCAGCGCGCGGAGTCGGGGCCGCGCAGTTCCTTGAGGCGGGCTATGTCCCGCGAGTGCCCCTCCACCCCGCCCGGCGTCTCGATCACCAACGGCACCTCGCGTGCCGCCGGGTGGGCCATCAGCCGCCCGAAGGGTTCGGCCCCGATGTGTCCGGCGCCGATGTTGGCGTGGCGGTCCTTCCGCGCGCCGGCCACGTCCCGGGAGTCGTTGGCGTGCAGCAGTCTCAGTCGCCCCCGCCCGACGATCCGTTCCAGTTCCTCCAGGGTGTCCTCGGCCCCCCGGGGAGCGGCCAGGTCGTGGCCGGCGGCGAACACGTGGCAGGTGTCCAGGCAGACCCCCAGCCGTGGATGGTGCTCCAGGGCCGCGAAGTACGGTTCCAGATCGGCGACTTGGGAGCAGAGGGAGAAACCCTGTCCGGCGGTGGGTTCCAGGAGCAGCCAGGGGTCCTCGGGGTGGGTGAGTTCCTCCAGCAACGGCAGGGTCTTTTCCCGTACTTGGGCCAGTGCGGTTTCCCTGGAACGGCCGCCGGTCGCCGATCCGGTGTGCACCACCACTCCCCGGGCGCCGATTTCCCGGCCGCGTCGCAGTGAATGCCGCAGGGAACACACCGACTTGTCGACGGTATCCGTGGAGTGGGAACCGAGGTTGATGAGGTACGGCGCGTGCACGAAAGTGGGAATTTCCTCGGCGGCGCAGACGGAGCGAAATTCCTCGTCCTGCCGGGGATTTCCCGGGCCGGTGGTCCAGGCGCGCGGGTTGGCGACGAATACCTGTACGACTTCCGCACGGATTCGCCGGGCATAGGAAATCCCATCGGCGGCCAGTCCCCGACTTACCGGGACGTGGCCGCCAATGGGATTGCGTACGGGCGGAGTTGGAGGCGTGTTCACGCACCCCAGGGTGCCATCACCCGCTTCCGGCTCAGTAGGCGGAGTTGACGTTGTCCATCGAGCCGTACCGGGCGGCGGCGTAGTTGCAGGCGGCGACGATGTTGGCCACCGGGTCGTACAGGTCGTACTTGGTGCCCTGGACGTGGTAGCGGTCGAAGGTCGGCTTGATCACCTGCAGCAGGCCCTTGGACGGCACGCCGTTGCGGGCGTTGATGTCCCAGTTGTTGATGGCCCGGGGGTCGCCGCCGGACTCGCGGATGATGTTGCGGTGGATGCCGTTGTAGGAGCCGGGGATGCCGTGCTTCTTCATGATGTCCCGCGCCTCGCGGATCCATCCGTCCAGGTTGTTGGGGTAGCTGGGCTTGGCCGCCGGCTTGCGCTGGGCGGAACGGCTGGCCGCCTTCTTGGCCTCGCGCTCCTTGGCCGCCTTGCGCTCGGCCTCTATCTTCTTGGCCGCCTCGACCTTGCGCTTGAGGCCCTCGGCCTTCTTGGCGGCGGTGACGGACTGCTCGCTGACGCTGGCCTTCTGGCCCTCGACGTTCGCCGCCTTGACGCTGAAGGAGACGGCCGAGCCCGCCGACTGCGGGGTCTTGACGTCGTCGCCGTTGCTGGCGGGGGCCAGCGCGAGCACTATCGCGGTGGCCCCGGCGGCGGCCACGCCGGCCGAGTACTTCTGCCCCTTGCTGAGGCGGGCGAACTGGCCCTTGGCGAGTCGGGTCTGGCCGAGGGACTTGAACTGGTCGTATCCGAGGGACTTGAAGCGGTCGTAGTCGAGGTTCCTCAACTTCTCGTCCCGGAGGTTCCTCAGCTTCTCCTGTCCGTTCTTGAGCTTGTCGTGTCCACGGTTCTTGAGGGCAGTGAAGTTCTTCAGAGCGGGCATTCGTGGGGACCTCTTCCAAAAAGCGGTTGTGTCGCAGTGGCCGCTACGGCGGGGGATGCCGAGTTCCGTTTCACGGCGCCGTGCGACGAAGCAATTTGTAGAGGGCTGGAAAACCCAGATCAAGAATGTGACGTACTATCCCGACTCGTGGCGCAGTGCGTGGTGAAGTACCCTTCGGGCCGGCAATGCGCCCGCGCGGAGGGGGTCGAATTCCAACTAGCCGCGTTCGTAAGTGATCTGGGTCCTATGCGCGGCGTCACAGTGGGCCGGGGGTTTGAAATCCGGTGGGTGGATCGCCGGGCGCGGAGGGTGACCGAAAATCGTGGTCTACGGGATGCGCTCGGGCCCATGTTCGGACAAGGGTTAAATGTCCGTTCTGTTATGAATTACCCCAGGTCGTGCGGTGGGTCCGTCCCGGGCCGTCTCCGCGTCACGGTGGGGCGGCCCCGCCCCTGGTTCACCCTGGGCGACCAAAGGGGTACCCCAGGTGGCGGCAATCCCCGTTCCAGGTCGGTTAGTAGAACCGGACGAGTCGAAGAGGAGCCCGAACAGGGGTGAATGGCGCGCGGCTCACCGCAGCCAGACGGTGACCTCCGAACCCCGGGGAGCCGTTCCGCCGCCGTCGGGGGACTGGTTGAACACCTTGTTGCCGAAGAAGATCCGGTTGACGTTCACCGTGAACCCGGCCGCCTGGAGCTCGGCCACCGCGTCGTCCCGCTGGCGGCCCTCCACGTCGGGGACCGTCACCATGTCCGGGCCCTTGGAGAGGGTCAGGGTCACCGTCTGCCCCCGGGCGGCGTCACTGCCGGCGCCCGGGGACTGCCTGGCCACCGCGCCCTTCTCCCGCTCGGAGAAGACCCGCTCCTCGGCGATCCGTACCCGCAGGCCCTGGTCCTCCAGCGCCTCGCGGGCCTCCTGCTCCTCCTGCCCCAGCACCGAGGGCACGGGCACCGGCCGTCCCTGGGAGACGGTGAGCGCCACCGCCGTACCGGGACGGCGTTCGGCGCCCGGCTTGGGATCGGTGCGGACCACGGCGCCGAGGGGGACCTCCTCGTTGAAGGCCTTGCGGACCACCCCGGGCACCAGCCCGGCCTTGCGCAGCTGCCTCTTGGCGCTGGCCAGCTTCGCCCCCCGGATGTCCGGGACCTCGGCGATACGCGGGCCCCGGGAGACGGACAGGGTGACGGTGTCCCCCTCGGTGACCCTGGCCCCGGGCCTGGGGTCGGAGGAGATGACCTTGCCGCGCTCCACGGACTCGCTGTACTCCCGCTTCACCCGGGGCTTCAGCCCGGCGTCCTCCACGGCGCGGGTGGCGGCCTTCTCCGACTTGGCCAGTACGGCCGGGGTGTCGGTGTAGCGGCCGGCGGTGAGGTACCAGACGCTCCCGGCCACCAGCAGCAGCGCCAGCACTCCGGCCGTCACCAGGGCCCAGGGGCGGCGGTACCAGTCGCCGTCACCGGAGAGGAAGCCCGGCAGGGTGAGCCGGGAGCCGGTGCCGGACGGGGGAGGGGTCCCGTGGGCCGCCCCCGTGGGCCGGGGGATCACCGAGGTGGCCTCCGGGCCGGCCGGCGCGGTGGCGCCCAGCCAGGCGCTGACCCGGCGCAGCTCGGCCAGGAAGGCCCCGGCGTCCTGGGGGCGGCGTTCCGGGTCGCGGTCGGTGGCCGCCCGTACCAGGGCGTCCACCTCCTCCGGGATGCCCGGCACCAGGGTCGAGGGAGGGCGTACGTCCTCCTGGAGGTGCTGGTACAGCACCTGGGCGGGGGTCTCCCCGTTGTGCGGCTTGGTGCCGGTGAGCATCTCGAAGAGCATCACCCCGCACGCGTAGACGTCGGCGCTGGGGGCGGCGGTGCCGTCCTGGATCTGCTCGGGCGCCAGGTAGGAGACGGTGCCCATGATGGTGTCCGAGGACGCCGAGGAGGTGTGGGTGTCGACCGCGCGGACCAGGCCGAAGTCGGCGACCTTGATCACGTCGGTCGAGCCCGTCCGGGCGGGCAGGGGCGTCTCGTCGCCGTGCCCGATCAGCACGTTCTCCGGCTTCATGTCCCGGTGGACCAGCCCGGCCTGGTGGGCGGCGGAGAGGGCGGCCAGTATCGGGTCGAGGACGCGCAGGGCCGCCTGTGGGGTCAGCCGGGTGTGCTGGTGCAGGGTGTCCCGGAGGGTGCCGCCGGGGACGTACTCCATCGCCAGGTAGACCAGGTCCTCGTCCTGGCCCTGGTCGAAGACGCCCACCACGTGGGGGTGGGAGAGTCGGGCGACGGACTTGGCCTCGCGGATGAACCGCCGTACGAAGGCGCGGTCCTGGACCAGGGACCGGTGCATCACCTTCAGGGCGACCACGCGGTCGAGCCGGGTGTCCATCGCGCGGTACACGGTGGCCATCCCGCCCACCGCGACGCGCGACTCCACGCGGTAACGATCGTCGACCAGTCGCCCCACAAGGGGGTCCTCCAGGGTCCTATCCACGGCCGGCAGTCTACGAGCAGCCTTTACCCGCTGGTCAGTTCGGTCCGTTCTGCGAAGTGACTGCAGCCGAACGGTGACAGGCCCCGGGGGGGTCAGTCGAAGGCCGGCCGTTCGGGGTCGAGCACGGCCCGCCCCTCCTCGGGGGAGGAGGCCTGGGCGAAGTGGCGGCGGGGGATGCGTCCCGCCCGGTGGGCCAGCCGTCCGGCGGTGACCGCCTCCCGCATCGCCCGCGCCATCAGGGCGGGCCGCTGGGCGCGGGTGACGGCGGAGGCCAACATCACGGCCGCGCAGCCCAGTTCCATCGCCAGGGCCACGTCGGAGGCCGTACCGGCGCCGGCGTCCAGGATCACCGGCACGCTGACCCGCTCGGTGATCAGGGCGAAGTTGTGTGGGTTGCGGATGCCCAGCCCGGAGCCGATGGGGGAGCCCAGCGGCATCACGGCGGCGCAGCCGACGTCCTCCAGCCTGCGCGCCAGCACCGGGTCGTCGTTGGTGTACGGCAGCACCGTGAAGCCCTCGTCCACCAGCTGTTCGGCCGCGTCCAGGGTCTCCACCGGGTCCGGCAGCAGGGTGCGCTCGTCGGCGATCACCTCCAGCTTGACCCAGTCGGTGCCCAGCGCCTCCCGGGCCAGCCGGGCGGTGAGCACCGCCTCTCCCGAGGTGTAGCAGCCGGCGGTGTTGGGGAGCACGTCGATCCCGTTGCGGCGCAGCACCGACAGCACCGACCCCCGCACTCCGGGGTCCAGCCGCCGCATGGCGACCGTGGTGAGTTCGGTGCCCGAGGCCAGCAGGGCGTCCTGGAGGACCTCCAGGCTGGGCGCCCCTCCGGTGCCCATGATCAGCCGGGAGCCGAAGACGCGGCCCCCCAGGTGGAAGGGGTCGTCGGCCGCCTCGGGTGTCCGGGGCCGCCCGGTGTCGTACGGCGGGGCGGCGGGTGTCGTGGGGCGCATCGGTCAACCTCCCTGTACGGCGGTCAGCACCTCGATCCGGTCCCCCTCGACGAGGGTGACCGCGCGCCACCGTCGGCGGGGCACCACGGTCTCGTTGACCGCGGCGGCGACCCCCGAGGGGGCGGAGGTGAGGTGGGTGACCAGGTCTTCGAGGCTGAGGCCCGGGGTGACGTCCCGGGGCTGGCCGTTGAGGGTGACCGTCATCCCCGGGGCGGGGTGGTCGGGGGTGGTCATGGTGTGGCCTCCGAGGGGGTCGTGGGCCGGTGTGCGGAGAAGCGGCGGGCGTCGAAGGGGCGGGCCACCTCGGGGAGTTCGCCCCCGGTGAGGACCTCGGTCATCACCTCGCCGGTGAGCGGGGTCAGCAGGACCCCGTTGCGGTGGTGGCCGGTGGCCAGGAGCAGGCCGGGCAGTGTGGTGCGGCCCAGCAGGGGGCCGTTGTCCGGGGTGCCGGGGCGCAGCCCGGCGTTGGTCTCCCGCAGGGGCAGTTCGGTGACGCCCGGTACCAGTTCCCGGGCGTCCCGCAGCAGTTCGTAGACCGCACCGGCGGTGACCGTGGTGTCGAAGCCCTGTTCCTCGCTGGTGGCTCCGACGACCAGTTCCCCGTCGGCGCGGGGGACCAGGTAGACGCTGCCACCCCGGACCACAGCCCGGACGGTACGGGACAGGAAGGGGCGGGCCTCGGGCGGTACCCACAGCCGCAGTACCTGGCCCTTGACCGGGCGTACCGGGGGCAGGACCTCGGGCGGTACCCCCTCCAGCCGGCCGCTGAACGCCCCGGCGGCCAGCACCAGTTGCTCCGCCGCGAGGACGGTGCCGTCCTCGGCGGTCACCTCCCGGGCGCGGCTGTCCTCCACCCGTACCCGTCGGGCGGCGGACGGATGGAAGGTGACCCCGGCGGTCACGGCGACGTCCAGCAGGGCCCGGCACAGTCGGCGGGGGTCCAGCTGGAGGTCGCCGGCCGCCCGAAGGCCGCCCCGTACCGAGGGGGCCAGCATCGGTTCCAGCCGACGGCACTCCCGGCCGGTCAGCCACTCCGCCTCCAGGCCCAACCTCCGCTGGAAGGCGTGCAGTTCACCGAGTTGGGCGCGGTCGTCGGCGTCCAGGGCCACGGCCAGGGTGCCGGTGTCGCGGTAGCCCACGTCCCGGCCGGTCAGCTCGGCCAGTTCCCGTACGAAGTCCGGGTACCGCTCCACGGCGGCCAGGTTGAGGGCCAGCAGGGGTTCCTCGCCGTAGGTCACCTCGGTCACCGGGGCCAGCATCCCGGCCGCCACCCGGGCCGCGCCCCGGCCGGGTTCGGGGTCCAGCACCACCGCGCGCAGCCCGCGCTGTGCCGCCCTCCAGGCGGTCACCAGTCCGATGACCCCGCCGCCGACCACCGCCACGTCGGCGGTGCGGGTGGGGGGCTCGGGGAGTGGGGGTGTCTCGCCGGGCATGGAAAACCGCTCCTCCCTTCGCCGGAATGACCCGGATCAGGTTCGTACGGTCGGAGGCCGTCCAGCCTCCCTCTCAGCCCGGTGCGCCCGGGCTCCCGCGTGGTGTGCCTCGGCCAGCCTACTGCGGTCGAACCGGCGCTGTCAGGCGCGGGCCGACCCGAAGGCGACGGTCAGGGCGCCTTCGGGTCGGGCGGGCGAGGTGGCCGCCGGTGCGTAGGGTTGCAGTGTGAGCGAGAGTCAACGTGGACGTGTCGTGATCGTGGGCGCCGGGATGGCCGGGGTGCAGACCGCCGTCCACCTCCGCCAGCTGGGGTTCGACGGGCCGGTCCGCCTGCTGGGCGCCGAGCCCCATCCCCCCTACGACCGGCCGCCGCTGTCCAAGGCGGTGTTGCTGGGGCAGGCCGAGGAGTCGGCGTTCGAGGTGGACTTCGCCGCCCTGGACGTCGAGCTGGAGTTGGGGCGCGAGGTCACCGGGCTGCGGGCGGACCAGCGGCTGCTGGTCACCGACGCCGGCCCGGTGGCGTACGACTGGCTGGTGCTGGCCACCGGGGCCGTTCCGCGCGCCCTCCCCGGGGCGGAGGACACACCGGGGGCGTACCCGCTGCACACCCTGGACGACGTGGTCCGGCTGCGGCCCCTGCTGGCCGAGCGGCGCCCGACGCTGGTGGTGGGCGCCGGCTGGATCGGCGCGGAGTTCACCACCGCCGCCCGCACCGCCGGTTGCCCGGTCACCGTGGTGGAGGCGGGCCCCCACCCGCTGCCCGGGGTGCTGCCGGCCGAGGTGGCCGAGCCGATGCGCCGCTGGTACGAGGAGGTCGGGGCGACCCTGCTGACCGGGCGCCCGGTGCGTGCCGTACACCGGCACGGGGTCACCCTGGAGCCCGAACCCGGCGCCGAACCGGGGGAGTTGAGCGCGGACGCGGTGGTGGTGGGCGTCGGCTCCCGGCCGGCCACCGACTGGCTGGCCGGCTCCGGTGTGGAGCGGGACGGGGCGGGCGCGGTGACCGCCGACGCCTGGCTGCGGACCTCGGTGCCCGGGGTGTACGCGGTGGGGGACTGCGCCTCCTTCCCCTCGGCCCGGTACGGGCGCCGGCTGCTGGTCCACCACTGGGACAACGCCCTGCGCGGCTCCCAGGTGGTGGCGGCCAACCTGCTGGCCGAGTCGCGGGGGGACACCGCCCTCGCCGAGGGCGTCCGCTACGACCCGGTGCCGTACTTCTGGTCCGAACAGTTCGGCCGCTTCGTGCAGTACGCCGGGCACCACGCCGACGGCGACCTGCTGCTGTGGCGCGGCGACCCCGGCGAGCCGGCCTGGTCGGTGTGCTGGCTGCGCCGCGAGCCGGAGGGCGACCGGTTGGTGGCGCTGCTGGCCGTGGGGCGTCCACGGGACCTCACCCAGGGGCGCAAGCTGATCGAGGGCGGCGCCCGGCTGGATCCGACGGTGGCCGCAGACGCTTCGGTACCGCTGAAGAAGGCCGTCACGAAGGGCGCGTGACACGGTCGTCGGTACGGCTGGGGTACGGACGGGCTCGTGACTGTCGTCGGCAGATGGCAGTCTTGGAGGCGTGACCGAGATTGACGCGAAGATCGATGCTCTCGTCCCCGAGTGGCTGACCCTGCCCGATGTCGCCGAACACCTCGACGTGGAGGTGACCCGGGTGCGGCAGCTGGTCAAGGAGGGCCAGCTGCTGGCCGTACGCCGGGTCGCGGAGTCGGGGAACCGGGTGCTGATGGTGCCGGCCGACTTCGTCGGCGAAGGCCGGATCATCAAGGGCCTGACCGGGACCCTCACCCTGCTCAGGGACGACGGCTTCACCGACGAGGAGATGTTGGAGTGGCTGTTCACCCCTGACGACAGCCTTCCCGGAACCCCCACCCAGGCGTTGCGGGAGAATCGCGGCACGGAGGTGAAGCGCCGCGCCCAGGCGCTCGCCGTCTGACCGTTGCGGACACCTGCCACCGGCGTACGGGCCGGCCCGGCCCGTACGCCCCCGTCCGGGGGGACCCGAGATGACCCGTGAGCCCACCGCCCTGGACGGGGCGCGGCTGTACCTGTGCACCGACTCCCGCGCCGAGCGCGGCGACCTGCCCGAGTTCCTCGACGAGGTGCTGGCCGGCGGGGTCGACATCGTCCAGCTGCGCGACAAGCGGGTGGAGGCGGCCCGCGAGCTGGAGCTGCTGGAGGTGTTCGCCCAGGCCTGTGAACGCCACGGGAAGCTGCTGGCCGTCAACGACCGGGCCGACGTGGCCCACGCCAGCGGCGCCCCGGTGCTGCACCTGGGGCAGGGGGACCTGCCGGTGCCCCGGGCCCGGGCCATCCTGGGCGAGCGGGTGCTGATCGGCCGCTCCACCCACGCCGAGGCCGAGGTGGACGCCGCCGCGACCCAGCCGGGCGTGGACTACTTCTGTGTCGGACCGGTGTGGCCCACCCCCACCAAGCCCGGCCGGCACGCCCCGGGGCTGGACCTGGTGCGGTACGCCGCCGCGCGCCGTCCGGCCCGCCCCTGGTTCGCCATCGGCGGTATCGACGCGGACAACCTGGACCAGGTGCTGGACGCCGGGGCCCGCCGGGTCGTGGTGGTGCGGGCGCTGACCGAGTCCGACGACCCCGGGGGTGCCGCGCGGGAGTGGGCGGCACGGCTGCGGGAGCGGGACTGATCTCCCCGATGCTCCTCCGGTGTGGGGCGGGGAACGCGGCCGAATCCCCGAAGAACCCCCGGGGAACGTCTCGTTCCGTGAAACGGGAGGTGGACAGGGGGTGATATGTTCGACCAGCAACGCGAGGCGGTCTTGCCGGTGCGGCTAGCCTTTCTGACATGGCCACTGGTACCGCGTCCACCAGGACAGACCGCGCGAAGACCGTTCGCGAACTGCTCGCCGCCGGCAAGCGCTCGTACTCCTTCGAGTTCTTCGCGCCCAAGACCGAGAAGGGCGAGCGCACCCTGTGGAACGCGCTGCGCCGCCTGGAAGCGGTGGGCCCGACCTTCGTTTCGGTGACCTACGGCGCCGGCGGCTCCTCCCGCGAGGGCACGGTGCGCAACACCGAGCGGATCGCCGCCGAGACCACCCTCACCCCGGTCGCCCACCTCACCGCCGTCAACCACTCCCGGGCCGAGCTGCGCCACGTCATCGGACAGTACGCCGACGCCGGCATCCGCAACGTGCTCGCCCTGCGCGGTGACCCCCCGGGCGACCCGATGGCGGAGTGGGTGCCCCACCCCGACGGGGTGAACTACGCCTCGGAACTGGTCGAACTCATCAAGGAGTCCGGTGACTTCTGCGTGGGGGTGGCCGCCTTCCCGGAGATGCACCCACGCTCGACCGACTGGGACACCGACGTACGCCACTTCGTCGACAAGTGCCGCTCCGGCGCCGACTACGCGATCACGCAGATGTTCTTCTACGCCGAGGACTACCTCCGCCTCCGGGACAGCGTCCATGCCGCCGGCTGCGACATCCCGATCATCCCGGAGATCATGCCGGTCACCAACGTCCGGCAGATCGAACGCTTCGCCCGGCTCAGCAACGCCGCCTTCCCCCCGGAGTTGGCCGATCGCATCCTGGCGGTCAAAGACGACCCGGCGGCTGTACGCTCGGTGGGGATCGAGTACGCCACGGAACTGGGTGGGCGGCTGATGGCTGAGGACGTTCCCGGACTTCACTTCATCACGCTCAACCACTCCACAGCGACGCTGGAGATCTACCAGAATCTGGGGCTGCACACCCGGTCGTAGGGTCGGGGGTGACGACGGCACCCGGCGGGAAGGGGGGCGGACATGGGCTGGACGGTCCTCTATATCGCCTTTGGCATCGTGGCGCTCTGGCTGATGGGCGAGGTTCTGCTCCAGTTCAAGGCCCGGCTGCGCTGGCGGGTGCTGGCCCTGGGCGGGTTCCTGGGGGTGGTCGCCGGGGTGGCGCTGCACTCGGTGGTGGTCATCGCCCTCGGGGCGATCGCCTTCGCGATCGGCCAGACCTTCGTCACCCTCTCCTTCCGCAGGGGCTTCTCCACCGGCTGGGCCCTCGGGGGGATGCCGGGGGTGAGTCGTCGCCGGCGGCAGTACGAGGAGCGCCAACGCCAGGACGAGGAGGGCGACTTCGGCGACCAGCCCGACTACGGTGACCACGAGCGTCACGACGGCCGGCGGGGCGCCCCCGCCGGCCGGTTCGCCGAGCCGCCGGAGGGGCCGCCCACCACGTACCAGCTCCAGCCCCTGCCCGACGACACCGAGCAGTACGGGGTCTACGGCCGGGACGAGGAACCCGAGCCGGAACCCGACTTCGGCTACCAGGAGCCCTCCCGGCCCTACGCCCAGCCCGGCGCGTACCCGGGCGCGGGCGCACCGTCCGACCCCTACTCCAGCCCGTACCAGGAGACCCACCCGGACCCCGCGGTCGCCTACTCCAGCGGCCCCTCGTACCCCGGAACCGACTGGAACCAGTCGCCCTTCGAGGACGACCCGCTCTACGGGCCGATGGCCACCCCGGCCGGCGCCCCCGGCCAGCAGCCGCCCGGTTACGGCACCAGCTACGGCACCCCCGGCCTGTCCGGGGACACCTCCGGCTCCGGCTACGACACCTCCGGTTACGGCCCCTACGACACCTCGGGCTCCGGCTTCTCCACCTCCGGCTTCGCCACGTCCGGGTACGACACCTCGGGGTACGACACGTCCGGCTCGGGCTATGACACCTCGGGATACCGGTCCGGCTACGACACCTCCGGCTCGGGGTACGACACCTCGGGGTACGACACCTCCGGGTCCGGCTACGACACCTCGGGATACCAGTCCGGGTACGACGCCTACGGCAACGGAGGATGGGTGCCCCAGCAGCGTGACGGGGAGTACCCGCTGCCCCCCGAGGCGCCCCCGGCCCCGCCCGCGCCGGACTACCCGTACCCGCCCAGTTACCAGGACGGTGGATACTCCGCCTACGACGGCACCCCCGGCCACGGCTACCCGACGGCCGAGGGCTACCCCCACCAGGGGCTGCCGCACCAGGCCCCCTCGTCACCCGAGTGGAACGGCTACCCGCCCGGAGAGCAGGACCCCTTCGGCAACCCCTACGACGCCCAGCGGCCCTACTGAGCGCGGCACCCGGCCCCACCGGTACCTCCCGGTGACCGTCCATCGGTGACCCACCCGCCGGGGCAACCGGCGAGGGCCGCCACCCCTGCGGGGCGGCGGCCCGTCCCGGGACCGGGTGACCGGTCGGGACCAGTTCGCGCGACTGGCGCGGCTACTGCGAGCCGCGCCAGTCGTCCCCCTCCACGATCAGCCCGGCGGCCATCGCCCCGGACATCCCCGCGTGCGCCAGCCCACCGCCGGGGTGCGCCCAACCGCCCACCCGGTACAGGCCGTCCAGGGGGCTGCGGTTCGAGGCCCGCAGGAAGGCGCCGTCCGCCCCGGCCAAGGAGGGTCCCGGCACCGCGCCCAACGGCGCGCCGGTCTGCTCCTCTATGTCCCGGGGGGTGCGTACCTCCCGCCACAGCATCCGCTCGCCCAGTCCCAGCCCCGCCGCGTCCACGGTGGCCACCAGGGTGTCGGCCAGCCGCTCGTCGTCCGGCTCGAACTCCTCGCTGGGCAGGGTCGTGGTGATCACCACCGACTCGTGGTCCTCGTCGGGGCGCAGCGCCGGGTCGTCCGGGCGCAGGACCAGCAGGGGCCGCTCGGGGCCGTGCACCACGGTCCGGTGCACCGCGTCCTCGGGGCGGGCTCCGCGCAGCGCCAACAGCACGGTGTAGCGGGGGGAGGAGGCGATGTTGCGGCTCTTGCGGCAGTAGTCACCGCCACCGCCACCGAGCCGCTCCGGGGGCCGGCCGGAGACCACCACGTCGGAGGTGATCTCCTCCCCGCCCTCCAGCACCAGTCCGTGGGCCCGGCCGTCCTCCTCGTGCACCCGCAGCACCTCGGAGCCGAACCGGAACTCCACCCCGCACTCCAGGCAGCGTTCGTACAGCGCCGTGGCCAGGGCCCGGATGCCGCCCCGTACGTACCAGGTGCCGAAGGTCTGTTCCAGGTACGGCAGGATCGCCGCGCTCCCCGGGGTGCGGGCCGGGTCGAAGCCGTTCAGCCAGGCGTAGCTCTCCAGCAGCGCCACCAACCGGGGCTCGCCCAGCTCGTGTTGGGCCACCTCGGACAGGGTGGTGCTGCGCCGGCGCAGCAGCCCGCGCCGGCGTGCCGGATAGGGGTCCTGGCCGAGGGCGCCGAGGTCCTCGTCCAGCGGCTCCTCCAGCAGCGGGCGTCGGGTGTCCTCCCAGGTCTCGCGGCCTCGCTGGACCAGTGCGCTCCAGCGTTCCCCGGCGCCGTGGCCGACGGCCTTGTCCAGGGCGTCGACCACTCCCGCGCGGGAGGCGTTGGGGAGCGTCAACTCCGTACCGTCGGCGAACAGGTGGCGGGCCGAGGGGTCCACCTGCACCAGTTCCACGCACTCCTCCAGGGAGCGCCGACCGGTCTTCACGAACAGGTCGCGGTACACCGCCGGGAGGTGGAGCAGTCCCGGTCCGGTGTCGAAGCCGAAGCCGTCCCGCTCGTGGCGGCGAACCCCGCCGCCGTAGGTGTCGGTCCGTTCGAAGACGGTTACCTGGTGCCCGGCGTAGGCCAGACGCGCGGAGGCCGCCATCGCGCCCATTCCCGCGCCGATTACCGCGATGTATCCCATGTGCAGGGGACTCTAACTCCTCCGTCAACACCGGCAAGACTCGCCCGTGTCCTGAGACCCCCTCGCACGGAATCCGTGTCGCCCACGTGACCTCACGCGGCCCGGGGGGCCGGTGAGTAGGGCTACTCAGAGGCCGTTCTGAGTAGCCGTACGGATATCCCGAAGCGGGCTACGGGCGGCACAGTGGTGTCCGCGTGGCCGGGACCGACGGGGGACCCGGCGACGTGGAACGGGGGCCGACCCGGCCCGCCGGCCACCGGGGACACGGGGGTGCCTCGGTGACCGGCGGGCCGGTGCGCGCAGGTCTCGCCGTCCTCGGCGGTGGTCGCTCAGGTGGGGCTGAGGTAGCCGCCCGCGCTTCCCCGTACCAGCAGGGAGAGTGCCGCGTGCACCTCGTCCAGGGACCGTTCCGGCTGGTACGCCTTCCAGTCCAGCGCGGCCACCAGCACCATGCCCACCAGGGCGGCGGCGGTGAGGGAGACGTCGATCTCCGCGCTGATCTCGCCCTCCTCGATCCCGTCCCGCAGCACCCCCTCCACCACCGAGATGGTGTCCCGCCGGCCCATGGACAGGGTCGACCTCCAGGCCCGGTTGGTGCGCCACAGCTCGGAGACGTACAGCTGCGTGAAGGCCGGGTAGCGGTCCATGAACTCCAGGCCGGCCCGGAGCATGGCGTCCAGCGCCTCCACCCGTCCGCCGTCCCGGCGCAGTGCCTCCTCGGCGCTGGCCCGGAGGGAGCCGGTGAGCAACTCCAGGCCGTGCTGGAGCAGTTCCTCGAACAGCACGGCCTTGCTGGCGAAGTTGTAGTAGACGGTGCCCTTGGCGACGCCGGCCCGCTCGGCGATCTCCTCCACCGTGGTGGAGGAGAAGCCCTGTTCGGCGATGAGGGTCACCGCCGCGTCGAACAGCTTCTGCCGGGTCGCCCCGCGAGCGCGCCGGGTGCGGGCGCCGGTGCCCGTCCCGTTCGCCGGGTCGGTCGTGTTCGCGGCGTTCACCGTGCTCCTAGGGTGTGTCGTTTGGATCTTGGGAGATCAGGGAGCGCGTTCTGGTGTCGTGGGCCGTGGACACGGCAAGGCGGAGGAGGAGTCGATGCAGCGCATCGGCGACCCCGACCGCCTCGGCGACAACGCGGCGAGGCGCGGCACGCCCGGTGACACCGCACGCGAGCCTCGCAGTGATCCAAACGACGCACCCTAACCATGGGGTGATTCTCCCCCGTACGGCGCCCTCACAGCGTCAGCTCGGGGTGCAGGCGGTCCACGGTCCACACCTGCCGTCGCCGCGCGGTCACCGCCGTGAGGGCCAGCGCCCCCAGGGTGTACGCCGCCAGTACGGCACAGGCCCGCCAGAGCGCGCCCGGGTCGCCCCCGGTGATCAACAGCCGTAGCCCCTCCACGACATGGGTCATCGGCAGCCAGGGGTGCAGCAGGTTGAAGAACTCGGGGCTGGTCTGCACCGGGTAGGTGCCGCCGGCCGAGGTGAGCTGGAGCATCAGCAGCGCCAGCACCAGGATGCGGCCGGCCGGCCCGAACCGGGCGATGAGGAACTGCACCAGCGCGGTGAAGCAGCAGGTGACCAGCGCCAGGAAGCCGACGGTCCCCACCGGGTCGTACGCCCGCAGCCCCAGCCCCCAGTGGAGTACGGCCAGCAGGGCGCCGCCCTGGGCCAGGCCCAGCCCGAGCATCGGCAGCCAGCCGGCGAGGGTGACCCGCCAGGACGGTGCCCCCACGGCCAGGGCGCGGCGGTTGAGGGGCTGGAGCACCATGTACCCGACCATGGCGCCCACCCACAGGGACAGCGGGATGAAGTACGGGGCGAACCCGGTGCCGTAGTTGGGTGCCGCGTGGCTGTTGTGCGAGGCCAGCCGTACCGGGTCGGCCATCACCCCGGTGCGCTGGTCGCGGGTGTCGGCGTCGTAGTCGGGGATTCTGGACGCCCCGTCGCGCAGTCCGTCGGTGAGCTGCCGGGAGCCGTCGGAGAGCCGGTACATCCCCTGGTGGAGGGTGTCCGCCCCGGCGCTCAGTCGGCCCACTCCCTTGTCCAGGGTGGTGGCCCCGCTCCTGGCGGTGCCCAGTCCGGTGTGGAGCTTGCGGGCCCCCTGGTGCACCTGCTTGGCCCCGCTGTCCAGCCGGTTGATCCGGGTGACGGCGCGGTCCAGGTCCTGGTGCAGGGTGGGGGCGCGCTTGGCCAGGGCGGTGGCCCACTTGTCGACGCTGTCCAGCTGGCGGCCGAGTCGGTCGAGGTTGCGCTGTTCGCTGACGTAGTCGTCCACGCGTTCCGCCACCCGGGCCGCGGACTTGGCGGCGTCCACCGCCTTCTTCAACTGGGCGCAGTCCCCGGGGGCCGGCAGCCGGTCGTCCGGCTTCTCGCTGGCGGAGGGGGAGGGGGAGGGGGAGGTCGGGGGTGAGGGACGGGTCGTCTCGGGTGGGGGCTGGTCCTTGCCGCACCGGGCCTGGTAGAGGGTGTCCAGGGTGGTGGCGGCCCGCCGTGCGTCCTTGGCCGCCTTGTGCGCGGCCCGGGGCAGGTCGTCCAGGTGCTTCTTCAGCTCGCGGCTGGTCTTCGCGACGGCACGGGAGGCCTTGGCGATGTCCTGGCCGTGGTTCTTCAGGAAGGGGCGTACCTCCTTGGCGGCCTTGTTGACCTTGGTGGACAACTGGCCGGTGCCGTTGGCGAGTTGACGGGACCCCTTCTCCAACTGTCCGGCGCCGTCGTCCAGCCGGACGGTGCCGTCCTTGAGCTTCTTGCTGCCCTTCCTGGCGGTGCTCAGTCCGTCGCCGAGCTGGTCCGCCCCCTTCTCGGCCCTGCCGATGCCCTTGCCCAGCTTGGCGGAGCCGTCGGCGGCCTCGCTGGTCTTGTCGTGCAGGTCGGAGAAGGAGACGAAGATCTGGTCCAGGAACCCCCGGGATGCCTTGGCGGAGGCGGCGGCCCGTACCTCGGAGAAGACGGTCCGGGATATCTGGCCCACCACGTAGTTGTTGGCGTCGTTGGTGCGCACCTTCAGCGCGCTGGTGCGCGGGTGGTCGCCGGAGCTGGAGGCGATACCGGGGCTGAAGTCCTCGGGGATGGTCAGCGACAGGTAGTAGCGCCCGCTCTCCACGCCCTTCCGGGCGTCCCGGGCGTCGGTCTCCCGCCAGTCGAAGGTGTCGCTCTCGTGCAGTCTCTCGACCAGGGAGTCGCCCGCGTGGAGCCGGTCGCCGTCGACCTTGGCGCCCCGGTCCTCGTTGACCAGCGCCACCGGGATACGGTCCAGGCGCCCGTACGGGTCCCAGAACGACCACAGGTACAGCGCCCCGTACAGCAGGGGCAGCAACAGCACCGCGACCATGGCCGCCCGGGGCAGCCGCCCCCGGGCGAAGCGCCGCAGCTCAAGCCCGGCCAGCCGTGGTGAACGCATCGTCGGCCGCCTCCTTCCGGTCCGAGCCGGGGCCGGTACGGACCACCAGGGCGCCCTCGGGTGCCTCGCTACAGGTGGCCACCACGGTGGCGCCCCGCTCGCTGATCGACCTCAACAGGGCCCAGGCGTCCGCCCGTTCGGCATCCGACAGCTTCAGGTCCAGGTCGTCCACGGCCAGCAGCCGTGGCCCGGACAGCAGGGCCAGCGCCACGCCCAGGCGCAGGGCCTCCAGCCGGTCCAGGTCGCGCACCCGGGTACGTGAGCCCTTGGGCAACGTGGACAGGTCCAGCCCGGCCGCCTCCAGGGCGGCCACCGCCCGGTCCCGGCGGCGTTGCCGACGGGCGCGCGCACGGCTGCCGGGGAGCGGGGGCGCGAACGAGGCCAGCCCCAACCTCCGCTCCAGCAGGGCGAGTTCGTGGAACTGCTCGGCCACGGTCAGCGCCGGCTCCAGTTCGTTGACCCCGTCCACCGGGCCCAGTGCGGCCAGTCCACGGACGGCGGCCATCCGCCGGGGCAACGGCAGCCCGTGCACGCTGGCCCGCCCGCCACTGGGGCGCATCCGCCCGGTGAGGGTGAGCAGCAGGCAGGTGCGCCCGGAGCCGGAGGGGCCGGTGAGGGCGATCAGCGAGCCGGGGGGAGCGTCCAGGTCGATGTCCCGGTACACGGTGCCGCGCGCCCCGTCGAGGGTGAGTCCGCTGGCCCACACCGAGGCGCCGGGGTGGCGCTGAGGCGGTGGTTCGGGGTGGTCACCCGTCATGTCCGCTCCCTTTTTTAGACTGACTGGTCAGTTCAAAAAGCTACGCCGCCCCGTCCCCCCTTGTCCAACTCGCCGCCTTGGTCCGGCCGTAGGGGCCCGACCCCGGGCACCTGTCAGTGGGCGGCGGCACAGTGGAACCCCGGGGCGGGCCCGTCAGGAGGTCGCCCCAGAGGAGAGGGAGAGAGTCATGGCCGGACGACGGCGACCCGACGAAGGGGCGTCCCCCATCGCCCTGGTGCCCTGGACGGACGGGCACCTGCCGTTGCTCCGGGGGCTCAACGCCCCCGCGATGACGCGGTACCTGGGCGGGCCCGAGTCCGAGGAGGTGCTCCTCGCCCGACACCACCGCTATGTGCGCGCCAGCCGCGAGGGCGGTGGCCCCGGCGTGATGTACGCGGTCGAGCTGCCGACCGGGGAGGTGGTCGGCAGCGTCGGGTACTGGGAGAGGGACTGGCACGGCCCGGTCTACGAGACCGGCTGGGGCGTCCTCGCCGAGTACCAGGGGCGGGGGCTCGCCCGGTCCGCCATGGCCCTGCTGCTGGACCGGGCGCGCGAGGAGGGCGACCGGCGCTGGATGCACGCCTATCCCAAGGTGGAGAACCTCGCCTCCCAGGCCCTGTGCCGCTCCCTGGGGTTCACCGAGCGGGGCGTGTGCGACTTCGAGTACCCACCCGGCAACCCCGTGCGCTGCGTGGACTGGCGGCTCGACCTGGAGGGGTGAGCCCGTTCGTGTCGCCGGGCGGTCGACTGCCGCCCGGATCGCGGCACTTGGGCTGACTGGGGAGCGAATCCGCAGGTCGGGGCGGATTGTCAGTGGCGCCGGGCAGTATGGGAACACATGGTCGAAGAACGCGTTCGGCACCCGCTCAGACGACAGGAGGTTCGCCATGTACGGGCCCCCAAGCGAGGTCCACCCCGTGGTGCGTCGCGCTTCTGCGCCGCCAGCCGCCCTGGACCTGCTCGCCGTGGCACAGGCCGGACTGGACGAGGCCGCGGCGAAGCAGGAGCCCCACGAGTGCTACGCCGAAGCCCATCTGGCCGCTCTGCGCTCGGCCGCCGCCGTACTGGCCGCCCGTGGCCGGCCGGAGACCAGCGAGCGGCGGCGCCGCCGTATCCGCAGCGTCTGGGAGGTGCTGCCCGAGGTCGAGCCCGAACTGACCGAGTGGAGTGCGCTGTTCGCCTCCGGGGCCGAGCGCAGGGCCCGCGCCGAGGCGGGTATCCGCACCGCCGCGACCTGGAGTGAGGCCCGCGCCCTGCTGGCGGACGCGGAGATGTTCCACCGGCTGGTCGAACGGATGCTGGTGCCCCAACTCGCCCTGCCCCTGCCCAAGTCGACCTCGGCGGAGCCGGAGCCGGCGGGGGCGGGTGAACGGCCACGGGAGTCGGAGCGTCCCCCAGCCGCCGTGCCCCCGCCGGCCCGGGAGGGCGGTCCCTCCCAGCCGCAGGGCGCCCGCGTGTCGGCCGCGCTCACCACCCTGCCCGCCCAGCCCGCCCGCTCCCGGCCACCCCGCGTCCCCGGGCAGGGCGCCCTCCCGTTCCCCACCGGGGCACCCCAGCCCCGGCCGACCGGCCGGTGGGAGCCGCCCGAGGGGGTGCGGGCCGTGGGATGACCAGCAGATGGGCAGGGCGAGCGGCCACCGGGGCCGAGGCAATAGGGTGGACGTCCACCCCACGTCGCTGTGATCCCGAGGAGCCTCGCCATGTCCCGCCCTCGCGCCTCCCTTCGTACCGCCGTGGTCTGGGAGGTGCTGCGGCAGGCACTGGAGCGACGTGCCGCCACCTGTGGGCGGCCGGAGTTGGAGGTGCTGGACACCGGCGGGGGCAGTGGCAACCTCGCGGTTCCCGTGGCCCGACTGGGGCACCGGGTCACCGTGGTGGACCCCAGCCCCAACGCGCTGTTCGCCCTGGAGCGCCGGGCCGCCGAGGCGGATGTCGCCGAGCGGGTGCGGGGCATCCAGGGGGATGTGGCCGGACTGTTCGAGGTGGCCGAGCGGGGCGGGTACGACGTGGTGCTCTGCCACGGCGTGCTGGAGTACGTCGACGACCCCGCCGAGGGGCTCCGCAACGCGGTCGGTGCTCTGCGCCCCCAGGGTGTCCTGAGCCTGCTGGCCGCCGGCCTCGGGGGCGCGGTGCTCGCCCGGGCGCTGGCCGGCCACTTCACCGAGGCCCGCCAGGTGCTGGTGTCCTCCGACGGGAGGTGGGGGGCCGGTGACCCGCTGCCCCGCCGCTTCACCCCCGAGGGGCTGCGCACCCTGGCGCGGGACAGCGGGCTGACGGTGGAGTCGTTCCGGGGAGTGCGGGTCTTCGCCGACCTGGTGCCCGGCTCGATGGTGGACACCGAGTCCGACGCCCTGGAGGCCCTGTTGCAGTTGGAGGAGGCGGCTGCCGAGGACCCCTCCCTGCACGGTCTGGCGAGCCATCTGCACCTGTTGGCCTCGGTGGACTGAACCGACCACGAGCCAGGCTCCGGGAACCCGACCGGGCGAAGCGGTGAGGGTGGCCGGGAACCGCCCTGCGCCATGCTGTCGTCACAGCCCGTGCCAGCCGTCGGGGAACCCGCGCGGGTGGGGTGACGTTCCTTGTTCGTGGAGGTCGAGACAGCCGTATGATCGAGGTGCACGCCGGCATGAGCGGTTGACGGCGAGGGAATGCAATGGTCACCACCAAGAGGGCTTCGGTGGCAGGAATTGGCGCTGAGGGGCGGGTTTCACGGGGGCGATTCCCTGCCTATTCTTGAAGGGTCGCGTCCCGGTCGCCCCCGCGACCGACGAGTAGGAGGACTCCGTGCCGCTCTCTGAGCACGAGCAGCGGATGCTCGAGCAGATGGAGCGAGCGCTGTACGCAGAAGACCCCAAGTTTGCGACGGCGCTCGAAGGAAGCGAGCTGCGCACGTACACCCGCAAGCGGGTCTACCTCGCGGTCGTGGGCTTCCTGGTGGGTATCGCGCTCCTGATGGTCGGGGTCGCGCAGATGATCTGGGTCAGCGTGGTCGGCTTCCTGGTGATGCTCGGCTGCGCGGTGCTCGCGGTCACCGGATGGCGTAAGGCGCCCAAACCGGGTGAGCGTCAGCAGGCCGAGCCGTCGGGACAGGGTGGAGGGCCCGCCTCCCCCCGACGTCCACAGCGCCGTTCGATGATGCATCGCATAGAGGAACGCTGGCAGCGTCGTCGGGACGATCAGTAGCCCGGTCCTTAGCGCCGCACCGGAGCCCAGCCGTGCCAAGCTCCTGACCTGTGGGGCCGTCCACCACTCGGTGGACGGCCCCACAGGTGTCTCCAGGTGTCGTAGCCGCCTCCCGGGACGCGCCCTCGCCCGTACGTCGTCGGGCCCCACGGGCCCACCGGGGTGCGGCACTTGAGCCCGTCCACCCGCCTCCCGGCCCGGTCCCGGTCGCCCTACCCCTCCTCGGGGATGCCCCGCGATCGTCCCGCTGGTCGGGGCTACGGCCGCGGCAGACCGCTCGTACGGCCCACCCACCGGTGGAGGGCCGCGAGGCTACGAGGTCGGGACGACGCCCCCCCCACCCCCGGGGGAGCACCGCCCCGAGGCGGACCCCGGACCGCGCCCCGGAGGGACCGAACCCGGCGAACGGCGGGAGTCGGGTCACCCCCAGGCCCTTCGGGTGGGCTTGTCCCATGGAGGGTCGGGGTGTGGGGGAGTGATGGGTGCTTCTTCGGTGGGGGTTACGGGACTTGGCCCGCAGGGCGCCTCCCGTGTTCGGTGGCCACCCGGGCGGGGTCACCACTGGTGACCGTCACGGGGTACGGCGCCCAGGGCGATCGGCACTCGACGGGGCGGAGCCCCCTTCAGGCGGGGGCCCGTCCTTGGCGGGGGTGGTGGCCGTCCCACGGGTCGGGGGAGTGCGCGTGGTGGTGATCCTTCGATGGAGCGGGGGCCCCTGCCGGAACCCGAGCCCGGCAGCCGCGACAGTGGGCGGACCGTCGGGGGGCGCGTGGTGGGTGGAGGTGACCGGCCCGCTCGGCCCGGGGCGCCGTGACCACCAGCGGCCGGGGCCCAAGGGGGAGCGGGGAACCGTCGGGGCGCACGCACCGAACGGGCCGCACGTGGGGGCCGCCCCGCCTCCCGGCGGGGCGGCCCCGGGGTCAACGGGCGGAGCGGGTACGCAGCACCCCGGTCCAGCGGGAGCGGAACCACTGACGCAGACCGCCGAGGGCGTCGGCCACCCTCCAGCGCACTCGTACCGAGGAGCGGGGGAACATCCTGGCCCGCAGCCGTACCCCACGGGGGGAGGAGGCGGCCAGCTCCTCGCGTACCCGGTGGACGTCCCGGGTCAGGTCGGGAACCTCGCCGACCTCCTCCGCGTAGAGGGCCCGCTCCACCAACAGGGCCAGCGCGTGCGCCCGTTCGGCCGCCGAGGGACCCAGCTCGCCGACCCGTACGATCCGGGCGGCGGCGCCCCGGGGGGTCTCGGCCGCGTCCGGTACCACCCCGAAGTCCCAGGCCGAGTCCACCACCTCACTCCAGGCCGCCAGCACCCGCTCGCGCGGGGTCCGGGTCTCGTCCCGGCTGGCCGCGAGCCGGGAGGCTCTCCGTCGCGAGCGCCACAGCATCGGTGACAGCGGTACCAGCAGCAGCAACAGCGCGGCCGAGGCCAGGGTCAGCGCCTGCCAGGGCGGGCCACCGCCACCCTGGCCGGAGTCCGGGGTGGGCGCCGCCGCCCCGCACTGGGGGTCGGAACGCTTCTGCTCCGCGGTGCAGTCGTCGGAGGCGGAGGGACGGGGCGCCGGTTGCTCGCTGTTCTCCGGGTCGGGCGCCGGACTCTCCGGGGTGTCGGGCTGGTCCGACTCGTCGGGGACGGTGTACGAGGGCACGTTGCCCCGGCTGGGCGTGGGTTCGAAGCGGGTCCAGCCCACGCCCTCGAAGTACAGCTCGGGCCAGGCGTGGGCGTCCTTGAGGCTGACCGCCATGCCGCCGTTGCTCTGCGGGGTGCCGGGAGTGAAGCCCACCGCGACCCGTGCCGGGATGCCCAGGGTGCGGGACATCGCGGCCATGGAGAAGGCGAAGTGGACGCAGAACCCTTCCTTCTGCTCCAGGAAGTTGACGATGGCGGCGCTGCCGCTGCCGGCGCGCACCTCGGTGTCGTAGGTGAAGCCGCCCTTGCTGGAGAACCAGTCCTGGAGGCGTACCGCCCGCTCGTAGTCGTTGTTCGCGTCCCTGGTCACCTGGCGGGCCCGGCGCTCCACGATGGAGGGCAGCGACTCGGGCACCGAGGTGTACTCCTCCAGCACCTGGCGCGGTGGCTGGGGGGCCTCGGCCAGCTGCTCGCGACTGGGGCGGACCTGGAGGCTGTCCACCTCGTACTGGGCGTCCCGGGTGGTCTGGCCCCGGTCGCCCACGAGGGTGCGGCCCTCCGGCTCGTAGCGCCAGCGGCCGTCGGTGCGGACCGCCTCCGCCGGGTACGGCATCGGCAGCCAGTTCTGCGCGTACCAGTCGGCCGAGCGGACCGAGGTGCGGACCTTCTTCGCCGAGACATCCGGGTCGAGGCCGGAGGGCGCCGGAAGGGTGCTGGGCAGGTCCACGATCCGCCGCTCGGACGGACGCCAGGAGGCCCCGTCGAACCGGTCCAGGGAGACGATCCGCAGGTACATGTCCTGGGTGCTCTCGGCGGTGGTGCGGTAGGTGAGGGCGACCCGGTCGTCCGACTGGTTGAGGTTGTCCTGGAGCGCCACCAGCGGGTTGACCGCGGATATGGTGCCGCCCTGTCCGTTCGACCCCCGGTCCTGGCGGGCGGCCTCCAGCAGCCCCCCGCCCAGGGAGGGCAGGGTCGCCGGCACCACCAGGGCGATGCCCAGGCTGAGCGCGCCGATACGGCGGCCGGTGCGTACCGGGGCCCGGGCGTGCCCGCCCACCCCGCCGGGCTGGTGGGAGCCGTAACGCGGATCGGGGCCGCCGCTGAACACCCGGCCCCACTGGGAGAGCCGCTCCCTGCCCTCGGCCAGCAGCAACAGCAGGTAGCCCCCGGCCGCGCAGAGGAACCACAGCCAGCGGGCGCCGCCCTCGAAGAGGCCGGCGGCCACCGAGTACAGCGCGAGCAGGGGCAGGCCGGCCGGTGCGGCACTGCGGTAGGTGACCGCCAGCATGTCCACCAGCAGCCCGACCAGCAGGATCCCGACGACCAGTATCAGCCGGATACCGGTGGTGGTGGGGGCGGGCACCGTGAAGCGGCTGATGTCGTCGGTGCCCTCGACCAGCAGCCAGTTGAGCTGCTCCAGGGCGTTCGGCCCGGGGATCAGGCCGAACAGGGCCTGTTCCCTGGCGAAGAAGAAGGTCACCAGCATCACCGACACCAGCAGCTGGACCAGTACGGTCAGCGGCCGGGCCAGCGGTATCCGTCGGGTGAGCGCGCCCACCACGGTCTGCGCGGAGAGCAGCAGCCCGACCTCGAACAGCCAGCTGGCCGGGGAGACCAGGGGCAGCAGGGAACAGGCCGCCGCCAGGGTGGCGATCAGCGAGCAGAAGGCCATCCGTGCGCGTCCGCTCATCGCGCCCGCCCCCGTTCCGGGGTGCGCGGGGCCGTGGGTGCTGTGGGGTTCATGGGTGCCCTCCCAGCGACGCGGCGCCCAACTGCGCGCCGCCACCGAGCTGTTGCCATAGTCGGGGCATCGAGGATCCGGCGACCACCGGCTGTACCTGCCAGCCCGCCTCGCGCAGCGCCCGCTGGGGGCTGCCGTCGGGCTCCCCGCCGGGGGTGAGCTGGCCGGTCCAGGAGGCCTCGTCCACGCAGAGGGCCAGCGCCCGGCCGGAGCGGCGGCGCATCCGGGCCACCACGCTGGCGTCCTCCAGGTCCAGTGTCCCGAGGAACGCCACCAGCATCCCGTCCTGTCCGCCGTCCTCGCCACCGCGCAGGGCCCGGTACGCGGAGGAGAGCTGCTCCTCCTCGGAGTGCCGCACCACGGCCAGCAGGTCCATGATCAGCCCGGCGGTGTCCGAGCCGTCGGCGAAGGTGCCCAGGGCGGCCCCTCCGATGTCGCCGGTGTCGGTGACCAGCCGTACCGAGTAGTCCCGTTCCAGCAGGTGCAGGCAGACCGAGGCGGCGGCGGAGACCGCCCACTCGAAGGGGGAATCGGGGCCGGCACCCACGTGGGCGTGGGCCCGGGTGTCCAACAGCACGGTGCAGCTGGAGCGTTGGGGCTGCTCCTCGCGGCGCACCATCAGCTCGCCGTAACGGGCGGTGGAGCGCCAGTGGACCCGTCGTACGTCGTCCCCGTGCTGGTAGCCACGGGGGATCACGTCGTCGTCCCCGGCCAGGGCCAGGGCGCGTTGGCGGCTCTCGCCGTAGCCGGAGTTCTCCCCGGACAGCCGTACCGGTGGCAGCGGCTCGGTGTGGGGGACCACGGTCAGCTCGCTGTGCCCCTGGAAGGAGCGGGCCAGCTCGACCATGCCGAAGGGGTCGGTCAGCCGCAACTGGAGCGGTCCCAGCGAGTACCGGCCGCGCATGTCCGAGCGGACCTGGTACGACACCTCGCGGTGTCCGCCGGGCTCCACCCGGTCCAGTACGAACCGGGGCCGGGGCCCCAGCACGTACGGCACCTGGTCCTGGAGCAGCAGCATCCCGGTGGGCAGCCGCGCGATGTTGTCCACCCGCAGCACCACCCGGGCCTCGGCGTGCGCGGTCACCCGGGTCGGGGTGAGGCTGCGGCTGCCGGTGACCCGGTCCCGGGTGCGGTGCAGCACCAGTGCGCACACCAGTGGCAGGGCGGCCAGCAGCAGGCCCACCCGCAGCAGGTCGGCCTGTCCCAGTACGTAGGCGCAGATGGCCGAGGCGGCGCCGGCGGCGAGGAAGGAGCGTCCTCGGGTGGTCAGCCCGGACAGCACGGCCCGGAACGAGCTTCGCGGACGAGGCCCGGGGGGCTGGTTCGGCTGGCTGTCCGTGGCCGTCATCAGTGCCCCCGCCCTCCCGGGTACTGCGGCGGCGCCCCGTCGGGGAACACCGGCGGCAGGGGGGTCTGGCGCACGATCTCGTCCACCACCTGCTCGGCGCCGCGTCGGTTCAGCTGGGCCTGGGCGGTCGGCAGCAGCCGGTGCGCCAACACCGGTACGGCCAGCGCCTGTACGTCGTCGGGCAGTGCGAACTCCCGTCCGGCCAGGGCGGCGGCGGCCTTGGAGGCGCGCAGCAGGTGCAGGGTGGCGCGGGGGGAGGCGCCCAGCCGTAGCTCGGGATGGTTGCGGGTGGCGGCGACCAGGGTGACCGCGTAGCGGCGTACCGCCTCGGAGACGTGGATGGCGCGTACCGCCTCCACCAGTTTGGTGAGGTCGTGGGCGTGGGCCACCGGCTCCAGGTCGTCCAGGGGGGAGGCGCCGCCGTGCACGTCCAGCATCTTCAGCTCGGCGGAGACGCTGGGGTAGCCGATGGAGACCCGGGCCATGAAGCGGTCCCGCTGGGCCTCGGGCAGTGGGTAGGTGCCCTCCATCTCCACCGGGTTCTGGGTGGCCACGACCATGAAGGGGTCCGGCAGCAGGTGGGTCTGGCCGTCGATGGTGACCTGGCGTTCCTCCATGGACTCCAGCAGCGCGGACTGGGTCTTGGGGGAGGCGCGGTTGATCTCGTCGCCGAGCACGATCTGGGCGAAGATGGCGCCGGGCTTGAACTCGAACTCGCGGCTGTGCTGGTCGTAGACGCTGACTCCGGTGATGTCCGAGGGCAGCAGGTCGGGGGTGAACTGGATGCGGCGTACCGAACAGTCCACCGAGCGGGCGAGCGCCTTGGCGAGCATGGTCTTGCCGACTCCGGGCACGTCCTCGATCAGCAGGTGGCCCTCGGCGAGCAACACCGTGAGCGACAGCCGTACGGCCTCGGGTTTGCCCTCGATGACGCGCTCCATCGAGCGCCGCACCCGATCCGCGGTCTCGCTGAGATCGCTGAGCTTCGCTCGTTCCTCATAGGTCGTCACCCGGCCCTCCTCGGCCTGTTCTGCCGGGTGGGTGACCGCCTGTCCCACTCGTCGGGACACGCGGGCACCCACCCGAAGTGTGCACGGAAACCAGCCGTGTGGTCTCACGTGCATTGTTCATGGCCGGAGGGCCTTACGTCACCGTTCCGTGGTGTTCCGCGGATCGATCTCTCTGAGTAGTCCGGTGGTCACGTCGAAGACGAACCCCCGTACGTCGTTGGTGTGGAGGAGGAACGGGGAGGTACGGACCCGCTCGATGGACTGGCGGACGTCCTGGTCCAGGTCCCTGAACGCCTCCACCGCCCAGGAGGGGCGCTGTCCCACCTCCAGCTCCAGCTCGTGGCGGAACTCCTCGGTGAGGTCGAGCAGCCCGCAGCCGGTGTGGTGGATCAGTACGATCGAGCGGGTGCCCAGAGCGCGTTGGCTGATGGTCAGGGAGCGGATGATGTCGTCGGTGACCACTCCGCCCGCGTTACGGATGGTGTGGCAGTCGCCCAGCTCCAGGCCGAGGGCCTCGTGCAGGTCGATACGGGCGTCCATGCAGGCGACCACGGCGACCTTCAGTCGGGGCCGGGCGTCTATGGCCGGGTCGACGAAGGTCTGGGCGTACCGGGCGTTGGCGTTGACCAGGCGGTCCGTCGTGGTGCCCTCGTGCCGACGGTCGCTGTCGGACGGGGAGGGCAGCGGCTGGGGCGCGGATATCGACATGTCACAGAAGGTACTCCGTGTGACCGCGTCCGTCGTGAGGTGAGGTCGGGCGAAACGGGACAGTGTCACCGATGTGAGCTAGCCCATACCGGTGGGTGACCGCCCGGACGGGAGACGGGAGGGAGCGCCTCCCGGACAGTTGTCGCGCGGTAACCGTGGTGATCCGGCCATCCGGGGTGGCGGCCGTGGGGCGGCCGGCCCGTCCAGGGCCGGCGAGTCGCGCCTCGGTGGTTGGTTGACCAAGGGGACGAGTGAACTAAAGTGACGCGAAGTGGGAGGCGTCGCCTCACGCTCCCTCGGACTCCCGAACTCCCCGTATCCGCAAGCCGGTACGGCTGCTGGGGCCGCTCCCACAGCTCGCCGGCGCCTGAAGCGGTGGGCGCTTCTCCGCCACCTGGGCGCCGCCTGGGGCGGTACCGAAAGAAGAGCGCGGGGGCACGAGATGAGCGCAGACCGTCCGGTGGACGACCGGCACCAGCCGGTGATGTTGGGGCGCTGTCTGGATCTGCTCGCTCCCGCCCTGGAACAGCCCGGAGCCGTGGTCGTCGACTGCACCCTGGGCCTGGGCGGGCACAGCCAGGCGATGCTGGAGCGGTTCCCCGGGGTGCGCCTGGTGGGCCTGGACCGCGACCCGCAGGCGCTGAAGCTCGCCGGCGAACGGCTCGCCCCCTTCTCCGACCGGTTCGACCCGGTGCACGCGGTCTACGACGAACTCCCCGCCGTACTCGACGACTTGGGGCTGCCCCGGGTCCAGGGCGTGCTGTTCGACCTGGGCGTCTCCTCGATGCAACTGGACGAGGAGGACAGGGGGTTCGCCTACGCCCGGGACGCGCCCCTGGACATGCGGATGGACCAGAGCCGGGGCATCGGCGCCGCCGAGGTCCTCAACACCTATCCGCCCGGTGAACTCGTACGCATCCTGCGGGCCTACGGCGAGGAGAAGCAGGCCAAGCGGATCGTGTCGGCCGTGGTGGCCGAACGGGCCCGGGAACCCTTCGACCGCAGCGAGCGGCTGGTGCGGGTGATCCGTGAGGCCCTGCCGCAGGCCGCCAAGCGCACCGGGGGCAACCCGGCCAAGCGCACCTTCCAGGCCCTGCGCATCGAGGTCAACGGCGAACTGACGGTGCTGGAACGGGCCGTGCCGGCGGCCGTGGGACGGCTGGCGGTCGGCGGACGGATGGCCGTGCTGTCGTACCACTCGCTGGAGGACCGACTGGTCAAGCGGGTGTTCGCGGCCGGCGCCCAGCACAGCGCGCCGCCCGGCCTACCGGTGGTCCCCGAGGAGTACCAGCCCCGGCTGGCCCTGCTGACCCGGGGCGCGGAGGAGGCCGACGAGGAGGAGGTCGCCGCCAACCGGCGGGCCGCCCCCGCCCGGCTGCGCGGAGTGGAGAGGGTCAGGGCGGAGGTCACCGGATGAGCCCCGCCCCGGTGCAGCCGGCCCACCCCGGAGAGCGGTCGTGAACGCCCAGGAGCGGCTGGCCCGGCTGGTGCCCTCGGGCGCCTCCTCCGCCGCCCGTACCCCCTTCGCCCTGCTGCTGGTGCTGATCATGGGCACCGGACTGCTGGCGCTGCTGCTGCTGAACTCCTCCCTGAACCAGGGGTCCTTCCAGAAGGACCAGTGGGAGAAGGAGACCAACGAGCTGACCGACGAACAGCAGGCGCTCCAGGAGGAGGTGGACCGCAAGTCCGCCCCCGACGCACTGGAGCGCCGGGCCCGCGAACTGGGTCTGGTCCCCGGTGGTGACCCCGCCTTCCTGTTCCCCGACGGCAGGGTGCGAGGCAGCGCGTCGCCGGCCCCCGAGGAACCGAAAGCGCCCAAGGAGCCCGAGGAAGAGAAGGAGAAGCCTTGAGCGAGCGCGACCCCGAACGCCGTCGGGTGCCCCGACCCCAGCGCGCCGGGCGGGGCGACCCCTCGGACCGCCGAGGCTCCCGGGGGAGCGGCGCGGGAGGGGGGCGCTCCCGGGGCGGTGACCGTGACGCCCGTGCCCGTGACAGTCGGGAGGCCCGCGAGGAGCGGAGCGGGCGTGAGCCGGGGGGACGGCCCCGGGGTGGTGACCGTGGCGCGGACGGCGGACGGCCCCCGGTGGGCCGCCGCCCGCGCGGCCAGGGAGGAGCGGACCGCTCCGGTGGCTCCCGCCAGGGACGGTACGAGGGTGGGGGCGCCGAGCGCCCCGGCCGAACCGGTCGACCGGCCCCCGGACGACGGCCCGCCAGGGCGGTCCGCCGTGGTGGCGGTACCGGGGGGCGACCTCCGCGCCGCCCCCGCGCGGCCACCCTGCGGCTGGCCAGCCCCCGGCCCCGACTCCGGCTGGTGGGGCTGGCGTTGGGCATGGTGATGCTGCTGTTCGTGGCCCGGCTGCTCCAGGTGCAGGCGGTGGACGCCGACTCGCTGGCCGACAAGGCCACCGTCAACCAGCAGATCACGGTGCCGCTGGCCGCCGAGCGGGGCACGGTCACCGACCGTTCCGGCACCGCCCTGGCCACCACCGTGGACGCCTACGACATCACCGCCGACCCGCTGCTGTTCACCCGGGAGCAGACCGACATCGGCGACGCCCCGAAGCGGGCCGCCGCCCTGCTGGCGCCGATCCTCGGGGAACCGCGCAAGGAACTGGCGGCCAAGCTGTCCCGGAAGAAGACCCGTTACGTGGTGCTGGCCAAGCAGCGCACCCCGCAGGCCTGGCGGCAGATCAAGGACCTGAAGCGGACCCTGGCCGACAAGCAGGCCGCGGCGGAGGCCGCCAGCACGGGGAAGAAGGGGTCGGGCCCGCGCCCCAGCGAGGTCAACGTACTGGCCGGGGTCTACCAGGAGAAGCACCCCAAGCGGGTCTACCCCAACAGCCAACTGGCCGCCGCCGTACTGGGGTTCGTCAACTCCGAGGGCAAGGGGGCCGGCGGCATAGAGTCCCTGCTCGACAAGGAGCTGGCCGGCCGGAACGGCAAGGTCACCTACGCCCAGTCCGGGGGCCGGCAGGTCCCCACCGCCGGGGTGCGGGAGCAGCCGGCCCAGCCCGGCACGGACGTGGAGCTGACCCTCGACCGGGACATCCAGTGGTCGGCGCAGAAGGCGATCACCGAGCAGGTACGCAAGTCGAAGGCGGACCGTGGCTACGTGATCGTGCAGGACACCCGTACCGGGCAACTGCTGGCCATGGCGAACGCCCCCGGCTTCGACCCGGAGGACCTGACCGGCGCGCGGGGCGCCGCCCTGTCCAACCCCGCCCTGGAGGACGCCTACGAGCCGGGCTCCACCAGCAAGCTGGTCTCCATGGCGGCCGTACTGGAGGAGGGCAAGGCCACCCCGGAGACCGCCGTCACCATCCCCAACCGGCTCCACCGGGCCGACCGGGCCTTCGCCGACGACGTGGACCACCCCACCTGGCACCTCACCCTCAACGGGGTGCTGGCCAAGTCCAGCAACATCGGCACCATCCTGGCCACCGAGCAGTTGGCCAAGGACCAGTCACGCAGCAACCGCGTGCTGTACCGGTACCTCAGCCGCTTCGGGGTGGGGAAGCCCAGCGGGCTGGGCTTCCCGGGGGAGACCCAGGGGCTGCTGGCCAAGCCCGAGGACTGGTCGGCCAGCCAGCAGTACACGATCCCCTTCGGCCAGGGGCTCTCCCTCAACGCCGTACAGGCCGCCTCGGTCTACTCCACGATCGCCAACGGGGGGACCCGTATCCAGCCCTCCCTGGTGCGCGGCACCACCGGCGCGGACGGGCAGTACACCCCCGCCGAGGAACCGGACAGGAAGCGGGTGGTGAGCGGGAAGACCGCCCGCACCCTGGCCCGGATGCTGGAGTCGGTGGTCGACGACATGGAGGGCACCGGCACCACCGCCAAGATCCCCGGCTACCGGGTGGCCGGAAAGACCGGCACCGCCAACCGCGTCGACCCCGAGACCGGCAGCTACCGGGGCTACACCTCCTCCTTCGCCGGCTTCGCCCCGGCGGACAAGCCCCGCGTGACCGTCTACTGCGCCGTACAGAACCCCAAGAAGGGCAGCTACTTCGGCAGCGACGTCTGCGGACCGGTCTACAAGCAGGTCATGAAGTTCTCCCTCAAGACCCTGCAGATCGCCCCCACCGGAGCCAAACCGGCCAAGCTGCCGGTCCTCGCCAAGCCGAAGCGGTGAGCCGTGGTCCGGCACCCACGGTCCCGGACCCGACCCCGCCTCCACAGCCCCCAGGGCCCGCCAGAAGCCCGACCACCGGAGCACCTCGTGAACCCCTACACAGCCGATGACCAGCCAGCGCCCCAGGAGGCGACCGGTTCCGCATCACCCTCGTCACCCTCACTTAGCGACCCGGGCGGTACGCCCGGTACGCTCACCGCCGTGCCACAAGCTGATCCCCACTCCTCCGAGCGCCCCGACCGGGGGAACTCCCCGGTGTCCGCGGCCCTCCCCCCGGGCCCGCCGAGGCCCGAACGGCTGAGCCCGGTGTCCGTACGGACCCTCGCCGAGCAACTGGGCGCCCAGGCGCCCGACACCGACGCCGAGGCCACCGGCATCACCCACGACTCCCGTGCGGTGCGCCCCGGTGACGTCTACGCGGCCCTGCCCGGCGCGCGCTTCCATGGCGCCGACTTCGCCGCGCAGGCCGCCGACCTCGGCGCGGTCGCCGTGCTCACCGACCCCTCGGGCGCCGAACGGGCCGCCTCCACCGGGCTGCCGGTGCTCAGCGTGCCCGACCCCCGAGGCCGGATGGGGGCCCTGGCCGCCACCATCTACGGCGAACCCGGGACCGACCTGCTCCAGATCGGCATCACCGGCACCTCCGGCAAGACCACCACCGCCTACCTGGTCGAGGGCGGACTGCGGCAGGCCGCCCGGGAGGGCGACAAGAAGCTCACCGACGGGGACGACCAGCTGCCGGCGGAGGCCAGGACCGGTCTGATCGGCACCGTGGAGTCCCGGGTCGGTGACCAGCGCATCAAGTCCGAGCGCACCACCCCCGAGGCCACCGAACTCCAGGCGCTGTTCGCCGTGATGCGGGAGCGCGGGGTGCGGGCGGTGGCCATGGAGGTCTCCAGCCACGCCCTGGTGCTCGGCCGGGTCGACGGATGCGTCTTCGACATCGCGGTGTTCAACAACCTCAGCCCCGAACACCTGGACTTCCACCCGGACATGGAGGACTACTTCCGGGCCAAGAGCCAGCTGTTCACCACCGCCCGCTCCCGCCTCGGCGTGGTCAACTTCGACGACGAGTACGGGTTCCGGCTCATCAGCGAGTCCGAGGTACCGGTCACCACCTTCTCCGCCGAGGGCCACCCGGACGCCCACTGGCGGGCCGAGGACGTCGAGGTGGGCCGGCTGGGGTCGACCTTCACCGCCGTCGGGCCCGACGGCCAACGGGTACGCGCCGCCGCCCCCCTGCCCGGACCGTTCAACGTGGCCAACGCCCTGGGCGCGATCACCGCCCTGGTGGTGGCGGGCATCGACCCGCAGACCGCCGCCGACGGTGTCGCCTCGGTCCCCGGGGTGCCCGGCCGGCTGGAGCGGGTGGACGCCGGCCAGGACTACCTGGCCGTGGTCGACTACGCCCACAAGCCGGACGCCGTGGAGTCGGTGCTGTACGCGGTGCGCAAGGTCACCGACGGCAAGATCCACGCCGTACTCGGCTGCGGAGGGGACCGCGACCCGCACAAGCGCACCGCGATGGGCGCCGCCCTGGCGCGGCTCGCCGACACCGCGGTGCTCACCTCCGACAACCCCCGCACCGAGGACCCGCTCGCCATCTTGGCCACCATGCTGGCCGGTGCCGCCGAGGTCCCCACCCACGAGCGCGGCACCGTGCTGGTGGAGGAGGACCGGGCCTCGGCCATCGCCTCGGCGGTGTCCCGGGCCGAACCCGGCGACACCGTACTGGTGTTGGGCAAGGGCCACGAGTTGGGACAGGACCTGGCCGGCGTGGTCCGGCCCTTCGACGACCGGGTGGAACTGCGCGAGGCCATCAAGCGCGCCCCCCGCCACCTCCCCGCACACCCCAGGGACGACCAGGACTGATGCTGCCTCTCACACTCGCCGAGATCGCCGACGTCGTACAGGGGAAGCTCGACGGTGACGCCGACCCCCGAAGCCGCGTCACCGGGCCGGTGGTGATCGACTCCCGCGAGGTCGCACCGGGCGGGCTGTTCGCCGCCTTCCAGGGTGAGCGGGTCGACGGGCACCGCTTCGCCCGGTCCGCCGTGGAGTCCGGGGCGGTGGCCGTACTCGCCACCCGCCCGGTGGAGGCGCCGGCCGTCCTGGTGCCCGACGTGGAACGGGCCCTCGGCGCGCTGGCCCGCCACGTGGTGCGGAAGCTGGGCACCCATGTGGTGGCGCTGACCGGCTCCTCGGGCAAGACCAGCACCAAGGACCTGATCGCCCAGCTGCTGGAGCGGTGGGCCCCCACGGTGTGGACCCCCGGCTCCCTCAACAACGAGATCGGCCTGCCGCTGACCGCGCTGCGGGCGGACGCCGACACCCGGCACCTGGTGCTGGAGATGGGCGCCCGGGGTGTGGGCCACATCCGCTACCTCGCCGAACTGACCCCGCCCCGCATCGGGCTGGTCCTCAACGTGGGCACCGCGCACGTGGGCGAGTTCGGCGGCCAGGACCGGATCGCCCAGGCCAAGGGCGAGTTGGTGGAGGCGCTGCCACCGGCCGAGGAGGGCGGGGTGGCCGTCCTCAACGCCGACGACCCCCTGGTGCGGGCCATGGAGTCCCGCACCCGGGCCCGGGTGTTGCTGTTCGGTGAGTCGCCCCAGGCCGACGTACGTGCCGAGAATGTCCGGCTCACCGAGCAAGGACAACCTGCCTTCACCCTTCGCACACCGGCCGGGTGCGGCGACGTGACGATGCGGTTGTACGGTGAGCACCACGTGTCGAACGCGCTCGCCGCGGCGGCCGTAGCCCATGAGTTGGGTATGCCCACCGAGGCTGTCGCCACGGCGCTCTCCGAGGCGGGCACACTCTCCCGCTGGCGGATGGAGGTCACCGAGCGCGCGGACGGCGTCACCGTGATCAACGACGCCTACAACGCCAACCCCGACTCCGTACGGGCGGCGCTGCGCGCTCTGGTCGCCATCGGCGGTCAGCACTCGGACCGGGGGGATGGGCGAGGTCGGCGTACCTGGGCGGTACTGGGCGAGATGGCGGAGCTGGGCGAGGAAGCGCTCGCCGAGCACGACGCGGTTGGGCGGCTCGCCGTCCGGCTCAACGTCAGCAAGCTCGTGGCGGTCGGCGGCCAGGAAGCCGCCTGGCTGGACATGGGCGCCAAGAACGAGGGTTCGTGGGGTGAGGAGTCGGTGCACGTGTCCGACACGGAGACGGCGATCGAACTGTTGCGAGCGCAGGTGCGCCCGGGGGATGTCGTACTGGTGAAGGCCTCCCGGTCAGTGGGCCTGGAACGGGTGGCGCTGGAACTTCTTGAGGGCGAGGGCCAGCCCCGATGAGACAGATCCTCTTCTCCGGGGTCATCGGCATGTTCCTGTCGCTGATCGGTACCCCGTTGCTCATCAAGCTGCTCGCCAAGAAGGGCTACGGGCAGTTCATCCGGGACGACGGTCCCCGTAACCACCACAGCAAGCGCGGTACCCCGACCATGGGCGGCATCGCGTTCATCCTGGCCACGATCCTGGCCTACCTGCTGACCAAGCTCCTCACCGGCAGCGAACTGTCGTTCTCCGGCGTGCTGGTGCTCCTGCTGTTCGCCGGCATGGGCGTGGTGGGCTTCCTCGACGACTACATCAAGATCGTCAAGCAGCGCAGCCTCGGCCTCAGGGCCAAGGCCAAGATGGCCGGCCAGCTGATCGTCGGTGTCACCTTCGCCGTCCTGGCGCTCAACTTCCCCGACGCCAGGGGCCAGACGCCCGCCTCCGACAAGCTGTCCTTCACCCAGGACTTCGGCTGGTCGCTCGGGCCGGTGCTGTTCGTGGTCTGGGCACTGTTCATGATCCTGGCCATGTCCAACGGCGTGAACCTCACCGACGGCCTGGACGGACTGGCCACCGGCGCCTCGGTGATGGTCTTCGGCGCCTACACCTTCATCTGCGTCTGGCAGTACCAGGAGTCCTGCGCCAACCGGCTCACCGCCGGCCCCGGCTGCTACGAGGTACGCGAACCCCTCGACCTGGCGGTGGTGGCCGCCGCACTGATGGGCGCCTGCTTCGGCTTCCTGTGGTGGAACACCTCGCCGGCCAAGATCTTCATGGGGGACACCGGCTCGCTGGCCCTGGGCGGCGCCCTGGCCGGTCTGGCCATCGTCTCCCGCACCGAGCTGCTCCTCGCGGTCCTCGGCGGACTGTTCGTGCTGATCACCATGTCCGTGGTGATCCAGGTCGGCTCGTTCCGGCTGACCGGCAAGCGCGTGTTCAAGATGGCCCCCCTCCAGCACCACTTCGAACTGAAGGGCTGGAGCGAGGTGTTGGTGGTGGTCCGCTTCTGGATCATCCAGGGTGTCTGCGCCATCGTCGGCATCGGCCTGTTCTACGGCGCCTGGGCGGCGGCGAAGTGACCGACTCCACGCCCACCGCGCACGAGCGGTCCCCGCACGAGCAGCCCTCGTACGAGGAGACCGCCGCCCACCTGGCCGGCCTCCGGGTCACCGTGGCCGGACTCGGGGTGTCCGGGGTGCCGGCCGCCCGGGCCCTGCTGGACCTCGGCGCCGAGGTGACCGTGGTCAACGGCTCCGACACCCCCGCCGCCCGGGACCAGGCCACGCCCCTGGAGAAGGCGGGGGCGACCGTACGGCTGGGCGACGACCGCCAGCTGCCCGACGGCGCCCAACTGGTCGTCACCACACCGGGTTTCCGGCCCGACAGCGCCCTGTTCCAGGCCGCCGAACAGGCCGGGGTACCGGTCTGGGGAGACGTCGAACTGGCCTGGCGGCTCCGCCGTCCCGGGGCGCCGCCCTGGCTCGCGGTCACCGGTACCAACGGCAAGACCACCACGGTGCGGATGCTGGCCGAGATCCTCCGGGCGGCCGGACTGCGCACCCACGCGGTGGGCAACATCGGGGTGTCCCTGGTCGACGTGGTCGCCGGCCAGCCCCCGTACGACGACCTGGACGTCCTCGCGGTCGAACTGTCCAGCTACCAGCTGCACTGGGCGCCCAGCGTGCGCGCCCACTGCGGCGCGGTGCTCAACCTCGCGCCCGACCACCTCGACTGGCACGGCTCCATGGAGGCGTACGCCGCCGACAAGGGCCGGGTCTACGAGGGCAACCAGGTCGCCTGCGTCTACAACCTCGCCGACCCCGCCACCGAGGAACTGGTGCGCCGGGCCGACGTGGTGGAGGGCTGCCGTGCCATCGGCTTCACCCTCGGCAGCCCCGGCCTGTCCCAACTCGGCCTGGTGGACGGCATCCTGGTCGACCGGGCCTTCGTCCCCGACCGCCAGCACCAGGCGCAGGAGCTGGCCGAGGTCGGCGACATCCACCCCCCGGCCCCGCACAACATCGCCAACGCCCTGGCCGCCGCCGCCCTCGCCCGGGCCTTCGGGGTGCCGCCCCAGGCGGTACGGGACGGGCTGCGGGCCTTCCGCCCCGACGCCCACCGGATCGCCGAGGTCGACACCGTCGCCGGGGTGACCTACGTGGACGACTCCAAGGCCACCAACACCCACGCCACCGAGGCGTCACTGGCGGCGTACGACCCCATCGTGTGGATCGCCGGCGGACTGGCCAAGGGCGCCACCTTCGACGACCTGGTCCGGGGCGCCGCCGCCCGGCTGCGCGGAGCGGTGCTGATCGGCGCCGACCGGGCGCTGATTCGCGAAGCGCTGGAGCGACACGCGCCCGAGGTACCCGTGGTGGATCTGGACCGCACCGACACTAAGGCGATGGCCGAGGCCGTGAGGGAGGCGGCCCGGCTGGCCCGACCCGGCGATACGGTGCTGCTGGCACCGGCATGTGCCTCCATGGACATGTTCGCCAACTACAACAAGCGCGGCGAGGCGTTCGTGGCGGCGGTCGGCGAACTGGCCGACCAGCCGGAACCGACCGCCGACTCCCACCGGACCGACGAGGAGCGGTAACCCACCGATCCCGGCGAGCACCGCGCGGAGTGGAGGGGAACGATGCCTCGATCGGCGACCAACGCCCCGCGGCCCGACCGCGAGGCCCGGCGTACGCGCCCGCAGCGCTCACCGCGCCTACAGCGCCCCACCGCCCCCTCCGCCCGACCCCCCAGGGACCTGGGACCGGTGGGACGGCTGGGCCGGCGACTGCGCCGGGCCTGGGACCGGCCGCTGACCGCCTACTACCTCATCCTCGGCGGCAGCGCGCTGATCACCGTGCTCGGTCTGGTGATGGTCTTCTCCGCCTCCCAGATCCAGGCACTCCAGTCCGGGCTGTCCTCCACCCACTACTTCCGCAAGCAGCTGGTGGCCGCCGTACTGGGAGCACTGCTGCTGTGGGCGGCCACCAGAATGCCCATCGCCCTGCACCGCGCCCTGTCCTACCCCCTGCTGATCGGCTCGGTCTTCCTGATGGCGCTGGTCCAGGTCCCCGGCATCGGCCAGGAGATCAACGGCAACCAGAACTGGCTCTCCCTCGGTGGCCCCTTCCAGCTCCAGCCCAGCGAGTTCGGCAAGCTCGCCCTGGTGCTGTGGGGTGCCGACCTGCTGGCCCGCAAGGGCGAGAGGAACCTGCTGACCCAGTGGAAGCACATGCTGGTCCCCCTGGTACCGGCCGCCATGCTGCTGCTGGGGCTGATCATGCTGGGCGGCGACATGGGCACCGCCATCATCCTGACCGCCATCGTGTTCGGGCTGCTGTGGCTGGCCGGCGCCCCCACCCGGATGTTCGCCACGGTCCTGGGCATCGCCGCCGTACTCGCCCTCATCCTCATCCGCACCAACCCCAACCGCATGGCCCGGCTCTCCTGCCTCGGCGCCACCGACCCCGGCCCCAGCGACAGTTGCTGGCAGGCCGTGCACGGCACCTACGCCCTGGCCTCCGGCGGCTGGTTCGGCTCCGGGCTGGGCGCCAGCGTGGAGAAATGGGGTCAACTACCCGAACCCCACACCGACTTCATCTTCGCCGTGACCGGTGAGGAACTGGGCCTGTCGGGGACGCTGTCGGTGTTGGCCCTGTTCGCCGCTCTAGGCTATGCGGGTATCCGCGTGGCCGGACGTACGGAGCAACCCTTCGTCAGATACGCCGCGGGAGGGGTCACCACCTGGATCACCGTCCAGGCGGTCGTCAACATCGGCGCCGTACTGGGCCTGCTGCCCATCGCCGGCGTACCCCTGCCGCTGTTCTCCTACGGAGGGTCGGCACTGCTGCCCACGATGTTCGCCATCGGGTTGCTGATCGCCTTCGCCCGTCAGGACCCCGCGGTGCGGGCGGCTCTGGCCGTGCGGCAACCCACCCTCGGCCGGAGGCGGTTCGGGACGGGAAGGAAGACGACGCGACGGACCGCCGGGAGGCGGCCGTACGGAGAGCGGTGAATTTCGGTGCATGTGGTACTCGCCGGTGGTGGCTCCGCCGGTCACGTCGAGCCGGCGCTCGCCCTGGCGGACGCCCTGCGCAGACGGGACCCCTCCGTGGGGATCACCGCACTGGGCACCCAGCGCGGGTTGGAGACCCGGCTGGTCCCGGAACGCGGCTACGACCTGGAGCTGATCCCGGCCGTGCCGCTGCCGCGCAAACCCACTCCCGAACTCATCACGGTCCCCGGCCGGTTGCGCCACACCATCAAGGAGGCCGAGCAGATCCTGGAACGGGCCAAGGCCGACTGCGTGGTGGGCTTCGGCGGCTACGTCGCACTGCCCGGCTACCTGGCCGCCAAGCGGCTGGGCATCCCCATCGTGGTGCACGAGGCCAACGCCCGCCCCGGCCTGGCCAACAAGATCGGCTCCCGGTACACCCGGTTCGTCGCCGTCTCCACCCCCGACAGCAAGCTGCGCCACGCCCGCTACGTCGGCATCCCGCTGCGCCGCTCCATCGCCACCCTGGACCGGCAGGCCAGCCGGGCCGAGGCCCGCGCCGCCTTCGGCCTGGACGCCGGGCTGTCCACCCTGCTGGTGGCCGGCGGTTCGCAGGGTGCGCGGCGACTCAACGAGGTGGTGCAGCAGGTGATTCCGCACCTGCGCCGCTCCGGCGTCCAGGTGCTGCACGCGGTCGGCCCGAGGAACGAACTGCCACACGTCGAGCACATGCCGGGTATGCCGCCCTATGTGCCGCTACCGTATGTCGACCGGATGGACCTCGCCTACGCGGCGGCGGACATGATGCTCTGCCGCGCCGGGGCGATGACCGTGGCCGAACTGTCGGCGGTCGGACTGCCGGCGGCCTACGTGCCGCTGCCGATCGGCAACGGTGAGCAGCGGCTCAACGCCCAGCCGGTGGTCAAGGCCGGCGGCGGACTGCTGGTGGACGACGCGGAGCTGACCGAGGACTGGGTCAGGTCCCAGGTGCTCCCCGTGCTCACCGACCCGCACCGGCTGGTCGAGATGTCGCGCGCGGCGGCCGAGTTCGGTCGGCGGGACGCCGACGAACTGTTGGTCGACATGGTCCACGAGGCGATCGCGGCACGCCCGGGGGCGTGAGAGGAGCAGGCGGACAGTGAGCCGGTCATCGGGTCCCGGACGTGTGGTCGACCAGGACGAACCGACGTCACCCCGGCCGGAGGACGGCCCCGGGCCGGGGCGCCCTCCCCGCCGCCTCTTCCGGGGCCGACCCCGGCCGAGCCGACGTTCGCGAAGGCTGCGGCTGCTGGTGCTGCTCCTCGCCCTGGCCGTACTCCTGTCCGGGGGAGGTGTCTGGGCGCTGTACGTCTCCGACCTGTTGCGGGTGGAGAAGGTCGGGGTGGACGGCACCCGCGTACTCACCGAGGCCCAGGTCCGCGAGGAGGCCCGGGTGCCGTTGGGTACGCCGATGGCCTCCCTGGACAAGGGCGCCATCGAGAGGCGGCTCAGGAAGGCCCTGCCCCGGCTGAGGGAGGCCGAGGTGGTCCGTGCCTGGCCGCACGGGGTGGGGCTCAAGGTCACCGAGCGCACACCGGAGTTGCTCACCCGCTCCGGGGAGCGCTACACCGAGGTGGACGCCGAGGGCGTGCGCTACGGCCACCGGGACAAGCCGGTGCGGGGCGTTCCGCTTCTTCGTATGGAGCCCCGCGAGGTCAGTCTCCGGCACTACGGTGCCGCCGGGCTGCGACGGGAGGCGGTACGGGTGGCCTCCACCCTGCCTGATTCCGTTTCAGGGCGGGCCCGGACCGTGGTGGTGCGCTCCTTCGACGATATTTCCCTGGAGTTGTCCGGCGGGGTCACGGTGCGGTGGGGAAGTTCCGAGCGGCCCAGAGCGAAGGCCGTCGCCCTGGCCGCTTTGCGCAAGGCCACCCCGAAGGCCCGTCACTTCGACGTCAGCGTGCCCAGCGCCCCCGCCTCATCAGGGAGTTGACGCACGTACGTGCAGGCCAGCACCCTGGATGACCACCCTCGTGCCTGATCACATAGGGTGAAAGGAAAAACGGGAGGTTCGGCGTGTTCGTTGAACACCCACTGTTCGCCGCCTTAGTGTCCTTGCGAAGAATCAAAGGAAGAACGGGCACTGGTGACCCTAAACTTCACCGTTAGGGTTTGGGGTGGCGAACGAACCGCCCCACAGGGATACGTAACTCGAGGCGAGAGGCCTTCGACGTGGCAGCACCGCAGAACTACCTCGCAGTCATCAAGGTCGTCGGAATCGGCGGCGGCGGCGTCAACGCCATCAACAGGATGATCGAGGTCGGTCTCAAGGGCGTCGAGTTCATCGCGATCAACACTGATGCGCAGGCCCTGTTGATGAGCGACGCAGATGTCAAGCTCGACGTAGGCCGTGAACTCACCCGTGGCCTTGGCGCGGGAGCCAACCCCGACGTGGGGAGGAAGGCCGCCGAGGACCACCGCGAGGAGATCGAGGAGGTCCTCAAGGGGGCCGACATGGTCTTCGTGACCGCGGGCGAGGGTGGTGGTACCGGCACCGGCGGCGCACCCGTGGTCGCCAACATCGCCCGCTCGCTGGGCGCCCTCACCATCGGTGTGGTCACCCGCCCCTTCACCTTCGAGGGGCGCCGTCGCGCCAACCAGGCGGAGGACGGCATCGCCGGCCTGCGGGACGAGGTGGACACCCTCATCGTCATCCCCAACGACCGTCTGCTGTCCATCTCCGACCGCCAGGTCAGTGTGCTGGACGCCTTCAAGTCGGCCGACCAGGTGCTGCTGTCGGGTGTCCAGGGCATCACCGACCTCATCACCACCCCCGGCCTGATCAACCTGGACTTCGCGGACGTCAAGTCCGTGATGTCGGAGGCTGGTTCGGCCCTGATGGGGATCGGTTCGGCCCGGGGGGACGACAGAGCGGTGGCGGCGGCCGAGATGGCCATCTCCTCGCCACTGCTGGAAGCCTCCATCGACGGTGCCCGGGGAGTGCTGCTGTCCATCTCGGGCGGTTCCGACCTCGGCCTGTTCGAGATCAACGAGGCCGCCCAGCTGGTCAGCGAGGCCGCGCACCCGGAGGCGAACATCATCTTCGGCGCGGTGATCGACGACGCCCTGGGCGACGAGGTACGGGTCACGGTCATCGCCGCCGGCTTCGACGGTGGACAGCCCCCCTCCAAGAGCCGCGACAAGGTGCTCGGCTCCTACTCCAAGGACGAGGGCGGGAGTTCGACCACCCGTTCCTCGGCCACCGAGGAGACCGAGCGCCCTTCCTACGGCGGTCTGGGCAGCCTCCCCACCCGTGAGGAGGAGCCGCCGGCCGAGCCCGAGCCCGCGCCGGTGGCCGAGAAGCCGGCCACCCCCTCCAGCACTCCCCACGTGCCTCCGGCCCGTCCGTACCAGGACAGCCCGGCCGAGGAGCTGGATGTGCCGGACTTCCTCAAGTGAGCCAGTGCTGAAGTGATAGCCCAGCACCACATCGTCAGCGGCGCCCACTTCGCCACCACCGACCGGTGGGGCGGGGTGAGCGCCGCTCCGTATGACAGCCTCAACCTCGGTGGCGCCGTCGGTGACCCGCCGCAGGCCGTACACACCAACCGTGCGCGCGCCGCCCACGCCCTGGGTCTGGAACCCGGACGTGTGGTGTGGATGAACCAGGTCCACGGCCGCGAGGTCGCCGTGGTCCAGGCCCCCTGGGGCGAGGACCCGGTGCCGAGCGTGGACGGTCTGGTGACCTCCCGCCCCGGCCTGGCGCTCGCCGTACTCACCGCCGACTGCGTGCCGGTGCTGCTCGCCGACCCCGAGGCGGGAGTGGTGGGCGCGGCCCACGCGGGGCGTCCGGGACTGGTCGCCGGGGTGGTCCCGGCCACCGTGGCGACCATGTTGGAACAGGGGGCCCGGGCGGATCGCCTGGTGGCCCGCATCGGCCCCTCGGTCTGCGGTTCCTGTTACGAGGTGCCCGCCGCGATGCGCGAGGAGGTCGTGGCGGCGGCCCCGGACAGTGGAGCCACCACCTCCTGGGGCACCCCGGCCGTGGACGTCGCGGCCGGAGTGGCACGGCAGTTGACCGACGCCGGGGTCACCTCGGTGGAGCGTTCCGGGGTGTGCACCCGGGAATCCGGTGACTTCTACTCGTACCGCCGGGACCGCGTCACCGGACGGTTCGCTGGTTACGTCTGGCTGGGGGGTGTCTGAGCGGTGGGGGAGACCGACTGTCGGAGACGGCAACTTGAGGAGAACCTCGACCGGGTCGAGGCCCGGATCGATCGGGCCTGTTCGTCGGCCGGTCGTCCGCGTTCCGAGGTGCGGCTGATCGTGGTCACCAAGACCTACCCGGCCAGCGACGTGCGACTGCTGGCCGAGCTGGGCGTACGGGACGTCGCGGAGAACCGCGACCAGGAGGCCTCGGCCAAGCACGCGGAGTGCGCGGACCTCGGTCTGCGGTGGCACTTCGTCGGTCAGTTGCAGACCAACAAGGCGCGTTCGGTGGCGAGTTACGCGGACCGGGTGCACTCCGTGGACCGCTCGCGGCTGGTGACGGCGCTCTCCGGGGCGGCGGAGCGGGCCGGACGTGAGATCGGTGTGCTGCTCCAGGTCGCCCTTGACGCCCCCTCAGGTCCGGTCGGTGAACGGGGAGGTGCCCGTCCCGACCAGGTGCCGCGACTGGCCGACCAGGTGGTCGAGGCGTCGTCGCTGCGACTGGAGGGTGTGATGGCGGTGGCACCCCTGGAGGGAGAATACGCCGGCCGGCCCGCGGAAGCCTTCGCTCAGCTTTCGGAAATCTCAACCACCCTGCGTACGCGGCATCCTGCTGCCACCATGGTGTCCGCGGGGATGAGCGCCGATCTGGAGGAGGCCGTGGCCGCCGGGGCGACACATGTGCGTATCGGTAGTGCGGTACTCGGAGTCCGCCCACACCTCGGGTAACGTCGCCAAGCGAGTGGGACCACAGCAGAAAATATGGTCATTTCCGTAGAAGGCGGATTGGCCTCGTGGATTCAAGGCCACTGGTGAAGGAGCCTGGGGCGCCCCGCCGGAGGCAGGGGACCCACCACAGAGCGGAGGACGCAGAGCATGGCCGGCGCGATGCGCAAGATGGCGGTCTACCTCGGCCTCGTGGAGGACGATGGGTACGACGGCCCGGGGTTCGACCCCGATGACGAGTTCGAACCCGAACCCGATCCCGAGCGGGACCGCCGTCGCCACCAGGGCGAGCAGTCCCAGCATCCCCCCCACCAGTCGGAGCCCGAGGAGCCGGTGCGGGTAGCGCAACCACCGGCCCAGCGGGAGCGCGAACAGACTCCCACCCCCAGTCCGGAAAGTGGACGAGTGGGGAGGATTGCTCCCGTGTCTTCCATCACACCTGACCGCCATAACCTGGAGAAGAACGCACCGGTGATCATGCCCAAAGTGGTGTCCGAACGGGAGCCCTACCGCATCACGACGCTGCACCCACGGACCTACAACGAAGCCCGTACCATCGGGGAACACTTCCGCGAGGGCACTCCCGTGATCATGAATTTGACGGAGATGGATGACACGGACGCCAAACGTCTGGTCGACTTTGCCGCGGGCCTCGTGTTCGGTCTGCACGGCAGCATCGAGAGGGTGACACAGAAGGTGTTCCTCCTGTCTCCTGCTAACGTCGATGTCACGGCGGAGGACAAGGCCCGTATCGCAGAAGGCGGGTTCTTCAACCAGAGCTGAGACGTGGAGTCGAAGGCACACGCCGAGGAGAGCGGCATGAAGGGGAGAGGGAAGCGTAGATGAGAACGGCACTGGATGTGGTGCACATCGCGCTGCTGTGCTTCCTGCTTGTGTTGATCTTCCGGCTGGTGATGGACTACGTCTTCCAGTTTGCCCGTTCGTGGCAGCCTGGGAGAGCGATGGTGGTCGTCCTGGAGGCGACCTACACTGTCACCGATCCGCCACTGAAGCTCCTTCGGCGGTTCATTCCGCCGTTGCGCTTCGGGGGTGTGGCGCTCGACCTGTCCTTCTTCGTGCTGATGATCATCGTCTACATCCTGATCTCGATCGTGCGTGGGCTGTAGGACGATGCGGGCCTGTCGATATGCCGATGACTACGTTGAGGTGAAACAGAGATGCCGTTGACCCCCGAGGACGTGCGGAACAAACAGTTCACGACCGTCCGCCTCCGAGAAGGCTATGACGAGGACGAGGTCGATGCCTTCCTCGATGAGGTCGAAGGTGAACTGACCCGTCTGTTGCGGGAGAACGAGGACCTGCGCGCCAAGCTGGCCGCCGCGACCCGGGCCGCCGCCCAGAGTCAGCAGCAGGCCAACATGCGCAAGCCCGAGCCACAGGACCGCCCGGGCGGTGCTCCTGTGCCCGCCGCCATATCTGGACCGCAGCCGGTGCCGCCCGGTCAGCAACAGCAGATGGGTGGCCCGCCGCAACTTCCGGGCGGCCAGCCGCAGTTGCCGGCCGGTCCCGGTGGCCCCGGTGGACATGGCGGTCCCGGTGGTCCGCAGGGCGGTCCTCCGATGGGTCCGGGTGGTCCGCAGGGTGGCCCGATGGGCCCCGGCGGTCCCATGGGCGGCCCGGGTGGACCTGGTGGCCCCGGCGGTCCCGGTGGCCCTGGTGGACCTGGTGGCCCCGGCGGTCAGAACAACGAAAGCGCCGCCCGTGTGCTGTCGTTGGCCCAGCAGACCGCCGACCAGGCGATCGCGGAGGCCCGTTCCGAGGCCAACAAGATCGTCGGCGAGGCCCGCAGCCGTGCCGAGGGCCTGGAGCGGGACGCCCGTGCCAAGGCTGACGCCCTGGAGCGGGACGCCCAGGAGAAGCACCGCGTGGCCATGGGCTCCCTGGAGTCGGCTCGCGCCACCCTGGAGCGCAAGGTCGAGGACCTGCGGGGCTTCGAGCGGGAGTACCGCACTCGTCTGAAGTCCTACCTGGAGAGCCAGCTGCGGCAGTTGGAGAACCAGGCCGACGACTCGCTGGCACCCTCGCGTACCCCTGCGGCCCCCTCGCTTCCCGCCTCGCCCTCGATGGCTTCGGCGGGCGCCCCCACCGGCGGCAGCATGGGCGGCGCGAGCGGCACCATGGGCGGTCACCAGTCGATGGGCGGCGGTCTCGGTGGGCCCTCTGGTCCCGGCAACGGCCACGGCGGACACCCCCAGGGTGGCGGTGGCACCTACGGCGGTCAGCAGCAGATGACCCCGGCCATGACGCAGCCGATGGCGCCGGTTCGCCCGCAGGGCGGTGGCGGCCCCCAGTCGATGCAGCAGGCTCCCTCTCCGATGCGGGGCTTCCTGATCGACGAGGACGACAGCTGATCCACGTTCCGCCCCTGGGCGGAACGTGACGAAGGGGCCGGGCCCGGAGGACACCTCCGGGCCCGGCCCCTTTCGCGTACGTACCCCCTCCTCCCGGGCCCCTGGTGTCGGGGCGCCGTGAGCCGACGGGGCCTTGGCGGCCCTGGTGGAGTGGGCGCCGTCAACCGCTGGCGAGGGTGGCCGGGTTCGGCGGGGTGTGCCCCGTGGCCGGGTGTGACCCCTCCCACCGGACTCGGGTCGTGAGCGGTGAGTGGGAGGAGGGTGGGCGGCGGTGATCCTTGTCACCGTGGGGCGGGTACGGCCCGGGACGCGGTGCCCGTTCCGACCGGCGGGTGGTCCAACTCACCTGTGACGGCTCCCACTTGGACGCCGACGGCCCCCACCCCGCTCGGGGTGGGGGCCGTTCGTTGCGGGTGCCGGTTCCCGGGGGCGCGTGGTGACCGCCCGCCGGTGGGCCGGCGGTCACCACGGTGGTCCTCAGACCTTGCGGAGCCGGAAGGTGAGGCCGAGGGCCTCGTCCTCGAAGGCCTCGCCGTATCCCTCACCGGCCTCGCCCTCGGCGAAGTCGGTGGCCAGGACCTCCTCGGAGATCAGCCCGGAGTGTTCCCCGAGTGCCTGGGCCACCTCGGGTTCGGTGACCGTCCACCGCAGGGCGATGCGGTCGGCCACGTCCAAGCCGCTGTTCTTGCGGGCCTCCTGGATCAGCCGGATCGCGTCCCGGGCCAGCCCGGCCCGGCGCAGCTCGGGGGTGATCTCCAGGTCCAGGGCCACGGTGGCGCCGGAGTCGGAGGCCACCGACCAGCCTTCCCGGGGGGTTTCGGTGATGATGACCTCGTCCGCCGACAGCGGTACCGGTTCACCGTCGACCTCGACCGAGGCGGTGCCCTCCCGCAGGGCCACCGCCAGGGCGGCGGCGTCCGCCTCGGCGATGGCCTTGGCGACGGCCTGGGTGCCCTTGCCGAAACGGCGGCCCAGGGCGCGGAAGTTGCCCTTGGCGCTGGAGTCCACCAGGGAGCCGCCGACCTCCGAGAGCGCGGCCAGCGAGGAGACGTTCAGCTCCTCGGTGATCTGCTGGCGCAGCTCCGGGGTGAGGTTCTCGAACCCCTGGGCGCCGACCAGGGCGCGGGACAGTGGCTGTCGGGTCTTGACGCCGGACTCGGCGCGGGTGGCCCGCCCCAACTCGACCAGCCGGCGCACCAGCAGCATGTCGCCGGAGAGCACCGGGTCGATGGACTCCAGGTCGGCGACCGGCCAGGTGGACAGGTGTACGGAGTCGGGGGCGTCGGGGGTGACCGGTGCCACCAGGTCCTGCCAGACGCGTTCGGTGATGAACGGCACCAGCGGGGCCATGAGTCGGGTCACGGTCTCCAGCACCTCGTGGAGGGTGCGGAGCGCGGCCGGGTCGGCCTGCCAGAAGCGGCGGCGGGAGCGCCGTACGTACCAGTTGGACAGGTCGTCCACGAAGGTCGACAGCAGCTTGCCGGCCCGCTGGGTGTCGTAGTTCTCCATGGCCAGGGTGACCTGGTCGATCAGGGCGTTGAGTTCGCTGAGCAGCCAGCGGTCCAGCAGCGGTCGGTCGCCCGGGGCCGGGTCCTGGGCGGTCGGGGCCCAGCCGCCGGTACGGGCGTACAGGGCCTGGAAGGCGACGGTGTTCCAGTAGGTCAGCAGGGTCTTGCGGACCACCTCCTGGATGGTGCCGTGCCCCACCCGGCGCGCGGCCCAGGGGGAGCCGCCGGCGGCCATGAACCAGCGCACCGCGTCGGCGCCGTGACGGTCCATCAGCGGGATGGGCTCCAGGATGTTGCCCAGGTGCTTGGACATCTTGCGGCCGTCCTCGGCGAGGATGTGGCCGAGGCAGACCACGTTCTCGTACGAGGAGCGGTCGAAGACCAGGGTGCCGACGGCCATCAGGGTGTAGAACCAGCCCCGGGTCTGGTCGATGGCCTCGGAGATGAACTGGGCGGGGTAGCGCTTCTCGAACAGCTCGCGGTTGCGGTACGGGTATCCCCACTGGGCGAACGGCATCGAGCCGGAGTCGTACCAGGCGTCGATCACCTCCGGCACCCGCTCGGCGGTCAACCCGCAGCCCTCGGCGGGGCATTCGAAGGTGACCTCGTCGATGTACGGCCGGTGGGGGTCGAGCCCGGACTGGTCCCGGCCGGTCAGCTCGGACAGTTCGGCCAGCGAGGCCACGCAGGTGAGGTGGTCCTCCGCGCAGCGCCAGATCGGCAGCGGGGTGCCCCAGTACCGGTTGCGGGACAGCGCCCAGTCGATGTTGTTGTCCAGCCAGTCGCCGAACCGCCCGTGCTTCACCGACTCCGGGTACCAGTTGGTGCCCTCGTTCTCCCGCAGCAGGGCGTCCTTGATCTGGGTGGTACGGATGTACCAGGAGGGCTGCGCGTAGTACAGCAGCGCGGTGTGGCAGCGCCAGCAGTGCGGGTAGCTGTGCTCGTACGGCAGGTGCCGCAGCAGCAGGCCCCGGGAGTCCAGGTCGGCCACCAGTGCCTCGTCGGCCTTCTTGAAGAACTGCCCGCCCACCAGGGTGAGTTGGTCCTCGAAGGTGCCGTCGGGGCGGACCGGGTTCACCACCGGCAGCCCGTAGGCGCGGCAGACGGCGAGGTCGTCCTCACCGAAGGCCGGCGCCTGGTGCACCAGCCCGGTGCCGTCCTCGGTGGTGACGTAGGTGGCGTTGACGACGAAGTGGGCGTCCTCGATGGGCACCAGGGCGAACGGCCGCTGGTAGCTCCAGCGTTCCATCTCCGCGCCGGTGAACCGTTGCCCGGTGGGCGTCCAGCCCTCGCCCAGCGCCTTCTCCACCAGGGCCTCGGCCACCACCACCTGGTCGGCGCCGTCGCTCGCCACCACGTAGGTGACCTCCGGGTGGGCGGCCACCGCGGTGTTGGACACCAGCGTCCAGGGGGTGGTGGTCCACACCAGCAGGGAGGCCTGCCCGGCGAGGGGGCCGGAGGTGAGGGGGAAGCGGACGTAGACCGAGGGGTCCACCACCGTCTCGTAGCCCTGCGCCAGCTCGTGGTCGGACAGGCCGGTGCCGCAGCGGGGGCACCAGGGGGCGACCCGGTGGTCCTGCACCAGCAGGCCCTTGTCGAAGATCTGCCGCAGGGACCACCACACCGACTGCACGTACTCCGGGTCCATGGTGCGGTAGGCGTCGTCGAGGTCGACCCAGTACCCCATGCGGGTCGTCAGCTCGGCGAAGGCGTCGGTGTGCCGGGTCACCGACTCCCGGCACTTGGCGTTGAACTCGGCGATGCCGAAGTTCTCGATGTCCTTCTTGCCGTTGAAGCCCAGTTCCTTCTCCACGGCCAGCTCCACCGGCAGGCCGTGGCAGTCCCAGCCGGCCTTGCGGGCCACGTGGTAGCCGCGCATGGTGCGGAACCGGGGGAAGACGTCCTTGAAGACCCGGGCCTCGATGTGGTGGGCGCCGGGCATCCCGTTCGCGGTGGGCGGGCCCTCGTAGAACACCCACTCCGGCCGTCCGGCGGACTGCTCCAGGCTGCGGGCGAAGACCTTGTTCTGCTGCCAGAAGTCGAGCACCTCGTGCTCGATGCGGGGCAGGTCGACCTGGGCGGGCACCGGCCGGTACTGCGGGGTGGTGGACTCTTCGCTCATTGCGGGCTTCCTCCGGCGGAGATCAGGTTCCGTCGGAGGGACGAGAGCGAGGCTCCCGCGGTACCACCCTCCTTGGTCGCGGGCTGACCGCCCACGACCCCCTCATTGGGGTCGCGCTGCCGGTTCTACTCGCCCGCGAGCGGGGCTTTCCTCCGACGACTCCGGGGTGATCTTCACGTCGGGACCGCCCCCGGGCTTCCACCGTCCCCGGGTCGCTCTGGGCCGCCTGACGACGCTACTCGTCCCCATCCATGCCTTGCGCGGTCACCAAGTGTACGGGCCGTGCACGGGTCCGGCGGACCGGTTTTCCGGGCCCAGGTCAGGGCACAACGGTTCCTAACCGGCGTGCCCCGTTGCCGCTCCTCGGGGGCGGCTCTATGGTTCCGGTCACGTTCGCGCAAAAGATCACAATATGTGAAGGGGTCGCGACATGGTGGCGAGAAGGAGCGCCGTGAAGAAGACGGCCACCTCGAAGAAGGCGGCCGGCACCAAGCCTCAGGGCAACGCCACGACCACGTCCGCCCCGAAGAAGTCCAAGAGCCAGAACGGCTCCCGGAGCCCCCGAACCTCAGCAGCGACCCCTACGGCGACCTCCACGGCGCGGAAGCCGGCCCGGAAGTCGACGACCTCCGGGACCGCACCGGACAGGTCCGCGCCCAAGACGACGCCCAAGACGACGCCCAAGACGACAGCGAAGAGCACGGCCCGGAAGTCGACCGGCAAGACGGCGGTGAAGAAGGCCGCCGCCCGGCCGGAGGCGAGAGCCGCGAGAACCGGTGAAACCCCGAGAACCGGTGGAACCGCGAAATCCGCCACGAGCGCGAGATCCTCGAAGACGAGATCCCCCAGAACAGCGAGCCCGGCGAGCCCGGCGAAGAAGAGCACCACCAGGAAGGCCGCCGCCAAGGCTGCGAAGTCAGCCCGGACGGCGACCCCGGAGAAGACGGCCAAGAGCGCGGCCCAGCGTGGGACCCGCGCGGACGCCCCTCGCGGTACCGCGAAGACCACGGGAACCGCGAGAAGGGGCACAAGGGCGGCGGCCCCCCAGGCCGCCAGCAAGGCGACGGCCGGTGGCCGCCGCGACCGACCGGGCACCGCCCAGAAGACGACGGGAGCCGACAAGGTGGCTGCGAAGAAGACCCCGACCCCGGTAGCAGAGTCCCAGGCGGTGCCCACGGCGCGCGGCGCCGCCGGACCGGTCGAGCCCGGGGAGCTGGCGGTACGGCAGGGCGAGGACCCCTGGACCGAGGAGGAGGTCTCCGAGGCCCGCACCGAGCTGCGGCGGGAGGCCGAACGACTGCGGGAGGAGATCACGCACTCCGAGGAGGCGCTGAACGGACTGATGAGGGACTCCGGCGAGGGCGCCGGCGACGACGAGGCCGACACCGGAAGCAAGAACATCACCCGCGAGCACGAGATGGCCCTGGCGGCCAACGCCCGCGAGATGCTCTACCAGTCCGAGGCGGCCCTGGAGCGGCTGGAGGCGGGGACCTACGGGCTCTGCGACAGCTGCGGCAACCCGATCGGGAAGGCCCGGATGCAGGCCTTCCCCCGCGCCACCCTCTGCGTGGAGTGCAAGCAACGGCAGGAACGGCACTGACACTGACACGGCCGCCGGGGGGTGTCGTACTCTCTTGGCGTGACAGAGGCGGAGCGGACCATCGACGCGGCGGAGTCCCGGCCCGAGCGGGCGGAGGAGCCCCGGGCCGAGGACGGGAACGAGACGGCTGAGGGCGGTGCGGCGGCCCCCGAGGACACGACGGAGGACCACGAGGTGTCACGTGGTCCCCGCAGGATCGTGGCCCTGTCGGTGGTCGCCGCCATCGCCTTCGTACTCGACCTGATCACCAAGCTGTGGGTGGTCGCCGAGCTGGAGCACCAGAAGTCGATCGAGGTCGTCGGCGACTGGCTGCGGCTGGACGTGGTGCGGAACAAGGGCGCGGCCTTCGGCATCGGCGAGGCGCTCACCATCGTGCTGTCGGTGATCGCGGTGGCGGTGGTCGTGGTGATCGCCCGGATCGCGCGCCGGCTCTACAGCACCCCCTGGGCCATCGCCCTGGGACTGCTCCTGGGGGGAGCCTTCGGCAACCTCACCGACCGGATCTTCCGTTCCCCGGGGGTCTTCCAGGGGGCGGTGGTGGACTTCATCGCCCCGCGTCACTTCGCGGTGTTCAACGTGGCCGACTCCGCCATCGTCTGCGGCGGCGTGCTGATCGTGCTGCTGTCCTTCCGTGGCCTCGACCCGGACGGCACCGTCCACAAGAGCTAGTCCGGTTCCTACGCCGGGGTCCTGCCGCCAGCCGTCTCGGCGGTGTCCTCGCCCCGGGTGACACGTACCCGGTAGCCCTGGCCGAGCCGTTCGGTGACCGTCACCCGTACCCCGTGGTCGGCGAAGGTGTGGCCGGTGCCCGGGGTGAAGGGGGCGTCGCTCAGCTCGGCCAGTTCGGTGGGTCCCCGCTCGGGGCAGCCCCACGCCCCCCGGCTCGCGGGGTGGGCGTCCACCAGCCGGACCGGCCCGTGTCCGGTGGGGGTCCGGCTGTCCACCGAGTACAGCAGCACCCCCTCCGAGCAGATCCCGGAGTCCAGGCCGGTACGGGTACGGGCCTCGGCGACCAGCGCGGTGTGCCGCCCGGTGCGTACGACCACGATCCGGGCGCCCGCCCCCGTGCCGACGGCGCGCAGGGTGTGGCCGCTGGTGCCGGGTTCGGCCACACAGTCCACCTGGCTGTCGGGGAGCCAGCCCAGTTTCCGCTTGTGCCAGCCCAGCAGGTCGGAGACGCCGGCCAGGCTCATGGTGTCCCAGCCGCCGGCGTACCGTGCCGAGGCCCCGCGCCGGATGTCGTACAGGTCGGGCAGGCCGAAGAAGTGGTGGGCCTCGTGGACGAAGTTGCCCCGCTGCCAGTCCGGGTCGTCCTTGGCGCGGCCGAACACCAGGGCGGCGGCCTGGAGGGGGGTGGAGCCGGCGCGCAGGCCGGTGAAGGTGTTGGCCTGGGAGACCGTGGGCGCGGCGGGCACGTTGTCGTCGGCGACCACGAACACCGAGCGGGCCCCGGTGAAGTCGGTGCCCGCTCGCCGGGCGGCCTTGATCGCGTCCTCCACGTAGTGGCGCATCACCGGGGTGGGCGCGCCCCGGGCCACCCCGTAGGAGGACCAGCGCTGGGGCATCCGTACCCAGTCGCGGGTGGGGGACAGTCGCAGGCGGAAGCGGCCGTCGGACGCGCGGGCGAAGTAGCGGTCACTGTGGCGGGAGAAGAACCCGGCCCGTCGGGCCGCTGACCCACGGGCCGGGCGGTCCGGGAAGTCCACCATGATCATCACGGACCGTTGGACGCCCCGGGGCCGCAGCTCGTCGGAGTGCGCCGGCCCCTCGTCGAAGCCCTCCCCGGGGGCCAGCGCGCAGGTGGTGGAGGCGGCCGACTCCATGCCGGCCTGGGGCGCGAGCACCAGAACGGCCAGGGTGAGCGCGGTCGCGAGGGTCAGCGCGCGGTGATGGGGCCTCAGCCGGGGCCACCGTACGCGGCGCTGGGTGGAGGTCGCCTCCAACGGGACTCCTGACGGGGCGGTGGGGGAAACGGGCGCGTGGCCCACCCTCACCAGCGCCCGCCGGGCCCGCACCCCGACCGGGGCCGGCCGGGTGATCACCTCCCGGGCGCGGAGGCGAACCGGACCGGGGGAGGGGACGGTTGGGTGGCGGAAGCGGGCGGCTCGTGGCGAGTGTCGATCTCCGGTCCGGCATACTCGACCAGGTGAGCAACCAGCCCGAGATTCGCCATCTGCCCGTGCCGGACGGACTGGAGGGGGAGCGTGTGGACGCCGCTCTCGCCCGGATGTTCGGCTTCTCCCGTACCAAGGCCGCCGAACTCGCGGCCGGGGGGAAGGTCCTCCTCGACGGGGCGGAGGTCGGCAAGTCGGACCGGGTGATGGCCGGTTCCTGGATCGAGTTGGAGATGCCCCGGGAACGGCCGCCCGTCCAGGTGGTGGCCGAACCGGTGGAGGGGATGGAGATCGTCCACGACGACGACCACCTGGTGGTGATCGTCAAACCGGTGGGCGTCGCCGCGCACCCCAGCCCCGGATGGGAGGGGCCCACCGTGATCGGTGGACTGGCCGCCGCCGGGTACACCATCAGCACCTCCGGCGCCGCCGAGCGCCAGGGCATCGTCCACCGACTGGACGTGGGCACCTCGGGGTTGATGGTGGTGGCCAAGTCGGAGCGGGCGTACTCCCTGCTGAAGCAGCAGTTCCGGGACCGTACGGTCGACAAGCGCTACCACGCCCTGGTGCAGGGACACCCCGACCCGCTGAGCGGCACCATCGACGCGCCCATCGGACGGCACCCCACCCACGACTACAAGTGGGCGGTCACGGCCGACGGCAAGCCCTCCGTCACCCACTACGACCTGGTCGAGGCCTACCGGGCGGCCAGCCTGCTGGACATCAAGCTGGAGACCGGGCGCACCCACCAGATCCGGGTCCACATGGCCGCCCACCGCCACCCCTGCGTCGGCGACCTCACCTACGGCGCCGACCCCACCCTGGCCAAGCGGCTCCGACTGGAGCGACAGTGGCTGCACGCGGTACGGCTGGGCTTCCAGCATCCCGGTGACGGTTCCTGGGTCGAGTACGCCAGCGGCTACCCCGAGGACCTCCGGCACGCCCTGGACGTCGTCCGTGCGGAGAGTGCCTGACCGTGGACCAACTCGCCCTGCTGTTCGCGCTGTTGTTGGCCGCCGTGGTCATGGTGCCGGTGGGCGAGCGGTTGGGGCTGCCGCCCCCGGTGCTGATGACGCTGTTCGGCGGGGTCCTGGCGATGATCCCGCAGGTGCCGGTGGTGGAGGTGCCGCCGGAGTACATCCTGCCGCTGGTGCTCCCGCCCCTGCTGTACGCGGCGGCACAGCGCACCTCCTGGCGGGAGTTCGCCGCCAACCGAAGACCGATCTTCCTGCTGGCCGTCGCCCTGGTGTTCGTGACCACGGCGGCCGTCGCCGCGGTGGCCAACGCCCTGGTCCCGGGCCTCGGACTGGCCGCGGCCGTGGCCCTGGGAGCCCTGGTGGCCCCGCCCGACCCGGTGGCGGCCACCGCCGTCGCCGGACGGCTGGGCCTGCCCCGACGGCTGGTGTCCATCCTGGAGGGCGAGGGACTGTTCAACGACGTCACCGCCATCACCCTCTACCACGTGGCGATCGCGGCGGCCGTCACCGGAACCTTCTCCTGGCCGCACGCGGCCGGTGAACTGCTGCTGTCCGCGGTGGTCGCGGTGGCCGTCGGACTGGCCATGGGCTGGGGCGCGCACCGGCTGATGAGCCTGCTGGGCGACGCCACCCTACAGACCGGCCTCACCCTGCTGGTGCCCTTCGCCTCCTACGTACTGGCCGAGGAGTTCGAGGGCTCGGGAGTGCTGGCGGTACTCGCCACCGCCCTGTTCCTCTCCTCGGGCCAGGTGATGGACGCCGACGACGTCAGCGGCCGACTGGTGGGGCAGACCTTCTGGTCGGTGATAGACACCCTGGTCACCGGAGTCGCCTTCGGGCTGATCGGCCTGGAACTCCACAACGTGGTCGGCACCGTGGAGGGCCGCTGGAGCGAACTGCTGCCCGCCGCGCTGGCGGTGGTCGCCGTGGTGATCGTGGTCCGGCTGCTGTGGCTGCTGCCGGCCGCCTGGCTGGCCCGGAGACTCCACCGCAGCAAGGACGTCGACGAGGACATCCCGCTCGGCTGGCGCGAGACGGTGGTGATCTGGTGGTCCGGGATGCGCGGGGTGGCCTCGGTCGCACTGGCGCTCGCCGTGCCGTTCACCGTCGAGGGCGGGCGGGACTTCCCCGAACGGGACGCCATCCTCTTCCTCGCCTTCGCCGTGGTGCTGGTCACCCTGGTGTTCCAGGGGCTGACCCTGCCCTGGCTGGTACGGCGACTGAAGGTGCGGGCCAACAGCGCCCGGGAACGGGAACTGGAACGGCAGTTGGCCCTGCGCTGCGCCAAGGCCGCCAAGCGCCGGCTGCGGGAGATCGAACGGGAGGAGGACCTGCCCGAGGAACTCTCCGAGGCGTTGGGCCACCGGGCCTGGGAACTGGGCGCCCGCATCTCCCCGTACTTCGCCAGCGAGGAGCGCAGGGAAGCCCAGGACCAGCGGGTGCAACGGCTGAAGTGGGCGCAGCGGCTCCAGTCCGAACTGCTGTCGGCGGCCCGGCACGAGGTGTTGGCCGCCCGCAGTGAGCCGGGGTTCGACCCCGAGGTGGTGGACCGGGTGCTGCGTCAGTTGGACGTGCGCAGCTTCCGGCCCTGACCTCGGGGTGCGCCCCGGCGTTCGGAACGACGCGGCCTAGGACTGGGGTTGCTCGGCCCGCCCCTGCTGCGCCTGGCTGGGCACCCGGGGGGCCACGACGGCCGGCGCGGTGGCGACCCGGGGCAGGGCGTAGGGGTGTTCCCGCTGGAGCCAGGTGAGCAACTCCTCGCGTACCGCGCACTGGAGGGTCCACCAGTCGTCGGTGTTCTTGGCCGACATGGCCGCCCGCACCTCGATGGTGGTGGGGGTGCTGTCGGTGACGACCAGGTTCCACCGGCGGCCGTCCCAGTCGTCCCGCTCCAGCAGTACCTCGTGCAGCTTCTCCCGCAGTCGCTGTACCGGGGTGGCGTGGTCCAGGTGCAGGTAGACGGTGCAGGTGATCTGCGGGCCGCCCCGGGACCAGTTCTCGTACGGCTTGGAGTTGAAGTACGACACCGGCATGGTCAGCCGTCGGTCGTCCCAGATCCGCACGGTGAGGAAGGCCAGGGAGATCTCCTCCACGGTGCCCCACTCACCCTCGACCACCACGGTGTCGCCGATCTTCACCGAGGAGCCGAACGCGATCTGGAGTCCGGCGAACAGGTTGCTGAGCATGGACTGCGCGGCCACACCGGCCACGATCCCGATGACACCGGCCGAGGCCAGCATCGAGGCGCCCAGCGCCCGCAGTCCGGGGAACATCAGCAGGATCGCGATGGCCGCGGCGATGGTCGCCAGCACCGAGGAGATCACCCGCTGGAGCATGGTGAGTTGGGTGCGGAAGCGCCGTACCCGCGCCGGGTCCGAGGTGGTCGCGGCGAACCGCGCCAGGGAGGTCTCGGCGATCGCGCTGGCGATCCTGATCGCCAGCCACACCAGGGCGGCCACCGAGATCAGGGCGAGGATGTTCCTGATCAGCCGGTCGTTGCCGTAGTCGATGCCCGCCCAGCCGTACGAGGCGTGTACGGCGGCGGAGGCCAGCACGAGTTGCAGGGGCAGCTGGCAGCGGCGCAGCTCGCCCCACAGCGGGGTCTCGGGGTGCCGGCGGTCGGCGGCGTGCAGGGCCCGGTCGATCAGCCAACCCAGGGCCAGGGTGACGACGATGGTGAGTCCGACGACGAGAAGCGGACGGATCACCTGTTCCATGTGTTCACAGCTCCCTCGCTAGTGAGCGGTGGTCGGAGGGCACCTCACGAAACCTAACTGGCAGGATGGCTCGCACGAAATCCAGACCGGAGTGAGGGAGAACACCGTATGGCGGAGATCGTCCTGTTCCATTCCGCGCACGGGACGCGCCCCGTGGTACGGGAGGCCGCCGACCGGATGCGGGCTAGGGGCCATCAGGTGCACACCCCCGACCTGTTCCACGGCCGTACCGCCCGCACCGTGGAGGAGGGGCGGGACCTGAAGGAGGAGATCGGTCACGAGGAACTGCTGCGCCGCGCGGTCACCGAGACCGCCCCGCTGTCCGAACGGGGCCTGATCTACGCGGGGTTCTCCCTGGGCGCGGCCATCGCCCAGAACCTGGCCCTGGCCGACGTGCGGGCCAGGGGACTGCTCCTGCTGCACGGCACCTCGGACCTGGCCGAGGACGCGACGGTGGACGAACTCCCGGTGCAGCTGCACGTCGCCGACCCCGACCCCTTCGAGTCCTCGGACTGGCTCAACGCCTGGTACCTGCGGATGCGGCGCGCGGGCGCCGAGGTCGAGGTCCACCACTACCCGGGCGCCGGGCACCTGTTCACCGACCCCGACTCGGAGGACCACGACCCCGAGGCGGCCGAGCGGACCTGGCGGATCGCCCTGGACTTCGTGGCGGAGCTGTCCGACTGAGTGGCCCGGGCGCCGGCGTGCCGCCCCGGCCCCGTTTCCGGCCCGCCCGGTAGCTCCCCAACCCCCGCCGTACGTCGGCCACTTGCCCCGGTCCGGGGTCGGGCCGTCCGGGGTGGCGTCCGCCGCGGGGAACCGCGACCGGCCCGGGTTCCGTCCCCGAGAACGTCCGTCCGCGACGGGTGCCCACCCTCGTGCGTGACCGTGTCCGACCTCGGCCCCAAGTGTCCGCCGGGGGTCGTGCCGAGGCGCGCGGTGGTCGTCCGGCCCGTCGACGCCCCGAGAGGTGACACCCGTGTCCGAGCTGTCCGACTTCGCCGCGCGCCTCCCCGACCCCGGCGAACTGGAGCGGCGGTTCCGCGTCCTGGCGATCACCGAGGCGATCCTCACCGATCACGGCTTCCGGTACTCCTACGCCCGGTCCTTCCTCGACCGCCCCGAGCGGGTCGGCCGCTACGACAACGGGGCCGGGGACACGATCCTCGCGTTCTTCGACCACCACGGCGCCTTCGTGCGGGCCTTCGACCACGAGGCCGACACCAGTCCGTACGCGACCGGTGCGTTGTGGCCGGGCCTGCTCGACGGGCTGCCGGAGCGGTTCCAGCCGCTGACCACGGTTCCCGAACTCGAGGACGAGGACTGGGAAGCCGACGAGGACGCCCCGAGCATCACGCTCGCGCTGTGGAGCACCGGCGACGGATGGCGGCACGGCAGTCCGGGGCCGGCGGGGGACGGCGGGGTGCCCAGGCCGACGACGTGGATGTTCCACCTGCTGGCCGGTGACTTCACCGCGCCGACGATCGCCGAGGACCTCGGCCGTGACATCGGCGTCGAGGTGGCCCCGGAGGCACTCGACCCTCTTCTCGCCCTGCGGCCCCTCACCCGTGACCGTGTGCTCGCGGTCAACCCGGAGCCGAACTGGGAGGTGCTCGTCCGCGTCGCCGAGTACGCCGGCCATCCCCACGAGCTGTGACCGGGCGGAGGGTGTACGACGTACGCCGCCGGTAGGCGCTGCCCGCCCGGGCGCCACGGGACCGCTGCCGTGCGTACCCGGTGGGCTCGCCGGCACCGAGAGCCCGCGTACTGGGGGGCGAACGGGGGACCTCCACCGACATCGCCCGGTCGAGGGCGCGGGGCACCCCGTCAGTCGTGGGTGGGCGGCCCCCGACGAGCCGTCCTGGCGGGGCGGTTACCCGGGGCGGTGGCCGGGGGTGGCGACGGCGTGCCTGGGGGCCTCGGCGGGGCGGCGGTGACCGGCTCCACCCCTGTCCGCGAACCGGAACGGCCGGCCACTGGGAACCCTCGCCCCGGTCCCGGTTCGCCCCGGCGCCCACTCACCGGACGGGGGCGCCTCTGACCGCCCGGGGCCCCGCCCTTCCTGGGCCCTTGTCCGGCCCCTGCCTGGCTCTTGCCCGGCTCTTTCTCGGCCCTTGACCGGGTGGACACCACGAGGGGGCGGGCCCGGACGGTGGTGTCCGGTGCCCGCCCCCTCGACGGTCGCGCGGTGGGGCCCGCTAGCGGGTCGGGCTCACTCCTTGGAGTCCTTCTCCTTGCCGCCCTTCTTGATCTGCTGGTCCACCAGCTTGTTCAGCTGCGCCGGGGACATCGGCGGGGAGCCCTGCGAGTCGGCCTTGAGGTGGACGCCGTCCAGCTTCAGGGTCGGGGTGCCCTGGACCTTGGACTTGTCGAACTTCTTGGCGACCTTCAGGGCCCAGGCGTCGTAACGGCTCTCCTCCACCGCCTTCTTGAAGGTCTTGTTGCCCTTCAGTTCCTTCACCTGGTCCGCGATCTCCAGCAGACGGTCGTCGCTGGCGAAGCCGTCGTCCTGCTCCTCGGGGTGGTTCTTCTTGCTGAACAGCGCCTTCTTGTACTGCAGGAAGGCCTCCGGGCTCACGTCCAGCGAGGCACCCAGGGCGCTGAGCGCGTTGCGTGAGCCGGTGCCCTTGGCGGCCGGGTTCTTGTCGATGAAGGCGCCGAAGTTGAACGAGGCCTTGTACTTGCCGGACTCGACGTCCTTGGTGATGGTCTCGCCGGCCAACTGCTCGAACTGGGAGCAGATCGGGCACCGCATGTCCTCGTAGACGTCGAGGGTGTGCTTGGCGCTCTTCTCCCCGACGACGATGTCCGTACCGTCCTTGCCCGAGGCGTTCTTGGGCTTGGCGTAGGTGTAGCTCTGGCCGTCGATCTTCACCGTGCCGTCGGCGGACTTGTCGGCGACCTTCTGGGCGACCGACCAGTCGCTGTTGTCGCCCTCACCGCCGTTGCCGCCCATCTTGGACACCGCGAAGGCGATGCCACCGGCGACCGCCAGCACGGCGACCAGGGAGACACCGACGGTCACCTGCCGGCGTACCTTCTCCCGCTTCGCCTGCTTCTCGCGTTCCGCCTGCAACCGCTCGCGGGCGGCACGCTTGGCTTGCTGGCTGTTGCGCTTGCTCATGGTGTGGCTCCGTGAATGCTCAGAAAGGGGGGAATCGTGGGTGCTCGGTCAGAGGGCCGGGCACGGGGGGCCACGACGCAGCACGGAGGGCGTCAGTGGGGGGAGCGGAGGGGCGACCCGTCGCAGGGGCGTACGGGCCGGAGGCAGGGGCCGCCACCGGGCGAACCCGCTGGCGCGGACCAGTCGCAGCGGGCGCCAGGCCGCCAGCGCGGCACTGCGCACCACCCGGGCCAGCGCCGCCTCGCCCCGCCACAGCCAGAACGCCGCCAGCAGGCCCACCGAGACGTGGGCGGCCAGCAGCAGCCAGGGGGAGGCGGCCGGCAGCGCGGTGTCGGCCAGGGGGTCGCGCCCGCCCCGGTGGGTCATCCGGGCCAGCGGAGTGCCGAACTCCCCGCCGGCGCACAGCAGGTCGACGCCGACCGAGCGCAGGGGGCCGGCGACCGGTCCGCCCGCCTCGCCGTAACAGGTGTGCTGGCCGGTGGTGAAGAAGGTGTCGGCGGCCAGCTCCAGGGGGACCAGCACCCCCGCGATGGAGGCGAAGCCGCGTTCTCCGCCGGCCAGGGCGAACGCGACCACGAAGATCACGGCGCCCACGGCGGCCACCGGAAGCAGCGGCAACGGTGACCCCGACAGCAGCACGTGGCCGCCGGACGACAGCGCGAGGCACAGGGCGGTGAAGAGCGCCGCCCTCGCCGTGCGTGGTCCCATCGCTGCCGTGTTCATCGCCGCCCGAGTCTGCCATGAAGTGGGTTAAGGGGTGCTAAGGAAAGCTGATCGCCGCCAACTCGCGACGGCCCCGCGTCTGGAGGGTTACCAGGCCTCCGGGGGCCGCGTCCATGGTGCCGGCCGTCAATCCGGGGTGATCACCAGCCGCACCAAAGAGTGAGTGGGGAGGGGGTCCCCCGACACCGCCCCGGGTCCGCCAAGTACCGTCCGGGAATGGGTGGATGCCGGCTCGTGATCGAGGGCGACGGGCCTCGCCCGGGTGTCCGTGGAGAGTCGTAGACTCCCCACCATCCCCAGGTTTCCCGAAGCCCCCGTCCGTTCCCCGTGACCGTCCGTCCCCACCGTCCGCACCAGCACTCCCTTCCCGCACCGGCCGCGACCCGTCCCGCGAACGACCCGGCGCCCACACCGCCCCGCACGCCCCTCGCCCCGTACGAACTCCCGGAGGTCACCCGCCGTGGCAAAGCCGCCCTTCACCCATCTCCACGTGCACACGCAGTACTCCCTGCTGGACGGTGCGGCGCGGCTGAAGGACATGTTCGCGGCCTGTCAGGACATGGGGATGTCGCACATCGCCATGACCGACCACGGCAACCTGCACGGGGCGTACGACTTCTTCCAGCAGGCCACCGGCGCGGGCATCACCCCGATCATCGGCATCGAGGCCTACGTCGCCCCCGAGTCGCGGCGTAACAAGCGACGGATCACCTGGGGGCAGCCGCACCAGAAGCGGGACGACGTCTCGGGTTCGGGTGGTTACACCCACAAGACCCTCTGGGCCAGCAGCCGGACCGGTCTGCACAACCTGTTCAAGCTATCCTCCGACGCCTACGCCGAGGGCTGGCTGACCAAGTGGCCCCGGATGGACAAGGAGGTCATCGCCGAGCACTCCGAGGGGCTGATCGCCTCCACCGGGTGCCCCTCCGGTGAGGTGCAGACCCGGCTCAGGCTGGGCCACTTCGACGAGGCGCTGAAGGCCGCCGCCGAGTACCAGGAGGTCTTCGGCAAGGAGCGGTACTTCCTGGAGCTGATGGACCACGGCCTGGACATCGAGAAGAAGGTCCGGGACGGGCTGTTGGAGATCGGCAAGAAGCTGGGCATCCCCCCGCTGGTCACCAACGACTCGCACTACACCCACGCCCACGAGGCGGAGGCGCACGACGCGCTGCTGTGCATCCAGACCGGCAAGAACCTCTCCGACCCCAACCGCTTCAAGTTCGGCGGCTCGGGCTACTACCTCAAGTCCACCGACGAGATGTACGCCATCGACTCCTCGGACGCCTGGCAGCAGGGCTGCGCCAACACCCTGCTGGTCGCCGAACAGGTGGACACCACCGGCTGGTTCGACAAGCACGACCTGATGCCCCGCTTCGACGTGCCCGAGGGGTACACCGAGGTGACCTGGTTCCGCGAGGAGGTCGCGCGGGGCATGGGCCGCCGGTACCCGGACGGGGTGCCGGAGGACCGTCAGCGCCTCGTCGAGTACGAGATGGACGTCATCATCCAGATGGGGTTCCCCGGATACTTCCTGGTGGTCGCCGACTTCATCATGTGGGCCAAGAACAACGGCATCGCGGTGGGCCCCGGCCGTGGTTCGGCGGCCGGTTCCATCGTGGCGTACGCCCTGGGGATCACCGACCTCGACCCCATCACCCACGGGCTGATCTTCGAGCGCTTCCTCAACCCCGAGCGCGTCACCATGCCCGACGTCGACATCGACTTCGACGAGCGTCGGCGCGGTGAGGTCATCCGGTACGTGACCGAGAAGTACGGCGCCGACAAGGTCTGCATGATCGGCACCTACGGCACCATCAAGGCCAAGGCCGCCATCAAGGACGCCTCCCGGGTCCTGGGCTACCCGTACGCCATGGGCGACCGGATCACCAAGGCGATGCCCGCCGACGTGCTGGGCAAGGGCATCGACCTCTCCGGGATCACCGACTCCAACCACCCCCGGTACTCCGAGGCCGGCGAGGTGCGCTCGATGTACGAGAACGAGCCGGACGTCAAGAAGGTGATCGACACCGCCAAGGGCGTGGAGGGCCTGGTCCGACAGATGGGTGTGCACGCCGCGGGCGTGATCATGTCCAGCGAGCCGGTCACCGACCACGTCCCGGTCTGGGTGAGGCACTCCGACGGCGTCACCATCACGCAGTGGGACTACCCCACCTGTGAGTCCCTGGGCCTGCTGAAGATGGACTTCCTCGGCCTGCGGAACCTCACGATCATGGACGACGCGGTCCGGCTGATCCGCAGCAACAAGAGCGAGGACATCTCGCTGCTGGACCTCCCGCTGGACGACCCCAAGACCTACGAACTGCTCTGCCGGGGCGACACCCTGGGCGTCTTCCAGTTCGACGGCGGACCGATGCGCTCCCTGCTGCGCATGATGAAGCCCGACAACTTCGAGGACATTTCCGCCGTCTCCGCGCTGTACCGCCCCGGGCCGATGGGGATGAACTCCCACATCAACTACGCCCTGCGGAAGAACGGTCAGCAGGAGATCACGCCGATCCACCCCGAGTTGGAGGAGCCGCTCCGGGAGGTCCTCGGCGTCACCTACGGCCTGATCGTCTACCAGGAGCAGGTGCAGAAGGCCGCCCAGGTGCTCGCCGGATACTCCCTCGGCCAGGCCGACCTGCTGCGTCGGGCCATGGGCAAGAAGAAGAAGGAGGTCCTGGACGCCGAGTTCGTCAACTTCCAGAAGGGCGCCCGGGACAAGGGATACTCCGACGCCGCGATCCAGGCGGTGTGGGACGTGCTGGTGCCCTTCGCCGGCTACGCGTTCAACAAGGCGCACTCCTCGGCGTACGGCCTGGTCACCTACTGGACCGCCTACCTCAAGGCGAACTACCCGGCGGAGTACATGTCCGCCGTGCTCACCTCGGTGCGGGACGACAAGGACAAGTCGGCGGTCTACCTCAACGAGTGCCGCCGGATGGGCATCAAGGTGCTGCCCCCGGACGTCAACGAGTCGGACGCCAACTTCACCTCGCGGGGCGACGACACCATCGTCTTCGGGCTCACCGCGGTGCGGAACGTCGGACAGAACGTGGTCGACTCGATCATCCGGTGCCGCAAGTCCAAGGGGAAGTACTCCTCTTTCCCGGACTTCCTGGACAAGGTCGAGGCGGTGGTGTGCAACAAGCGCACCGTGGAGTCCCTGATCAAGGCCGGCGCCTTCGACGAGATGGGGCACACCCGCAAGGGGCTCACCGCCCACTTCGAGACCATGATCGACAACGTGGTCCAGGTGAAGCGCAAGGAGGCCGAGGGGCAGTTCGACCTCTTCGGCGGCATGGGCGAGGGTGCCGACGACGACACCCCGGCCTTCGGCCTGGACGTGGAGTTCTCCGACGTGGAGTGGGACAAGAGCTACCTCCTCGCCCAGGAGCGGGAGATGCTCGGCCTCTACGTCTCGGACCATCCCCTCTTCGGGATCGAGCACGTGCTGGCGGAGAAGGCCGACGCGGCGATCTCCCAGCTCACCAGCGGTGAGTACAGCGACGGTTCCACCGTCACCATCGGCGGGATCATCTCCGGCCTCCAGCGCAAGATGACCAAGCAGGGCAACGCCTGGGCCATCGCCACCGTCGAGGACCTGGCCGGTTCCATCGACTGCATGTTCTTCCCCGCCACCTACCAGCTGGTGTCCACCCAACTCGTCGAGGACACCGTGGTGTTCGTCAAGGGAAGGCTGGACAAGCGGGAGGACGTGCCCCGGCTGGTGGCCATGGAGATGAGCGTCCCCGACCTCAGTGACGCGGCCACCAACGCCCCGGTCACGATCACCATCCCCACGGTCAAGGTCAGCCCCCCGCTGGTGGAACGGCTGGGGGAGGTGCTCACCCAGCACCGTGGTTCCAGCGAGGTACGGCTGAGGCTCCAGGGCACCCGTAAGACCACCGTGGTGCGGCTGGACCGCCACCGGGTGACCGCCGACCCGGCCCTGTTCGGTGACCTCAAGGCCCTGCTGGGCCCCTCCTGCCTGGCCGGCTGAACGGACGGGCAGAGGGGTGCCCCGGCCAGCCGGGGCACCGGCGCCGTGCTGGTCGGGGGTGGCCCGGACTGGTCGCCGGGGGCCGGCCACCTTGGCGCCCCCACTGGAACAAGGGGGCCCGGGGAGGGCGGGCGCCGTACGTGCCCCGAGGACCCGCTGGCCGAGCTTCGCGTACGTACGTCGAAGCCGTCCGGGGTCAGGCCATGTCCCCCTGCCCACGAAGGCGTGCCGTGTGGGCCCCGGGGCCGAGTTTCCCCACGCGTCCTGACCCACGGCGACGCGGGAGCGGGAGGGGTGGTGCCGGGAAACAGGCGTCCCGGAGCCACCACGGGCGAGGTGCCCCGCCGTAGGGAGGGGCGCCACCCGGCCGTGGTGCCCCGGGTCGTTCCCGGCGGATCAGTTGTGGCCGAACCGCTTCTGCTGCCGCTTCGCCGCCACCGTCGGGCTGCCCTGGGTCGGGGAGTGCCGATGCGCCGCGTTCCGCATCTGTTCCTGCGTCCGCTCAGCCACCGTGCGCGTCCGGTTGTCCTGGCGCTGCCGGCCACGGTCCTTGCTCTTGCTCATGCTCGGCCTCCTCGGGTACCGCCTACCGGGGGTGGCTGCGACCAGCCTCGCACGACCCAACCAAAGCCGCATTTCGGGCAGTTGCCCTGGTGGGGGCCCTGGTCGGCCCCGTCCCGCGTACGAGTAGGTCTTCGGGAACACCGCCACGCCGATGATCCCGCTCCCGCTGATTAGCTCCGTAAGGTCGGGCAGACTCAAGGGAAAGCCGCGAAAGAGGTGGAACGTGGATCGCTGCGTCGTCCTGGTGGACGCCGGATACCTGTTGGGCGCCGCGGCGAGCCTGCTGGCCGGGGAGCCCGCACGCGGCCAGATCACCGTGGACCACTCCGTCCTCATCCAGAGCCTGCGCGAGCGCGCCGAGGAGGAGACCGGCTGCGGTCTGCTGCGGATCTACTGGTTCGACGGCGCCCCCGACCGCGTACCCCAGCCCGAGCACCGCCGGATGCGGGTGATGTCCCGCGTCACCGTACGACTGGGGGCGCTGACCCGCAGCGAGGGGCGCTGGGCACAGAAGGGCGTGGACGCGGCCATGCACGCCGAACTCACCGAACTCGCCCGCAACCGGGCCTGCTCTGACATCGTGCTGATCACCGGAGACGGCGACCTGCTGCCGGGGCTGATGTCCGCCAAGGAGCACGGGGTCGCCGTACACCTCTGGGCGGTCCAGGCGGCCGACGGCGACTACAACCAGTCCGAGGACCTGGTGGCCGAGGCCGACGAACGCCGGGTGCTGGACCGGGAGTGGATCACCCGGTCGGTACGGGCCAAGGAACCGCCCACCCCCTGCCCGCCCAGTGGCGGGCCCGGCCCCGAGATCGCCGCCATCCTCTCCGCGCCCCTGCCCGAGTCCGCGAAGAACGGCACCGCCGCCCCGGCCGAGCCCGACGAGGCCGCCGACTCCGAGGAGCCGACCACCGGGGGCGGCCGGGTCCCCACCCCCAAGGACCTGGCCGGACTGGGTCGGCACCAGCCCGCTCCCCAGCCGACCACCACCCTGCGCTGGTCCTCGGACCGGGGGCTGGCCGAGCGGGGCGGTAGCCCCGAGTCCCCGGAGGCCGCCGCCCTGCCGATGCTGGCCCAGCTCACCACCGCCGAGCAGCGCTGGGCGGACCGCGAGGAGGACATCACGGCCGTCAGCGGTGACCCCTCGGAGGTCGGCCAGGTCTTCGCCCGGCGCTGGATCGCCCGCCTCGGTCAGCCCGTACTGCTGAGGCACCTGTCGGCCGAGTACCCCCGCGTCCCGCACCGCATCGACGGTGAACTGCTGCGCTACGCCGCCCGGTTCGGGCTGCTGGCGCACAAGGACGACCAGATCGACGAGCAGGACCGGTACGCGATCCGCGCCGGCTTCTGGCGCGAGGTGGAGGCCGTCACCAAGGAACGGCGCTCCTCGGAGGAGTGACCGCCCGCCCCCGCTGAGGCCGGTTTCCCGGGTGTCCCCGACCCGCCGCGCACCGGCCCTCCGGGACGTTCGGGCCGTTCAGGGCGGACCGGGTGCCGAGCCGCCGAAACGGTGCGCGTACCCTCGTCAGTCGTGAGCAGCGGCACCCAGCGACCGGTGGCTGGCGAGCAGGAGCCAGCCGATGTCGCCGTGCGCGTCAGCGACCTGGTCAAGACCTACCCGGCCCGCCGTGGTTACCGGGGCAGCCCTGCCAGCCCTGCCGTACGGGCCAACGACCGCGTCGACCTGACCGCCCACCGGGGCGAGATCTTCGGCTTGCTGGGACCCAACGGTGCCGGCAAGTCCACCCTGGTACGCCAGCTCACCGGGCTGCTGCGCCCCGACTCGGGGCGGGTGCGGGTACTCGGCCACGACCTGGTGGGCCACCCCGAGCGGGCGGCCCGGCTGCTGGCCTACCTGGGCCAGGAGTCCAGTGCCCTGGACGAGTTGACCGTCTCCCTGGCCGTCGAGACCACCGCCCGGCTGCGGGGACTGGACGCCACCGAGGCCCGGCGCGAGCGGGACGCGGTGCTGGACGAGCTGGACCTCACCGAGTACGCCGGCCGCGCCCTGAAGCGGCTGTCCGGGGGGCAGCGGCGACTGGCCTGTGTGGCGGCGGCCCTGGCCGCGTACCGCCCGCTGCTGGTGCTGGACGAGCCGACCTCCGGCATGGACCCGCTGGCCCGACGGGCGGTGTGGGCGGCCATCGACCGCCGACGGGCGGAGCGGGGCACCACCGTGGTGTTGGTCACCCACAACGTGATCGAGGCGGAGACCGTGCTGGACCGGGTGGCCGTGCTGGACCGGGGGCGGGTGATCGCCTGCGACACCCCCGGCGGCCTGAAGTCGATGGTCGACCAGCAGGTGCGGCTGGACCTCGTCTGGCGGGACCAGCCCCCGCTGGACCTGCCGGGCATCCCCGAACTACGGCGTGACGCCCAGGTGTCCGGCCGACGCTGGACCCTGCGGCTGAGCCCCGAGGACGCCCGGTCCACCATCTCCTGGGTGACCTGCGGCCCCGCGTTCCGGGCACTGGACGATTTCACTCTGGCCACTCCCACCCTGGAGGATGTCTACCTGCTGTTGGGCGGACGGGCCGAAGGACTGGTGAGGGCGTGAACGCGTGAACGGCACACACCTCCGGGGCGGACGGTCCCGGCGCGAGGCAGACAAGGGTGGTACAGGGTGAGCACGCTGACGGCCGGGATGCCACGGAGCGCCACGCGGGACGTCCCCGAGACGGAGGCGCCGGAGCCCGGTGAGGCGGTGGCGGAGGAACTGGCGGACGTGGCCCGGCTGTGGCCCTCGCTGACCGCCGTCTACCGCGCCCAGCTCTCCCGGGCCCGGGTGGCCCGCATCCCCCTGCTGTTCGTGGCGACCTTCCAGTCGCTGGGCATCATGCTGCTGATGCGCGGCGTGGTGGACGGCGGGGCCGAGGCCCGAGCGGTGGTCGCCGGTTCCAGCGTGCTGGTGGTCGCCTTCGTGGCCCTCAACCTGCTCGCCCAGTACTTCGGCCAGCTGCGTTCCAACGGCGGCCTGGACCACTACGCCACCCTGCCGGTGCCGCCCGCCGCGGTGGTCCTCGGCGCCGCCGCCGCCTACGCCTCGTTCACCGTGCCCGGAGTGGTGCTGGTGGCCGTCACCGGGGGGCTGCTGTTCCAGCTGCCGCTGGCCGGGCTGTGGGTGCTGGTCGGGGTGATCCCGCTGGCCGGCGCGGCCCTGGCCGGGCTGGGCGCGGCCCTGGGGCTGCTCGCTCCCAAGCCCGAACTGGCCACGGTGTGCGGCCAGTTGGGCATGTCCGCCGCACTGCTGCTCGGGGTGCTGCCCGGTGCGCAGCTGCCGCTGCCCGTCCAGTGGCTGCGGGACCTGCTGCCGTCCACCTACGGGGTCGAGGCGCTGGCCGGTGCCCTGGTGGAGACGCCCGGCTGGCACCACGTACTGCTCAACCTCGGTGTCTGCGCGGTGGTCGGGGTGCTGTCCCTGACCGTGGCCACCTTCGCCTACCGCCGGGCCTCCCTGCGCTGAGCCCGGTTCGGGGAGCACCCATGGCGCCGGAAACCCTGCTGGAGACCTACGACCGGGGGCCGCGCGGTGTCCTGCCCCCTCCCGTCCCGGGAGTACGGCGGGAGTACGACGGTCCGCTGCTGCGGGTGACCGGACTGCGGGACGGCATGGTCGTCGTGCCCCGCGACCCGGGGCTCACCACCGCCGCGTTGGACGCCCTGGTCGCCCGGCAGCGCGCGTACTTCGCCGCCCGCGCCATGCCCTTCCAGTGGCGTACCCACGGCCACGACCTGCCCCCCGACCTCACCGACCGCCTCCGGGCTGCCGGCCTCAGCCCGGCCAGCACCCAGACGGTGATGCTCGGACGCTGCGCCGACCTGACCGGCGAGGTGCCGCTGCCACCGGGGGTGCGCCTGCGGGAGGTGACCTCCCGGCGTGACCTGCGGCGGATCGTGGACCTGGTGGAGCGGGTCTGGGCCGGTGACTGGGCCTGGCTGGCCGACCACCTGTACGACCGGCTGGCCGCCGCCCCCGGGCGGACGGTGGTGACCGTCGCCGAGGCCGAGGGCCGGATGGTGTCCGTCGCCTGGCTCGTCCTCCACCCCGACGGTCCCCCCGGGACGAACCCCGGTAGCGACCCGGAGGGGCATCCCGAGTTCGACTTCGCCGGCCTGCGCGGCGGCACCACCCTGCCCGAGTGGCGCGGCCGGGGCCTCTACCGCGCCCTGGTGGCCGCCCGGGCGCGGTCCGCCCTGGAGCGGGGTGTGCGCCATGTGATGGTCGACGCCTCCGCCGACAGCGAACCCGTCCTACGCGGGTTGGGCCTGGAGGCGGCCACCACGGTCACCGGCTACCAGTGGGCCCCGGACGACTGAACCGGTCCGGCCCCACGGCCGGTACGCCCCGGGTGGCCCAACGTCCCGGTACTTCCTCGTACCGGCCACGTCCCGAAGCGGTGCCGCGTCGGAGGCGCGTGGTTCCCGGTGACGTCGTCGAGGACGCCTGGTCGCTCGGGGCTCGGCCGTCCCGGCCAGCTGCCCGCCGGACGCGACCACGGGAGCCGTTCGCTCACCCGCGAGAGGTTCGCGGCCCTCGTACCCACTCCCGGTACGGCCCGGGGGTGGGGCGAGCGGCTCCCTGGTTCTCGTGACCGGGTGGGCGCCTGGCACGATGGCGGGGTGACGGTACCGACGCCCTCCTCGCACAACCCCGACCCTCGCGGAGCCCGTACGGCCCCGGACCAGCCGGCGTGGCACGGCCCCCCGCCGGGCGGCGACCTCCCGTACGCGCCCCCGGTCTCCTCCGAACCGGAGGGCGAGGTGGTCGACCCGAGGCGGGAACTGGTCGAGGGCGCGCTCACCGCCCTGGGCGTGGCCGTGCTGGGCGTCCTCCTGGGGGCGCTGTGGTGCTGGCTGGCCCCCCGGGTGCCGCTGGTCTCCGACGGCGAGGCCGTCTACCTCAAGGACCCGGAGGGCGAGGAGACCTTCGCCATCGAGGGGACCTTCGTGATGCTGTCCCTGGCCATGGGCGCGGTGGTCGGTGCGGCGGCGTTCCTGGCCCGCCGGCGCGGAGGCATCGGCGTGGTGCTGGGCCTGGGGGTGGGCGCCCTGCTGGGCGCGGTGATCGCCTGGCAGGTGGGCGTGTTCCTGGGGCCGCCCGAGGACGTGGCCGCACGGGCCCGCGAGGTGGGCTCGGGGGTGACCTTCGACGGGCCGTTGAAGCTGGACGCCAAGGCGGCGTTCCTGGCCTGGCCGGTGACCTCGGTGGCGACGCACCTGCTGCTGACCGCCCTGTTCGGCCCGGCCGATCCCGAACCCCAGCCGCCCGGACCGGTGCAACCCGACGGGGACTGAGGGGGACTGAGCAGCGCCCGGCCTCGCTCAGCGGGCGCGGGCCACCGGGGCGAACCGGGCGCCGGTGAGGTCGGCCAGGTCGCGGGGCGCCAACTCGATCTCCAGCCCCCGGCGGCCGGCCGAGACACAGACGGTGTCGTGGTCCAGGGCGGAGGCGTCCACCACGGTCGGCAGGCTTCGACGCTGCCCCAGGGGCGAGATGCCCCCTCGTACGTAACCGCTGGAGCGCTCGGCCGCCGCCGGGTCGGCCATGGTGGCCCGCTTGCCGCCCACGGCCGAGGCCAGCGCCTTGAGGTCCAGCGAGGCGGACACCGGTACCACGGCCACCGTCAGCCGGCCGTCGACCTCGGCGACCAGGGTCTTGAACACCCGGTCGGCGCTGACGCCCAGCGCCTCGGCGGCTTCCTGGCCGTAGGACTCGGCTGAGGGGTCGTGCTGGTAGGCGTGGGTGGTGAAGGCCACGCCCGCCGCGCTCGCGGCCAGGGTCGCCGGGGTGGAGCCCTGGGCGGAACCGCGCTTCTTCGCCATGTCGTGTCCGTGCCTGTGCTCGTGCCGTCCGGCCGGTGCGGTCAGTTGGGGCTGGTGGGCTGGCGGGTGAGTTCGGCCGCCGGCACCGAGGGGAGCTTGCCCATCAGGGCGGTCTCGGTACGCAGGATGCGCAGCTCCTCGGTGAGCCGGGAGGCGGTGTCCGGGGCCTGGAGGAGCCGCTGCTTGGTGGGGGTGTCCAGCAGGGTCGCGGCGGCCACCAGGTAGGAGACCACCGAGGGGTCCTCGGGCAGTTCCTGCCCGGCGGTGAGGGTGCGTTCCCGGGCGCTGGCCAGCCGCTTCTGGTAGGCGCGGAAGGCCCGCAGCACCCCCAGGGACAGCGCCTCGGCGTCCTCGCCCGGCTCCTCGGGCAGCTCCTCGACCTCGCCCACCAGGTACGGGCCGCTGGCGTCCACCGACAGCAACCGGAACCGGGTGGTGCCGGTGGCCAGCACCTCGTACCGGGGCCCGGCCCCGTCACCCCGCTCGGCGGCGCCCTCGGTCTCCTCGTCCTCGTCGGAGGAGTGGCTCTCACGGATGGTGGAGGCGTCGGCGACACAGCCGACGGTGTGGAAGGAGCGTTCCGGTCGGGGCCCGAAACCGGCGGTGGGGTCGGCGGAACGGCGTGAGGTGCTGCTCGGGCCGGGCATTCCGGTGGAGGTGGGGGCCACCTCCAGACCGTCCCGGATGGCGACGACTCCGAAGCGCCGGGGCTCGTCCTCGGGGATGTCCAACAGGTCCCGCATCAGCGCGCAGTAGCGCTGCTCGAACACGGTCAGCGGCAGCACCAACCCGGGGAACAGCACCGAGTTCAACGGGAAGAGCGGAAGCGAGGTGGTCACGAACGGTAAGCCTAAAGCCTCGCTCGCCCTGCCCGGGCCGACCGTGCGGCCCGGGCCCCGCCGGCCGGCGGCCGGCTACTGTCTGCGCAGCAGCCTGGTGGCTCCGGTGGCCACCGTGGTCGCCAGCACCCAGCCGAGCAGGATCATCACCGCGGCCACCCACTGGGCGGCGCCGCCCGGGTTCCAGGCGGTGTCCTGTCCGAAGGAGATCACCGGCAGCAGCAGGTCCAACGAGTACAGCGCGGCGTTCCAGTGCGGCATCTCGTCGCTCTTGAGGGCGCCGGGCGGGTGCTGGTTGAAGAACACGAACCCGGTGGCCCACAGCACCGCCATCCACAGCGCGGCCTGGCCCGGGCGGTAGCCGTAGGCCACCGTCCAGTCCTGGAGGTAGCCCCACAGCTTGGCGGCCAGCGGCAGGGTCTCCCGACGGCGGCGCTGCTTCTCCAGGAGCACCGCCCGGGCCTCGGCGTCCTCCCCGCTGTTGCGTTTGACGGTGGCCAGTTGCTCGTACGGTTCGGGGCTGTACTCCGGGGTGGCGGCGGCCAGCCAGGACAGGCGCTGCTGGAGGGGGAAGTACCCCCGGTTGATGAGGTGTTGGTAGCTGAAGCCGGCCATCCACAGCCGCTCGTCGGTGGGCCAGCTGCTGACCTTGTCCACCAGGTTCTCCACGGTGGCCCCGGACAGCACCACCACGCCCCGCTCGGGGGCGGGGGAGGTGAAGCACAGCTCGGGGGTGGTGACCCTGCGCAACGACAGTTCCTGGTCCCGTTCCAGCTGGAACCGGCAGTTGTCCAGCACCAGGGAGTCCCCGAAGCGGCCGTCGTCCAGCTTCACGCCCCCGGTGACCTCGAAGTGCTTGACCCGTCGTCGGGTACCGCCCTGGGTGGTGAAGGGCAGGGGCACCCCGGTGGGCGGGGTGTAGCCCTGGGCCATGTGCGCGCTGCCGGGGCCGGCGTCGGCGAGGTGGGCGAAGCGCTCCACGGTGAGCTGGGGGGCGTGCAGGGAGTAGCGGCCACGGCGGTTACGGATGACGGTGCCGTACAGGAACATCGAGCCGCCGATCTGGGCGCCCCGGAGGCTGACCTCGCCGTCGGCCAGCACCAGGCTGGCCTGGAGGTCCTGGGAGACGTTGACGCCGTCGGCGGACACCGCCCGTGGACGCCGGCCGCTGCCCACGGTCAGCTCGTTCAACAGCAGGTCGGTGCCGATGTTGGCGTCGGTCAGCTTGATGCCCTCCGGCACGGTGCAGCGCGGCAGGTGCAGGTCGCCCTCGGTGGTCAGCCGGGAGGCCTCCACCCGGGGCACGTGGCAGTTGATCAGTCGCATGGTCGTCAACCGCGCCTCGGGCAGCAGCAGTTCGCGTTCGAAGCGGCAGTCGACGAGTTCCACGTAGGGGCGGACCTCGCCCCCGGATATGTCCAGCACTCCGCTGATGTAGGCGCCGGCCAGGTGGAGGGAGGCGACCCGTCCCAGCAGCGGGGGAGGGCCGTGCAGCAGCAGGGAGGAGATCACCCGGGCCCGGATGGTGCGCCCCTCGCCCCACTCGTGGTCGCCGTTGGGGTCGTCCCGTTCGGGCTCCCCGGAACGCAGGCTGTACGCACTGCCGTTACGGAACGCCTGCCACAGGCCCCACTCGGGTCTGGTCAACTGTAGGTTGGCGGGCGGTTCACCGTCGTCCCGCAGGTCGCTCACCGCAGCTTTCCCCTCCGCTCCTGGTCTGGTGGCCGTACCCGGCCGGTGTTCCGGCCGGTGGCCCGACTTCCGCGCACGGGCGGCGTTCGCGGTGTACGGCGGGCCGCAGAGGTCATTCCCGCTGCGTGACGGGATGAACACACCGTGAGCTTACGGGCCGAGGTGATGCACATATCTCCGCCCGGAGGACCGCCGGACGAGCGCCACACGACCGTCGGAAGACCGCCGCCTCCCGGCCGGTGACGCCCGCTGTCCGCCTCTGACTGACGTACGGTCAACCTCCTTGGTTCCCGGGGGAGTTGGGGTGACGGTGACCGAACGTGCCCGCGACCGCCCGGAGCGTGGGCCCCTGGGCGGGCGCGTCAGCGGTGGTCACGAGCCGTCTCGGGGGGTGTTCCACCCACTGATACGCGGCCCGGGTGCCTGGGGCGGTCTGCCAGACTGGACCCGTGATCTCCCGTATCGATCTGCGTGACCGCCCCGCCGGCCCGGCCGGCGACCGGGTGGACGCCGACCTGCTGCCCCGAGCCGAACTCGACGTCGAGGCCGCCCTGGACAAGGTGCGCCCCATCTGCGAGGACGTGCGACATCGCGGGGACGCGGCACTGGTCGACTACGCGGAGCGCTTCGACGGCTGCCGGCTGGAGTCGGTGCGGGTGCCCGAACGGGCGCTGGCCGAGGCCCTGGCCGGACTCGACCCCGAGGTCCGGGCCGCCCTGGAGGAGTCGGTACGCCGGGCCCGTATCGTCCACCAGGCGCAGCGCCGCCAGGACTCCACGGTCACCGTCGTCGACGGGGGCACCGTCACCGAACGCTGGGTGCCGGTGGAACGGGTCGGGCTGTACGTACCGGGCGGCCGGGCGGTCTACCCCTCCTCGGTGGTGATGAACGTGGTGCCCGCCCAGGAGGCGGGCGTCGGCTCGCTGGCCGTGACCTCCCCGCCGCAGGTCGAGTTCGGCGGACTGCCCCACCCCACCATCCTGGCCGCCTGCGCCCTGCTCGGGGTGGACGAGGTCTACGCGGCCGGCGGTGCCCAGGCGGTGGCCATGTTCGCCTACGGCACCGACACCTGCGCGCCGGCCCAGATGGTGACCGGCCCCGGCAACATCTACGTGGCCGCCGCCAAGCGACTGCTCAAGGGCCGCATCGGCATCGACTCCGAGGCCGGCCCCACCGAGATCGCCATCCTGGCCGACCACACCGCCGACCCCGGCCACGTGGCCGCCGACCTGATCAGCCAGGCCGAGCACGACCCGGTGGCCGCCGCCGTACTGGTCACCCCCTCCGAGGATCTGGCCGAGGCGGTCACCACCCAGCTGCGGACCAGGGTGGCCGCCACCCGCCACCGGGAGCGGATCACCGAGGCCCTCGGGGGCCGGCAGTCGGGCATCGTGCTGGTGCGCGACCTGGAACAGGGCCTGGCGGTGGTGGACGCCTACGCCGCCGAGCACCTGGAGGTGCAGACCGAGGACGCGGCCACCTGGGCGGCCCGGGTACGCAACGCCGGCGCGATCTTCGTCGGCCCCTGGGCCCCGGTCTCCCTGGGCGACTACTGCGCCGGCTCCAACCACGTACTGCCGACCGGGGGCTGCGCCTGCCACTCCTCGGGGCTGTCGGTGCAGTCCTTCCTGCGCGGCATCCACGTGGTGGACTACACCCGCGAGGCCCTCGCCGAGGTCACCCACCACGTGGTGGCCCTGTCCCGGGCGGAGGACCTGCCCGCCCACGGGGAGGCGCTGGTCGCCCGGTTCGAGGGCGGGGCGTCGGGAGACCCGCTGGACACGGAGGGGCCCGAGACACCGTGACCGCCATCGAACAGCTGCCCCTGCGCGAGGAACTGCGCGGCAAGTCCCCCTACGGGGCCCCGCAGTTGGACGTACCGGTGCGGCTCAACACCAACGAGAACCCCTACCCCCTGCCCGAACCGCTGGTGGCGAGGATCGCCGAGCGGGTCACCGAGGCCGCCCGCCACCTCAACCGCTACCCGGACCGGGACGCGGTGGAGCTGCGTACCGAGCTGGCCCGGTACCTCACCCGCACCACCGGTCACCGGCTCCAGGCCAGCGCGGTGTGGGCGGCCAACGGTTCCAACGAGGTGCTGCAACAACTGCTCCAGGCCTTCGGCGGCCCCGGCCGGCTGGCCCTGGGTTTCGAGCCCTCGTACTCCATGCACGCCCTGATCGCCCGGGGCACCGGCACCGACTGGCACGCCGGACCCAGGCGGGAGGACTTCACCGTCGACCTGGACGCCGCCCGTTCGGCGATCGCCGAACGCCGGCCCCACGTGGTGTTCGTCTGCTCGCCCAACAACCCCACCGGCACGGCCGTGGAGCCGGACACCGTGCTCGCCCTGTACGAGGCGGCCCAGGAGGCCCGGCCGTCGATGGTGGTGGTGGACGAGGCGTACGTGGAGTTCAGCCACGGCTCCTCCCTGCTGCCCCTGATCGAGGGCCGGCCGAACCTGGTGGTCTCCCGCACCATGTCCAAGGCCTTCGGCGCCGCCGGGCTGCGGCTGGGCTACCTGGCCGCCGACCCGGCGGTGGTGGACGCGCTGCAACTGGTGCGGCTGCCCTACCACCTGTCGGCGGTCACCCAGGCCACCGCGCTGGCCGCCCTGGAGCACACCGATACGCTGCTGGGGTACGTGGAGCAGCTCAAGAAGGAGCGCGACCGGGTCGTCGCCGGGCTGTCCGACCTGGGCCTGCGGGTCACCGCCTCGGACGCCAACTTCGTCCAGTTCGGCCGCTTCGGCGACGCCCACCAGGTGTGGCGTCAACTGCTCGACCGGGGCGTCCTGGTCCGGGACAACGGCGTGCCCGGCTGGCTGCGGGTCACCACCGGCACCCCCGAGGAGAACGACGCGTTCCTGTCCGCCGTCGCCGACGTGGTCGACGCGGCCGGCGCGAGTGTCACGAGCGAGGAGAACCCCTGATGGCACGACTGGGAAGGGTGGAGCGGACCACCAAGGAGACCTCCGTGGTGGTGGAGATCGACCTCGACGGACAGGGCCAGGTGTCGGTGTCCACCGGGGTCGGCTTCTACGACCACATGCTGGACCAACTGGGCCGGCACGGACTGTTCGACCTCAGTGTGAAGACCGAGGGCGACCTGCACATCGACAGCCACCACACCATCGAGGACACCTCGCTGGCCCTGGGCGCGGCCTTCAAGCAGGCCCTCGGGGACAAGCGCGGCATCGTACGGTTCGCCAACGCCTCGGTGCCCCTGGACGAGTCGCTGGCCCAGGTGACCGTGGACCTGTCCGGGCGGCCGTACCTGGTGCACTCCGAGCCGGAGGGCATGGCCCCCATGATCGGCTCCTACGACACCACCATGACCCGCCACATCCTGGAGTCCTTCGTGGCCCAGGCCCAGGTCGCCCTGCACGTCCACGTGCCCTACGGCCGCAACGCCCACCACATCGTGGAGTGCCAGTTCAAGGCGCTGGCCCGGGCGCTGCGGTACGCCAGCGAGATCGACCCCCGGCAGACCGGCATCCCCTCCACCAAGGGAGCCCTGTGAGCCGCGTACGCTCCTCACTCCGGGCAACTCACCGCCCGGACAACGGAGTTGAAGCGAACGGAAGAACACCATGAACGGCACCTCCACCCTGCTGATCTTCGTGGGGCTGTTCCTCGCCGGCGGGGCCCTCTCCTTCTGGAAACAGCGGATGCCCAAGGGCGTGGTCGCCCTGTTGGGCATCGGCGCCGTGATGTCCCTGACCGCCGGACTGCTGCGACTGGGGGCCTGAGCCATGGGCACACCCAAGGTGGTCGTCTTCGACTACGGCTTCGGCAACGTACGGTCCGCCGAACGCGCCGTGGCCCGGGCCGGCGCCGAGGTCGAGATCACCCACGACTACCAGCGCGCCATGGACGCCGACGGCCTGCTGGTCCCCGGGGTCGGCGCCTTCGCCGCCTGCGCCCGGGGGCTGCGCCGGGCCCGAGGGGACTGGGTGGTCGAACGCCGACTGGCCGGCGGCCGGCCGGTGCTGGGCATCTGCGTCGGGATGCAGATCCTCTTCGACCGGGGCATCGAGCACGGCGAGGAGGCCGAGGGGCTGGCCGAGTGGCCGGGCACCGTCGGGCCACTGAAGGCCGAGGTGGTGCCGCACATGGGCTGGAACACCGTGGACGTCGCCGAGGGCTCGCGGCTGTTCGCCGGCCTGCCGAAGGACGCCCGCTACTACTTCGTCCACTCCTACGCGGTCCACGACTGGGAGCTGGAGGCCACCCACGCCGCGATGGCCGCCCCCCTGGTCAGCTGGACCACCCACGGGCGGCCCTTCGTGGCCGCGGTGGAGAACGGCCCCCTGTGGGCCACCCAGTTCCACCCCGAGAAGTCCGGCGACGCCGGCGCCCAACTGCTCAGCAACTGGACCCAGACCCTCTGACAGAGAGAGCCAGGAACCGCTTCGATGCCCGCACTCGAACTCCTCCCCGCCGTGGACGTACGGGACGGTCAGGCCGTACGTCTGGTGCACGGCGCCTCCGGCACCGAGACCTCCTACGGCGACCCCCTTCAGGCCGCCCTCAACTGGCGTGACGCCGGGGCCCGTTGGCTGCACCTGGTCGACCTGGACGCCGCCTTCGGCACCGGCGACAACCGGGAGCGGATCGCCGAGGTGGTCCGCGCCATGGACATCCAGGTCGAGCTGTCCGGCGGCATCCGCGACGACGCCAGCCTGGCCGCCGCCCTGGCCACCGGCTGCACCCGGGTCAACCTGGGCACCGCCGCGCTGGAGAGCCCCGAGTGGGTGGCCAAGGTGATCGCCGAGCACGGTGACCGCATCGCCGTCGGCCTCGACGTACGGGGCACCACCCTGCGCGGCCGGGGCTGGACCCGGGACGGCGGCGACCTGTACGAGACCCTCCAGCGGCTGAACTCCGAGGGCTGCGCCCGCTACGTGGTCACCGACATCGCCAAGGACGGCACCCTCAAGGGCCCCAACCTGGAACTGCTGCGCGGGGTGTGCGCGGCCACCGACCGTCCGGTGGTGGCCTCCGGAGGGGTGTCCTCGCTGGACGACCTGAGGGCCATCGCCGACCTGGTGCCCGAGGGTGTGGAGGGCGCCATCGTGGGAAAGGCCCTCTACGCCAAGGCGTTCACCCTCGAAGAGGCCCTGGAGGCGGTCCACGCATGACCATCGAGCGGGTGCAGTCGGACAGTCCCTGGGAGGACACCATCGGCTTCGCGCGGGCGGTGGCCGCCGGGGACCGGGTGCTGGTCGCCGGCACCATGCCCCTGGTGGACGGCGCGGTGCAGGGCGAGGGCGACCCCTACCAGCAGACCAGGGCCGCGTTCACCAACGCCCTGGCCGCGCTGGGGCGGTTCGGGCTGGACGCCTCTTCGGTGATCCGTACCCGGATGTACCTCGCGCACGGCCGCGACGTGGACGCCGCCGGCCGCGCCCACCGGGAACTCTTCGACGCGGTACGCCCGGCCGCCACCCTGGTGGTGGTGTCCGGCTTCGTGGACTCCCGGGTGCTGGTCGAGGTCGAGCTGGAGGCGTACCGCGCCCCCGAATCCCCCTGAGCGGCGCCGCACCGCGCGCCACCCGCACCACCTTCCGAGGAGCTGAACGAGCAGTGTCCCTGGCCCGACGCGTGATCCCCTGCCTGGACGTGGACGCCGGCAGGGTGGTCAAGGGCGTCAACTTCCGTGACCTGAGGGACGCCGGTGACCCGGTGGAGATGGCCAAGGTCTACGACGCCGAGGGCGCCGACGAGTTGACCTTCCTGGACATCACCGCCTCCTCCTCGGACCGGGAGACCACCTACGAGGTGGTGCGCCGTACCGCGGAGCAGGTGTTCATCCCGCTGACCGTCGGAGGCGGGGTCCGCAGCACCGAGGACGTGGACCGCCTGCTGCGCGCCGGCGCGGACAAGGTGGGCGTCAACACCGCCGCCATCGCCCGGCCGGAGCTGATCTCGGAGATCGCCGAGCGCTTCGGCAGCCAGGTGCTGGTGCTGTCGGTGGACGCCCGGCGCTGCCCGGAGGGCACCGAGACCCCCTCGGGGTTCGAGGTCACCACCCACGGCGGCCGTCGGGGTACCGGTCTGGACGCGGTCGAGTGGGCCCACCGTGCCGCCGGCCTGGGGGCCGGGGAGATCCTGCTGAACTCGATGGACGCCGACGGCACCAGGGACGGCTACGACACCAGCATGATCGCGGCGGTACGGGAACGGGTCTCGATCCCGGTGATCGCCTCCGGTGGCGCGGGCGTGCTGGAGCACTTCCCCCCGGCCATCAACGCGGGGGCGGACGCGGTGCTGGCGGCCTCGGTCTTCCACTTCGGTGACCTGCGTATCGCCCAGGTCAAGGACACCCTGCGGCAGGCCGGTCACCAGGTGCGCTGAGAGGCGCTGAGAGGCGCTGAGAGGCGCTGAGGGGGACGCGCCCCTTCTGGGGTGCCCACCCGCCTGTGGCGACGGGGCCCGACGGGTGGCCGCCGGGGTGGCTTCCGTGCCGATACTGGCCGGGCGCCGTCGAGGCCGTGCACGTGCGTGTGGACGTGGCCCCCTGAGGAGTACCGGGGGCTCGCCGGCTGGTCTCAGGCTGGGCCGGACCGGCCGTTCCTCGGCGGGTGTCGTCCTTCTGTTCTCCGTGACCGGTGGGTTCCCGTCGGGAGTTTCCCCGCGCCGGGTCGGCGTGCTTTCCGTCCTGGACCCGATGCCCTGAACCCGGTGAATGGCATATGCCATTCACCGGTGGTTTCCCGACGGGCGGGGTGAGGGATTCGGCGGGTGGAGGTGGCATTTCTGTCGAAGTCCCACGTGGGTCGGTGCCCCAGGGGAATGGGGCGGAGGCCGTCCCGCCTCCGAGGGAAATTCGCGTAAAGGGCGCGAAAGCCGCTTCACCCATTCCCCGGTGATGTTTTCTCAGCTGCCCCGGCTTATCCTGGGCGGGATACGGGCGGAAAGGCGCCAGAAACGGGCCGCGCGAGGTAGGCCCCTACCGGAGGGGGCGTGACTCGGGCCCGGCACCCGAGGAGGAGGGGTGCCGGGCCCGAGGGGGAACGTCGACGTACGGACGGTGGGTTCCACTGGTGACGCGGACTCGGTGCACGCGCGGGCCGGTGGTCGTCGGGCGTGGGGTCCCCTTCGACCCGGCGTGGACCTTGGCCGTGCCTCCCCCCGTGTGACCCCGTGGGTGCCGTCGACGAGGACTCAGTTGATGTGCAGCGTGGTGATGATGCCGTAGTCCTTGGTGATGCTCTCGTTCTTGCCGAAGGTGTGGCGGTACAGGCCGCCGTCCCCGGGCTCGTACTCGAAGTACCCCTCGTTGTTGCCGCTGTCGAAACTGGTGACCCGGTCCTGGTCGATCCACAGGTCCCCGGCGTCCGCGAAACACCGTCGGGTGCCCAGCCCGTTGTCGGCCGTCATCCCGATGACGAAGTAGTTGTCGAAACCGAGCTGGCATTCCGCCCAGTTGATCTCGTGGGTCGCGTACGCCGGAACGGCACTGGCGGCCAACGCCGCCGCGGTGATTCCGGTGACGACAGCCAATCGCCAACGCTTCATGACGGGTCTCTCCTGGGTGTGAGGGATGGTACTGGGCCGGTTTCCCTCCGGCGGTTCAGAACCCTAACACCCGTCAATACGTATACGGGTACGAGGAGTTGGGTGAAACGAGGTTGCGTAAACCCGCGCACCGTGAATTCGCATTCGCTCCGTGTGCCTTCGTCGATTCCCTGTGGGAATTCCCCGGGAAACGGGCACGGGGTTACCGGGAGGTCGCTTTTCCTTTCCGCCCAGGTGGCGGGGGAAGGAGGCCGGCCGCACCTCCCGGGTCCGCTCCCCGGGGTGGGCGCCCCCGCGACGGGAGGCGGCGATTCGGGCGGTAAGCGGGCGGTCGGGGGCACCGTCGGGCAGACCCGCCCCGGGGGAGCCGTATCGACGGTGCCGATCCTCTGTGGCCCCGCGATAGGCACAGCCTCTGAGGCCCTAGCCTGGCGCCATGCAGCTGCACCAGCTCCGCTACTTCGTGGCCGTCGCCGAGACACTCCACTTCACCCGGGCCGCACAGCGCGAACTCGTGGCCCAGCCCTCGCTGAGCCAGCAGATCCGGGCGCTGGAACGGGAGTTGGGCGCCGAACTGTTCCACCGGGCGCGCGGCCATGTGGGCCTGACCGACGCCGGAGAGGTCCTGCTGCCGCTGGCCCGCCGCATCCTCGCGGACACCGAGACCGCTCGCCGGGAGGTGCAGGAGGTGGCCGGACTGCGCCGGGGGCGGGTACGGCTGGGGGCCCCGCCCAGCCTGTGCGCCAGCGTGGTCCCCGACGTGCTGCGCGGCTTCCACGACCGTTACCCCGGCGTGGAGTTGGTGGTACGGGAAGGGGGCTCGCGGGACCTGGTGCGACTGCTGGCGGACGGGATGCTGGACCTGGCCCTGGTCATCACCCCGCTGGCCGGCTCCAGTCCGGCGCTGACCACCCGGGAGCTGCTGCGGGAGGAGCTGGTGGTGGTCTCGGCCCCCGACCGGCCCGCCCCGGTACGGCGCCGTCGCCTCAGGGTGGCGGACCTGGAGGGGCGGCCGTTGGTGATGTTCCGCCCCGGGTACGACCTGCGGGAGATGACGACCACCGCCTGCCGGGAGGCCGGTTTCGAGCCCACGCCCAGTGTGGAGGGCGGCGAGATGGACTCCGTACTGGGCTGTGTCCGGGCCGGACTCGGGCTGGCCGTGGTGCCCAGCATGGTGGCCCAGCGGTCCGGGTTGCGCACCACCCGGTTCGCCGCCCCGGGGCTGCGCCGGGCGATCTCCCTGGCGCACCGGGGTGATGTGCGACCCCCGTACGCGGCACGGGAGTTGGGGCGGGTGTTGTCCGAGCACCTGCGGGGTCGGGAGGGCACGGACGAGCCGGCCTCCTCGTGACGCCCCTCTCCTGGGGCTCCCGTGGGACTTCCGTGACGGCGACCGGGTACGGCTCGGGGACGGTCAGCCGTCCACCAGCCGCTGCACCCCCGGGGCGTACAGCTCGGCCAGCCGCTCCGGGTCGGCGGCCTCGGCCGCCCCCTCCCGGTGCAGGCTCAGGGTGGCGCCCAGGCCGAGGAGCTGGCCGGCGACCAGTTCGGCCCGCAGCTGTGGCTCGGGGCCGGGGAGCAGCGCGGCCAGCCGTGCCGTGACCTGCTGGGTGAACCGTTCTCTCAGCAGGGAACGTTCGTCGGTGTTGCCCAGGGCGAAGACCACCCGCAGCAGGGGGTCGCCGTGCCGCTCCCGCCGGCTGCGTACCAGGGTCAGCACCAGGTGTCGGCCCAGCGACTCCACCGGAGCGGCGAACAGCAGGTCGGCGGCCTTCTGGAAGTCCGCCACGGTGTCGAACAGGGCCTCCTTGCTGCCGAAGTGCTTCACGATCAGGGAGGCGGACACCCCGGCGTCGGCGGCGATGCCGCGCAGGGTGACCTCGGCGTACGGCCGGAAGGCGAACGCCCGTCGGGCGGCGCGGAGGATCGCGGTACGGCCGGTGGCCGCCTCGCCGGGTTCGGCCGGCTCTCCGGCGGCGTTGCGCGGGGCGGTGGCCAGGGCGCCCGGGGGGAGGGAACCGTGGTCAGGAGCGGGGGTGTCGACTGAGGGGTGACCGGTCATCGGGTCATCGGGCTTCCTGGACGGCGGAGGGCTCGGGAGGCCGCGCCTCCACGGGGCCCAGCGTATCCGGGGTGGACTTCCGGTCGCCCGGTACGGCCAGGGTCACCAGCAGGGCCAGCACGGCGGTGGCGGCGGCGATCAGGAACACCAGCAGATAGGCGTGCAGGGTGGGGGCCTGCCGGCCGTCCACGGTGAAGGTGACCCGGGTCAGCACGGCCGCGACCACGGCGCTACACAGGGCCTGGCCGATGGAGCGCATCAGGGTGTTGAGCCCGTTGGCGGCGCCGGTCTCGGTGACCGGTACCGCCCGCATCACCAGGGCCGGCAGCGCGGAGTAGGCGATGGCGGTGCCCGAGGCGACCACGGCCGCCCCCGCGATGATCATCCACAGCTGGTGGCTGGTGAAGAACCGCACCACGTAGCCGACCGCGATGATCCCGGCGGCCAGCGCCAGCGTCACCTTGGGGCCGTACGTGGTGGAGATCCGTGCCGACACCGGGGAGAGCGCGACCATGCTGATCCCGGCCGGCAGCAGGCACAGCCCGGAGACCACGATGGACGCCCCCAGGCCGTAGCCGGTGCTGGTGGGTTCCTGCACCATCTGGGCGGTGGCCAGGTTGTTGGCGTAGAAGGAGAAGCCGATCAGCAGGGCGGCGAGGTTGGCCAGCAGCACCCGGGGGCGGGCGGACACCCTGAGGTCCACCATCGGGCTGGGCACCCTCAACTCCCAGGCGCCCCAGCACAGTCCGACCAGCAGGGCCGCCCCGAGCACGCCCAGGGTGCGGGCGGAGGTCCAGCCCCAGGCCCCGCCCTGGGTGACCGCCATCAGCAGGGCGACCAGGAAGGCGGTGAGCCCGAGGGTGCCCAGCACGTCGAAGCGGCCGGGGGAGCGGAGGGCGGAGGGGGGTACGAACAGCAGCACCAGCGCGATGTCCAGCAGCCCCAGTCCGGCCGAGACCCAGAACATGGTGTGCCAGTCGGCGTACTGCACCACCAGTGCGGCCACCGGCAGCCCGACCGCCGCGCCGATGCCGAGGGTGGAACTCATCAGCCCGATGGACCGCAGCACCCGTTCCGGGGGCAGCTCGTCCCGCATGATGCTGATGCCCAGGGGGAGTACCGCCAGGGCGGCGCCCTGGAAGGCGCGGCCGGTGATGAGCACCCCGATGTGCGAGCTGGCCCCACACAGCGCCGAGCCCACCACCAGCAGGCCGAGGGAGGCCAGCAGTACCCGGCGCTTGCCGTACATGTCGCCGACCCGGCCGAGTACCGGGGTGCAGACCGCTCCGGCCAGCAGGGTCACGGTGATCAGCCAGCTGGCGGCGGCCGGGCTGCTGCCGGTGAGTTCGGGGATGTGCGGCAGCAGGGGTACGACCAGGGTCTGCATCACGGCGACCACCACACCGCAGAAGGCCAGTACGGCGACCAGGGGGCGTGGGGCGGCGGGCGGGGGTATCGGGGTGGCCATGGGGCTCCGTGTCCGGGGGCGGGTTCTCGGCGATGGTGCACACGCGTTCACCCCCAGGGTAAACGTCTGTGCACCTCTGGGGGAGTCGGGGGTGCCGTGAGCCCGGCCACCGCGGGCCGGGGGCCGACAGACGAGTTCCGCGCCCGGCCGTCGTCCACCCTGGGCGGGGACGGACGACACGAGGAGCGACCCGATGGAGAACACCGAGGTGGTACGCGCCACCGTGGAGGCGTACACCACGCAGGACCGGGAACGGGCGGAGCGGCTGATCGCCGACGACTACACCTTCACCAGCCCGTGGGACGACCACATCGACCGTGACGCCTTCTTCGCCCGCTGCTTCCCCACCGCCGACCGACTGGCCTGGCAGCGGGTGGTGGAGCTGGCCCCCGTCGGAGGGGACCAGGTGTTCGTGCTGTACGAGTACGAGCTGCGCACCGGGGAACGGCACCGCAACGTGGAGCTGGCCACGGTGCGCGACGGGAGGATCACCGAGACGCAGGTGTTCTTCGGCGGGGCCTACGGCGACCGTCCACCCTCGGACACGAAGTGACCTCCCCGCGGCCGGCGTTCCGGTCGGGGAGGTCACGGACCAGGAGGCGTCCTACAGCCCCAGGCTGGCCTGCCGGGCCTTGGCGATCGCCTCCGGGGCGCCGTCCAGTTCCACCCGCGCCGAGTTCTGCCGCCCGGAGGCGAACATCAGCAGCTCCGAGGGCTCACCGGTCACCGTCACCACCGGGGTGCCCTTGTGGGCGACCGTGGTCTGGCCGTCCGGCCGGCGCAGCACCAGCCCCACCGGGGCCTTGCGGCCGTACATCCGCGAGGTGGTGTCCAGCCGCTTCCACAGGGCGTCCTCGAACACCGGGTCCAGCTGACGCGGGGTCCAGTCCTCGGCCGCGCGGCGGATGTCCTCGGTGTGGATGAAGAACTCCACGGTGTTGGCCGCCTCGTCCACCTGCTTGAGGTTCAGCGGGGACATCCGGGGCGGGCCGCTGCGGATCAGCTGGAGCAGTTCCTCGTAGGGCTTGGAGCGGAACTCCGCCTGCACGCGGTCCAGTCGGGACTTCAGGGGCTTGATCACCAGACCGCCGGCCGCGTCCACCCGGCGTTCCCGCACCACGACGTGCGCGGCCAGGTCGCGGGTGGTCCAGCCGGCGCACAGGGTCGGGGCGTCCGGGCCGTGACTCTCCAACAGGTCGGCGAACAGCAGGCGTTCACGCTTGGCATGGGTTGACATGCCGCCAGCCTAGGACGGTTCGGGGGCGACGGTCGGGAGGTGCGCTCCTCGGCGGGCCGTCACGACGAGAGAGCGCCGCCGGGGGGTCGTACCCACCAGCGGCGCTCTCGGGTGAACGTTCCGTCGCCTCAGTTCGGCAGCGGCGCCCTGAGCTTGGTGCCGTCCTTGGTGCTGCTCGCGGTGAGCGAGCAGGAGATCGTCTTCTTGTTCTTCAACTGGTAGGTCGTGTACGAGGGGTAGATCACGAAGTAGTACGGGGCGGGGCGGGACGACATCCGCCGCATCCGGCTCTCCGCGTCGGCCTTGCACAGCGACATCGCCTTGGAACGGATCGAGAACTCACCGGCGAACGAGCCGGTCAGGGTGCGGTTGCTGATGACCTCGCCGTTGTGCGGGCCGTTGCAACTGCGCTTCTCCACGTCGGTCACCGCGGAGCTGAGCTGCGGGTGATCGAAGCAGGTGCCCGGTGAGAGCACCACGTACGGGGTGAGGCTGGAGGTCGGGGTCGGAGTCGGTATCGCGGTCGTCGGGTCGTCCGTGGGCTCGTCGTCCCGGTCCATGTCGGCGCCCGGGTCGCTGGCCTCGTCGGTCGGGCTCTGACTGGCGCTCGGGCTGCTCGTCGTGTCGGCCTTGTCGTCCTTGTCGTCGCCACGGAACCCGAACCAGTAGACCCCGCCGGCGATCAGGGCGATGGCCACGACCGCCGCGATGATGATGCCGGCGGCCTTGCCCTGCCCCCCGTTACCGGGAGGTGGCGGGCCGTAGCCCCCGGGAGGCGGCGTCCCGGGTCCACCCGGGCCGGGGTACCCGTAACCACCGGGAGGCCCCGGAGGTCCGGGTGGCCCACCGGGGCCCGGATAGCCGTAGCCGCCGCCCGGAGGCGGGGGCGGACCTGACTGGCCCGGCGGGCCGAAGCCGCCGCCGGGGTTGCCTGGAGGTGGTGGAGGCGGAGGGGGAACACTCATGCGGAAAAGAATGCACCATGCCACCCACAGGGCCTTCTCGCAGCCGTCACAATCCCGCAACAGCGGCACCAACCGGGCGGCGCTGGGCGGCCGTTTCCGGTAGATCGTCCGCCCCGGCACAATGGGGGTATGGCCAGCGACGCAGCCTCCACCGACACCCCCTCCGAGGACTCCTCGGACCCGGTCCGCACACCACCGAGGGAGGGTCAACTCCCCTCCCTGGCACCGGAGATCGCGGCCCGCCTCAAGCGCAACGAGGACGGGCTGATCGCCGCCATCGCCCAGCAGTACGACACCCACGAGGTGCTGATGCTGGGGTGGATGGACGACGAGGCCCTGCGCCGCACCCTCACCACCGGCCGGTGCACCTACTACAGCCGCAGCCGACAGGAGTACTGGGTCAAGGGGGCCACCTCCGGCCACACCCAGACCGTGAAGTCGGTGGCACTGGACTGCGACGGGGACACCGTGCTGGTGCGCGTCGACCAGACCGGGGGCGCCTGCCACACCGGTGACCGCACCTGTTTCGACGCGGGCCAACTACCCCTGGGGTGAGGGCCGCGCGGGGGCACTAGGCTCGGTGACCATGACCACGGGCTCCGTCACCCCCGACCTGCACCAGTTCCGCTCCCTCGCCAAGGACCGCCGGGTGATCCCGGTCGTCCGCCGGCTGTTGGCGGACGACGACACCCCCATCGCCCTGTACCGCAAGCTCGCCGGTGGGCGTACCGGCACCTTCCTGCTGGAGTCCGCCGAGAACGGCCGCACCTGGTCCCGTTACTCCTTCGTCGGTGTACGCAGCTCCGCCGCGCTGACCGTGCGGGAGGGGCGGGCGCACTGGCTGGGGTCGCCCCCGGTCGGGGTGCCCACCGGGGGCGACCCGCTGGACGCCCTGCGGGAGACCCTCCAGGTCCTGCACACCCCCCGCGACCTCCACCAGGACACCGAACTGCCGCCGTTCACCGGGGGGATGGTCGGCTACCTCGGCTACGACGTGGTGCGGCACCTGGAACGGATCGGTGACCCCTCGGCGGGCTTCGCCGGCGAGGAACAGCCGGTGGACGACCTGGGGCTGCCCGAGCTGACCATGTTGCTCGCCTCCGACCTGGCGGTGATGGACCACCGGGACGGCACGGTGCTGCTGATCGCCAACGCCATCAACCACAACGACCTGGACACCGGCGTCGACGAGGCGTACGCGGACGCCGTGGCCAGGCTGGAGGCGATGACCGCCGACCTGGAGAGGCCGGTGTCCCGGGGCGCCACCGCCCTGCCGCCCTCGCGACTGCCGGACTTCGTCGCCCGTACCGGATCCGAGCGCTACCAGGCGACCGTGGAGCGGGTGAAGGAGCGCATCCGGGCCGGCGAGGCGTTCCAGGTGGTGCCCTCGCAGCGGTTCGAGACGCCCTGTGACGCCCCCGCCCTGGACGTCTACCGGGTGCTGCGGGCCACCAACCCCAGCCCGTACATGTACCTGTTCCGCTTCGACGACTTCGAGGTGGTCGGCTCCAGCCCCGAGGCCCTGGTGAAGGTGGACGACGGCGACGCGCTGCTCCACCCCATCGCCGGTACCCGCCCCCGGGGCGAGACCCCGCAGCGGGACGCCGCCCTCGCGGAGGAGTTGCTGGCCGACACCAAGGAGCGCGCCGAACACCTGATGCTGGTGGACCTCGGCCGCAACGACCTGGGCCGGGTCTGCCGGCCCGGCAGCGTGGAGGTGGTCGAGTTCATGGCCGTCGAGCGCTACAGCCACGTGATGCACATCGTCTCCACCGTCACCGGCCAACTCGCCCCCGACCAGACCGCGTTCGACGCCCTGCTGGCCTGCTTCCCGGCCGGCACCCTCTCCGGCGCCCCCAAGCCCCGCGCCCTCCAGATCATCGAGGAGATGGAACCCACCCGACGGGGCGTCTACGGAGGATGCGTCGGCTACCTGGACTTCGCCGGGGACGCCGACACCGCCATCGCCATCCGCACCGCCGTCCTCCGGGACGGCACCGCCTACGTGCAGGCCGGTGCCGGGGTGGTCGCCGACTCCGACCCGGCCTCCGAGGACGCGGAGTGCGGCAACAAGGCGGCGGCCGTTCTGAGGGCGGTCCACACCGCCCGGCGCCTCGGCGGTAGCGTGGAGCGGTGACCTCCCAGCCCCCGACTCCCGAAGAACCCGGGCCCGAGCGTCCCGCGGCGGCGAAACGGTCCCGCGCCCACCTCCGCGCCCTGGGCGTGGCCCTGCTGTGCGGAGCGGCCGGGGCCACCCTGGCGCTGGTCTCGGCCGGTCAGGTCTGGAACGAGGGGGTGGCCTCCTTCGCCCAGGGACGCCTGCCGGTCGAGGCCAAGGGCAGCGAGGTCACCGGCCTGCCCAGTGCCCTGGCCCTGGTCGGACTGGCCGCCCTGGTCGCGGTGTTCGCGGTACGCCGTACGGCGCGGACGGTGGTCGCCGTACTGCTCACCCTCTGTGGGCTGGGCACCGGGGTGTCCGCCCTGCTCAGCGCCCGCGACAGTACGGCCCTGGACGAGCGGGCCGCCGAGGCGAGCGCCCTGACCGAGGGGTCCGTCGGCGCGCTGGACGTGACCGTGTGGCCCTATGTCTCGGTACTGGCCGGGCTGTTGCTGCTGACCGCCGGCCTGCTGGCACTGCGGTACGGGGCCAGCTGGCCCTCGATGTCCGGCAGCGCCCGCTACGAGCGCCGGGGAGCGGACTCCCGCCGACGGCGCCCGGTGGACCCCGAGCGACCCGAGGAGATGTGGCGGGCCCTGGACCGGGGCGAGGACCCGACCTAGCGCGCACCGCGCCGCGTCGCCGTCATGGCGGTCGCCGTGGTGGGCGCCGTGGTGGTGGGTGTCGGAACGCGCTCACTGATCCCCCGGGATCCGTACGGCACCCCCCGGGGAACACCGTTCCACCCGGGACCGGTCGGACACGGGACCGCCGTAGCCACCCGACCTCCACGCACGTCGGGCGGGTGCCAGACCGCCGACCTCGCTCCGGGAGGCCGGGGCGCCCCGACTGAACGACCCCTGATGAGCCGGCCACCGGAGGTCGGGGGACAATGGCTGACCGGTGCCGGGTCTCGTCGACCGGCACCGGTCAGCAGCCGTCACCCGGCCGTACACGCGCCGGGTGGGGCCGGCGACAGCTCGGCCGGCCCCCACAACACGCAGTCACCGAGGAGAGCACTCAATGGCGGGCAACAACCACGGACACACCCCGGCCGCGTGGACCGGCGTCACCATCGTCTTCCTCGGCTTCTGTGTCGCCGGGGTGTTCATGGTGATGGACCAGCCACTGGGCTTCTGGGCCGGCATCGCCCTGACCCTGGTCGGCGGTCTGGTGGGGCTGGCCATGAAGGCCGCCGGACTGGGACAGAGCCCCCGCGTCGCACAGCGCGCCGGGGAACCCCAGTCCTGAACCTCCGCTCCACGGCGGAACGGCTCTCCCGGTACGCCCGCCCCGGAGCCGACCCGACGGCGGTGCTCCCCACGGTTCCCACCGTCCCCCCGGGTCCCGACGGTCCAACCACCCCACGGGGGCGGGCGGTTGGACACCGAGGTGCCGCCCGGGGGAGGCCGTCACCGGGACTCGTCTCCCCGAGCCACGGTGGGGCGCCGTTCCGCCGGGCGTGGCCGGGTGGGCGCACCCGGAGTGACCCTCGGAGCCGGTGCGCCCGGCCCGGGGGCCGGCCTCCATCCGCCGCGCCCCGACGATCACGCTGACGGACACCGACCGACACCGACCGACACCGCCCCCGAGGGCCGAGGCGCCCTTTCGGGGGCGGCTTCGTTGCGTACCGGCCGGGGGCCGGCAAGGCTGGGGACGTGAACGGTGAACCCTCGCGGACACGGACCGCGTCCCCCGGCCGACGGACCCTGGCACGGGTGGGCGCGCCCCTGGGTGTACTGGCCGCCGTGGCCGGGGCCTTCGCCTACGTGGGCACGGTGGACCCCAACCAGCCGGGCCACTACCCGGTGTGCCCGCTGCTGTGGGCGACCGGCCTCTACTGCCCGGGCTGCGGCGGTCTGCGCAGCGCCCACGCGGTGGCCCACGGTGACCTGGGCGCGGCCCTGGGAGCCAACGCCCTGGCCGTGGCGGGGTACGGACTCTTCGCGATGCTGTGGACCCTGTGGCTGGTGAGGTCACTACGGGGGCGGCCCCTCGCGGTGGCCCCTCCGGCGGTGGTGTGGTGGGCGTTGGGTGGACTGGTCGCGCTGTTCACCGTGGTGCGCAACCTCCCGTTCGGGGCGGCGCTGGCCCCCTGAGGGGGTGACCGGGCTGGTTCGTGCCCCGCGCGGGCCGGGCCGTGGGCCGACCGGGTGGATACCGCCCTGGTGTCGTCCGTCGCTCGGAACGGCCCGGTGCTGGCGCCCGGGCCCGACGCCGTACGGCCGAGGGGACCGGGGAGGGTGTCCGCCATCCGGGAAGTACCGGGCCCGGAGGTGAGGGGAATCTAAGTGGCCGGATACCATCGCAGTGCTTGACAAGACCTGCTTTCCTGAAGCTTCCCCTGAGGACCTTCCCTGGGAGTCGACCACCGGGAACCGGGCAGCGCCAGCAACGAAGTACCACCAGAAGGGTCCCCGCCGTGAGCGTGCTCGACGAGATCATCGACGGAGTCCGAGCCGACCTCTCCGAGCGCCAGCAGCGGGTCAGCCTGGACGACCTCAAACGCCGCGCCGAGCGGGCCCCCCAGGTGGTCGACGGGATCGCCGCCCTCCGCCAGGAGGGGGTCCAGGTGATCTGCGAGGTCAAGCGTTCCAGCCCCTCCAAGGGAGCCCTGGCGGCCATCGCGGACCCGGCCGGTCTGGCGGGGGAGTACGAGGCCGGGGGCGCCGCGATCATCTCGGTCCTCACCGAGCAGCGCCGTTTCGGTGGCTCGTTGGAGGACCTGGAGGCGGTGCGCGCCAAGGTCGACATCCCGGTGCTGCGCAAGGACTTCGTCGTCACCTCCTACCAACTGTGGGAGGCCCGGGCCCACGGCGCCGACGTGGTGCTGCTGATCGTCGCGGCCCTGGAGCAGCAGGCACTGGTCTCCCTGGTGGAGCGGGCCGAGTCGCTGAGCCTGACCCCCCTGGTCGAGGTGCACGACGAGGAGGAGGTCGAGCGCGCCCTGGACGCCGGCGCCCGGGTCATCGGTGTCAACGCCCGTGACCTGCGCACCCTGGAGGTGCACCGTGACACCTTCAGCCGGGTCGCCCCCCTGATCCCGGACCACGTGGTCAAGGTCGCCGAGTCCGGTGTGCGGGGCCCCCACGACCTGATCGCCTACGCCAACGAGGGCGCCGACGCCGTACTGGTGGGGGAGTCCTTGGTCACCGGGCGCGACCCCCGTACGGCGGTGGCCGACCTGGTGGCGGCCGGCGCCCACCCGGCGCTGCGGAACGAACGCTGAGCGGACGGCGGAGCGCGATGTACGTGGGTGTGGCGAGCGGGTTTCCCGGAGGTGGCCGTCGGTCGGCCCTCCGGCTGGCGCCCGGCGCCCCGGGGCTCACCCTTCCGAGGGTGATCGGCTGCCGCGCGCCCGCCCGCAGGATCCACGGCCGCCGGGTGCGGTACCACATCGGTGACGAGCCGGGGCAGGTCCGAGGGATGCGATGGCGCCGGGCGGCAGGCTGACCGCCCGCGTCTGAACGGCCGCCCCTCCCGGGGGCCGGCCGCCGTTTCCGTCTTCCGTTCCCCGGTCGGCCCCCGTGGCCCGACCGTCCCGTAGCGATGTGGAGTTCACCCATGCCCGACGTCAGTCCGTCGTCCTCCGAGGGGGCCGCGCCTCCCTCGCCGGACGCGTACTTCCTCCCCGACACCGCCGGTCCGGTGCCCGACGCCGAGGGCTACTTCGGCGCCTTCGGCGGCAGGTTCATCCCCGAAGCCCTCATGGCCGCCGTGGAGGAGGTCGCTGCCGAGTACGACAAGGCCAAGCACGACCCCGCCTTCGCCGCCGAGCTGGAGGACCTGCTCGTCCACTACACCGGCCGGCCCAGCGCGCTCACCGAGGTACCGCGCTTCGCCCAACACGCGGGCGGGGCAAGGGTGTTCCTCAAGCGGGAGGACCTCAACCACACCGGCTCCCACAAGATCAACAACGTACTGGGGCAGGCCCTGCTCACCCGCCGGATGGGCAAGACCCGGGTGATCGCCGAGACCGGAGCCGGCCAGCACGGGGTGGCGACCGCCACCGCCTGCGCCCTGTTCGGACTCGACTGCACCATCTACATGGGCCAGATCGACACCGAGCGCCAGGCGCTGAACGTGGCCCGGATGAGGATGCTGGGCGCCGAGGTGGTGCCGGTGGCCTCTGGCAGCCGCACCCTGAAGGACGCCATCAACGAGGCGTTCCGCGACTGGGTGGCCAACGTCGACCACACCCACTACCTGTTCGGCACCGTCGCCGGCCCGCACCCCTTCCCCGCCATGGTGCGCGACTTCCACCGGGTGATCGGCGTCGAGGCCCGCCGCCAGGTGCTGGAGCGCGCCGGCCGGCTGCCGGACGCGGTGCTCGCCTGTGTCGGCGGCGGCTCCAACGCCATCGGACTGTTCCACGCCTTCGTACCCGACGAGTCGGTCCGGCTGGTCGGACTGGAGGCGGCCGGCCACGGCGTGGACACCGGGGAGCACGCGGCCTCCCTGACCCTGGGGGAGCCCGGCATCCTGCACGGCTCCCGCTCCTACGTGCTCCAGGACGAGGAGGGGCAGATCACCGAGCCGTACTCCATCTCCGCCGGCCTGGACTACCCGGGCATCGGCCCCGAGCACTCCTACCTCAAGGACTCCGGCCGGGGGGAGTACCGCCCGGTCACCGACGACCAGGCGATGCGGGCGCTGCGGCTGCTGTCCCAGACCGAGGGGATCATCCCGGCCATCGAGTCCGCCCACGCGCTGGCCGGCGCCCTGGACCTGGGCACCGAACTGGGCCCGGAGGGGCTGCTGTTGGTCAACCTCTCCGGCCGTGGCGACAAGGACATGGACACCGCCGCCCGCTACTTCGGGCTGTACGACGAGGAGGCCCGGTCATGAGCGGACAACTGGAGAACCTCAACCGGGTGCTGGCCCGGGCCCGCGAGGAGGACCGCGCCGCCCTGGTGGGCTACCTGCCGGCCGGCTTCCCCACCGTCGACCGGGCGGTGGACGCGCTGACCGCCATGGTGGAGGGCGGCTGCGACGTGGTCGAGGTCGGGCTGCCGCACAGCGACCCGGTGCTGGACGGTCCGGTGATCCAGACCGCCGACGACATCGCCCTGCGCGGGGGTGTGCGCATCGCCGACGTGATCCGCACCGTCGGCCGGGTCCACGAGGCGACCGGTGCGCCGGTGCTGTGCATGACCTACTGGAACCCCGTGGACCGCTACGGTCCCGAACGGTTCGCCGCCGAGCTGGCGGCGGCCGGGGGAGCGGGCTGCATCCTGCCCGACCTGCCGGTCGAGGAGTCCGAGGTCTGGCGGAAGGCGGCGGCCAGCCACGGTCTGGCGACGGTCTTCGTGGTGGCGCCCTCCAGCCGTGAGGAACGGCTGGCGCGGATCACCCAGGCCGGCAGCGGATTCGTCTACGCCGCCTCGCTGATGGGGGTCACCGGCACCCGGGAGTCCGTCGGCGCGGAGGCCCGGGACCTGGTCGAGCGCACCCGGCGGACCTCCGAACTGCCGGTCTGCGTGGGCCTGGGCGTCTCCCACGCCGAGCACGCCGCCGAGGTCGCCGCCTTCGCCGACGGGGTGATCGTGGGCTCCGCCTTCGTACGACGGCTGCTGGACCACGCCGACGACCCGGACACCGGGCTGGCCGAGGTGCGGAAGCTGGCCGGCGAACTGGCCCGGGGAGTACGGTCCGGCCGCTGAACCGGCTCGGGGTCGGGGGCCCGGTCGGGCTCCCGACCCCCGCCGTACGGGCTGGCCGTCGACGGTACGGATCCGTTATGGGAGTGGATTGCCACCCACGGCCCGGGGCCAGGTAGCGTCTGAGGGGCCATGGAGACCCTTGCATACATCCCCAGCCCCTCGTCCGGCGAGCTGTTCCTCGGACCGGTCCCCCTCAGGGGCTACGCGTTCTGCATCATCATCGGCGTGTTCGTCGCGGTCTGGCTGGGCAACCGGCGCTGGGTCGCCCGAGGAGGCCAGCCCGGAACGGTCGCCGACATCTCGGTCTGGGCCGTGCCCTTCGGTCTGGTCGGTGGCCGCCTGTACCACGTGATCACCGACTACCAGCTGTACTTCGGTGAGGGCCGCAACTGGGTGGACGCCTTCCGTATCTGGGACGGAGGCCTGGGGATCTGGGGCGCCATCTCCCTGGGGGCCGTCGGTGCCTGGATCGGCTGCCGCCGCCGGGGCATCCCCCTGCCGGCCTGGGCCGACACCCTGGCCCCGGGAGTGGCTCTGGCCCAGGCCATCGGCCGTTGGGGCAACTGGTTCAACCAGGAGCTGTACGGCCGGGCCACCGACCTGCCCTGGGCGGTGCGGATCGACGCCGAGCACCGCCCCGCCGACACCCCCGAGCTGGCCACCTACCACCCGACCTTCCTCTACGAGTCCCTGTGGTGCGTGGGGGTGGCGGTCCTGCTGATCTGGGCCGACCGCCGGTTCAAGCTGGGGCACGGCCGCACCTTCGCCCTCTACGTCGCCACCTACACCGTGGGCCGCTTCTGGATCGAGTACCTGCGGGTGGACGACGCCCACCACGTGCTGGGCATGAGGCTGAACAACTGGACCTCGATCCTGGTCTTCCTCGGCGCGGTCGGCGCCTTCGTCCTCTCCGCGAGGATGCGTCCCGGACGGGAGGAGGTCGTCGAGCCCCTCGCCCAGGGCGAGCGGTCCGGGGAGTCGGGCGAGGCCGCTTCCAAGGACGCCCCCGAGGACTCCGGTACGGCCGACGCCGACTCCGCCGACTCCGAGGAGCCCACCCGCTCCAGGTTCGGCCTGTCCAGGAACCGCTCCCGCAAGGCCGACGGAAACGCCGACGAGGGCGGTGCCAAGAGCCCCGGCAAGGACACCGGTGGGGACCCGGCGAAGGACGGGGACGACGCGGAGGCGGGCACCTCCGCGCCGGGCGGCTCCTCCAGAGGCTGAGCCGCCGAGCTACCGAGTAGCTGGGCCACCGAGTTACCGAGTAGCTGGGCCGCCCAGTTCCAGACCCTCCGGCCCGGGCACCCCGCGAACGGGGTGCCCGGGCCGTGTCGTACGCGGAGTCGGTGCGTGGCGATGTGCGCCCTGTCGTACGCGGCGTCGTGCCTGGCGTCGTACGAGCGTCGTGTGTGGCGTCAGCGCTGGTAGCGGCGTAGCACCCGGTTGCCGTCGTCCACCAGGCGGTCGCGCAGCGCGTCCAGGGAGAGGTCGCCGCCGTAGTAGCGCTGGAGCGCGGGGGTGGCCACCTTGTCGGTCCACTCCGGGTAGCCGCGTACGCCCAGCACCGGTGAGGCCACCAGGCTGGGGGCCGTCTCCACCCCGACCCGCCAGCCGTGCCGCGCCACGTCCAGTCGCGGGTCGCGCAGGGCGGCGGGGCTGGTGGGGAGCAGCCAGTCGCCCTGGGCGAGCCGTACCTGGTGGTCCGGCTCGGTGAGGTGGGCGACGAAGGCCATGGCCGCCCGCTTGTGGCGGCAGTCCTCGGAGATCGAGAGCGTCTGGGGGCTGACGCCCTGGTGAGCGCCGGGGTCCCCGGGCAGCGGGAGGGTGATCCAGTCGAACCCGTCGGGGGCCTGCTGGTGAACCTGCTGGCGGAAGGAGAAGTTCAGCGGCAGCAGGGCGTAGCGGCCGGCGAAGAACCCGGGGAGGGTGTCGGAGCCGGACATGCCCAGACTGCTGCGGGCCGCCGAGTGCTCCTGGTGGACCTGGCGGCGTACCAGTTCCGCGAGGGCGGAGTCCGGCGCGTCGAAGCGGATCTGGTTCTTTCCCCGTGAGCGGTAGAAGATCCGCCCGCCCTGGGTGAGCGACAGGTTGAGGGTCTGGCTGACCGGCTCCTTCATCGACCAGGCCACCCCGTGCCGGGTGCCGCCCCGGGTGAGCCGCCGGGCGGCGTCCTCGAACTCGCCCCAGCTCCAGGGCCGTTGGACGGTGGGGACACGTACCCCGGACCGGCGCAGCAGCCGGGCGTTGGCGATCAGCACCCGGGGTTCCTGGAGGAAGGGCACCCCGTAGACGCCTCCGGCGAAGCTGGCGGTGTCCCAGGTGCGCTGGGGGATGTTCGCGCGGAGCCGCTCCGGCAGCAGGGGGCCCAGGTCGGCGAGGTAGCCGCCGTGGGCGAAGTCGGTCAGGTCGCCGGCCTCGTCGTGGATGACGTCGGGGGCACTGCCGCCCTCGAAGGAGGTCAGCAACTGGTCGTGCACGGTGTCCCAGTTGCCCTGGACGTAGCGGACCCGTATCCCGGGGTGGCGGCGGTTCCACTCGGCCACCAGCTGCCGGTTGGCCCGTACCGACTCCTTCTGCCAGGCCAGGCACAGGTAGTCCAGCCGTACGGTCCCGTCGTCCGGCTCCTGGCCGGAGCAGCCGGCGAGGGTACCGGCGGCCATGCCGGCCAGCAGGGCGCGGCGCCGCATCAGCCTTTCACCGCCCCGGTCAGCACACCGCTCACCAGCCGCCGTTGGAGCAGCGCGAAGAACAGCAGGCTGGGCAGGGTGGCCAGCAGGGCGGCGGCCGACAGGGGCCCGAGGTCGGCCACCCCCTCGGCGCCGATGAAGTGGGTGAGGATCACCGACATCGTCTGTTTCTCCGGGGACTTCAGCAGGACCAGCGCGAAGAAGAACTCGTTCCAGGCGGTGACGAAGGAGAACATCAGGGTGGCCACCACCCCCGGGGCCAGCAGCGGGAACACCACGCTGACCAGGGTGCGCATCCGGCCGCAGCCGTCCAGGGCGGCGGCCTCCTCCAGCACGGTGGGCACCGACCGTACGTAGCCCTGGAGCATCCACAGGGCGAAGGGGAGGTTCCACACCACGTAGACCGCCACCAGGCCGCTGAGGGAGTTGACCAGCTGGAGGTTCTTCAGCACCACGAACAGCGGGATGATCACCAGGACGAAGGGGAACATCTGGCTGACCAGGATCCAGCCGTTGCCGGCCCTGCTGAGGGCCGAACGCTGCCGGGCCATCACATAGGCGGCGGGGGTGGCGATCGCCACCGAGACCAGGGCGGACGCGGTCGCCACCAGCAGGCTGTTGCCGGCCGACCGCAGCAGTGGCTGCTGGTCGAAGGCGGACCGGAAGTTGTCCCAACTGGCGCTGTGCGGGAACCAGTTCGGGTCGATGCGGCCCAGCTCCTGGGGCGACTTGAAGGCGGTGGAGGCCAGCCACAGCAGGGGGAACCCCAGGAACAGCAGATAGCCGGCCAGTGCCAGGTAGCGGCCCAGCCGGCCCAGCCGCCGGGTGCGGTCCCGCCGTCGGCCCGGGTCCCGGGCGCCCGGGGCGGCGTGCGGAGTCGTGGGGGTCACCGGTCCTCCTCCCGCAGTCGGTTACGGAGGAACACCGCCAGCAGCACCGCGATCACGGCCACCATCACCAGGCCCATGGCCGCCGCGTAGCCGTACTGGCCGTAGCGGAACGCCTCCTCGTAGGCGAACAGCATCGGTAGCCGCGTCTCCCCACCCGGCCCGCCCTGGGTGAGCACGTAGACCAGTCCGAAGGAGTTGAAGTTCCAGATGAAGTTGAGCGAGGTGATGGCCAGTACCACCGGCAGCAGGGACGGCCAGGTCACCGAACGGAACCGGCGCCACACCCCGGCCCCGTCCAGGGCCGCCGCCTCGTGCAGTTCGCGGGGCACGTTCTGGAGGCCGGCCAGCAGCACCACGGTGGTCTGGGGCATCCCGGCCCACACCCCCACCAGGATCACCGCCGGCAGGGCCAGCGACAGGCTGCCCAGCCAGTCGACACCGCCCCCGGTCAGCAGCCCCAGGTCACGCAGCGCGTTGTTCAGCAGGCCGGCGTCCTGGTGGTAGACCAGCCGCCACATGATGCCGACCACCACCTCGGGCATCGCCCAGGGCACCAGCACCAGCACCCGGGCCAGCCCCCTCAGGCGCAGGTCCTGGTTCAGCAGCAGTGCCAGGCCCAGGGCCAGCAGGAACTGGAGGGTGGTGACCGCGACCGCCCACACCAGTCCGACGCGGAAGGAGTCCCAGAACAGCCCGTCGTGGCGGAGGTCGGTGAGGTTGTCGAGCCCCACGAAGCGGGTGGGTTCGGTACGTCCGGCCTGGGCGTCGGTGAACGCCAGCGACAGCCCGTACAGCAGCGGGCCCACGCTCAGCAGCAGGATCGGGAGCAGGGCCGGCAGCAGCAGGAACCAGCCGTCCCGGTCCAGGCCCAGAGCGCGTCGCCGTTCCGCGGGCTCCCGGGGCGGCGGGGTGCCCCGCGAGGGCGCCGGAGCGACAGCGGTCACCGTCGCCCCCTCCGCTCGCCGGTCGCCCCACCGCGCGGGTGCCCGTACCCGGGGGGCCGCCCGGACGGACGCCCCCACCCCGGTGACGGGTACGCGGTCCGCCGGCTCACCGGCCGACCTCCGCCCGAGGCGCTTCCCGCGCCCCTCGGCACTCCCGGTCACGTCGCCGCATCCGCGCGCACCCCCGTTCGGTCACGATCACGCCCCCGTCGGGCGTCAGTGGATCCTGGCATCCCCGGACCGGTGGGGCCACCCTTCGTGGCGATCCGCCGACCCGGCCGAGGGAGGGCCGCGCTCGGCCGTACGGCTTTCCGGCGCGGTCCGGGGCGCGGTCAACGCCCTGGTCACCGGGGTAAGTTCGGCCTTCCTTGCTGGCGGCGGGAGCGGCGGCGTGTCTAACGTCGCCTCAGCGCCCGGCCCCCGGGCGGCGGAACGGTGCCGTGACCGAGGACGTGAGCGAGGGAAGGGGCCGGATGCCGGACGACGGTAGGGACGACGAGGAGTCGCCCCTGGAGATCCACCACCAGCACCGGGACGTCCAGGGCGGCTGGCTGCGGCCGGCGGTGTTCGGCGCCATGGACGGGCTGGTCTCCAACCTGGGGCTGGTGGCGGGGGTGGCCGGGTCCACCGCCGACCCCTCGACCGTGGTGGTCGCCGGTCTGGCCGGGCTGACGGCCGGGGCCTTCTCGATGGCGGTCGGCGAGTACACCTCGGTGGCCTCCCAACGGGAGCTGGTGCTGGCCGAGTTGGAGGTGGAGCGTACGGCGCTGCGACGGCACCCCCGGGACGAGATCGAGGAGCTGGCCCGCGCCTACCAGCGGCGCGGGGTGGACCGTCCGCTGGCCCTCCGGGTGGCACGGCAGCTGCACCGCGACCCCGAGCAGGCGCTCCAGGTGCACGCGCGTGAGGAACTGGGTGTCGACCCGGGTGAGCTGCCCTCCCCGACGGTCGCCGGACTGTCCTCCTTCTGTGCCTTCGCCGTCGGTGCCGTTCTTCCGGTTCTGCCCTATCTGCTGGGGGTGACGGTGCTGTGGCCGGCGGTGTCGCTGGCCCTGTTGGGGCTGTTCCTCTGCGGCGCTCTGGTGGCCCGGGTGACGGCCCGGTCGTGGTGGTTCAGCGGGCTGCGGCAGATGTCCCTGGGAGCCGCCGCCGCGCTGGTCACCTACGGTCTGGGTACGCTGTTCGGTACGTCCCTGTCCTGACCCGCGCCGGACCGGATCCGGGAGGTTTGGCGTTACCGGCCGGTTTCGTTTCCGTACCCGTGGGCAGAAGCTGAGTCGCCCCGTGGGCAAGGAGGCGCACGGGGCCTGGGCGTGCACGCCAGACTGTCGAGGGCCTCCGCTTAGTGGCCCGGGTGAGCGTTCAGCGTCCGCATCCTGGAATACGGCATCCAGTTTTCGAGCAGAGCCGCATCGTGTAACCTGCGCGAAAACTTGATGCGCCACTTGTTTCGCAGAGGGCCAGAGTCGTCCCTCGGCATATCCACTTGCCACGACGACGACGGGAGAGCCCGATGCGCGCAGCGCCTTTGGCGGCCCATCCTGCCCAGCAGGGGATGTACGACCCCCGATTCGAGCGTGACGCCTGCGGTGTCGGCTTCGTCGCCACTCTCACCGGTGCGGCCAGCCACGAACTCGTCGAACAGGCGCTCACCGTGCTGCGCAACCTGGAGCACCGAGGCGCTACCGGCTCCGACCCCGACACCGGCGACGGCGCGGGCATCCTGGTCCAGATCCCGGACGCCTTCCTCCGTGCCGAGACCCCCTTCGAGCTGCCCACCCCGGGGGCGTACGCCGTCGGCATCGCCTTCCTGCCCACCGACGAGGCGGAGTACGGCACGTCGAGCGCCGTCGCGGACATCGAGGATCTGGCCGCCGAGGAGGGGCTGACCGTCCTGGGCTGGCGTGAGGTCCCCACCACCCCCGCCCTGCTGGGTTCCGGCGCGCGGGAGACCATGCCGGTGTTCCGCCAGCTGTTCGTGGCCGACCCCGAGGGCCGGCGCACCGGGCTGGACCTGGACCGGGCCGCCTTCGCCCTGCGCAAGCGGGCCGAACGCGAGGCCGGCACCTACTTCCCCTCCCTGTCCAGCCGCACCGTGGTCTACAAGGGGATGCTCACCACCGGCCAGCTGGAGCCGTTCTTCCCCGACCTGTCCGACCGGCGGTTCGCCACCGCGATCGCCCTGGTCCACTCCCGGTTCTCCACCAACACCTTCCCGAGCTGGCCGCTGGCCCACCCGTACCGCTTCGTGGCGCACAACGGGGAGATCAACACCGTCCAGGGCAACCGCAACTGGATGCGGGCCCGCGAATCGCAGCTGGACAGCGAGAAGTTCGGCCGCGAACGGCTGGAGCGGCTCTTCCCCATCTGCACCCCCGGGGCCTCCGACTCGGCCACCTTCGACGAGGTGCTGGAACTGCTGCACCTGGGCGGCCGGTCGCTGCCGCACTCGGTGCTGATGATGGTGCCCGAGGCGTGGGAGAGCGAGGAGTCGGCGGACTCCATGGACCCCGCCCGGCGGGCCTTCTACCAGTACCACGCGACGATGATGGAGCCCTGGGACGGCCCGGCCTGCGTCACCTTCACCGACGGTACCCAGGTCGGTGCCGTACTGGACCGCAACGGGCTGCGCCCCGGCCGCTACTGGGTGACCGACGAGGGCCTGGTGGTGCTGGCCTCGGAGGTCGGCGTCCTGGACATCGACCCGGCCCGGGTGGTGCGCAAGGGGCGGTTGCAGCCGGGGCGGATGTTCCTGGTGGACACCGCCGAGCACCGCATCATCGAGGACGACGAGATCAAGGCCCAGCTGGCGGGCGAGAACCCGTACCAGGAGTGGCTCGGCGACGGCCTGATCGAGCTGGCGGACCTGCCCGAGCGGGAGCACATCGTGCACACCCACGCCTCGGTCACCCGCCGCCAGCAGACCTTCGGCTACACCGAGGAGGAGCTGCGGGTGCTGCTGGCGCCCATGGCCAGGGCCGGGGCCGAGCCGATCGGCTCGATGGGCACCGACTCCCCGATCGCCGCGCTGTCCGAGCGTCCCCGGCTGATCTTCGACTACTTCACCCAGCTGTTCGCGCAGGTCACCAACCCTCCGCTGGACGCCATCCGGGAGGAGCTGGTCACCTCGCTCTACTCCTCGCTGGGGCCGCAGGGCAACCTGTTGGAACCCACCCCCGCGTCCTGCCGTAGCGTCACCCTGCCGTTCCCGGTGATCGACAACGACGAGCTGGCCAAGCTGATCCACGTCAACGCCGACGGCACCATGCCCGACTTCAAGAGCGCCACCCTGTCCGGGCTGTACCGGGTGGGGGAGGGCGGCCCGGGGCTGGCCCGACGTATCCGCGAGGTGTGCGCGGAGGCGGACGCGGCCATCGAGGCCGGTGCCCGGCTGGTGGTGCTGTCCGACCGGCACTCGGACGCCGAACACGCCCCGATCCCCTCGCTGCTGCTGACGGCGGCGGTGCACCACCACCTGATCCGCACCAAGCAGCGCACCCAGGTGGGCCTGCTGGTGGAGGCCGGCGACGTGCGCGAGGTGCACCATGTGGCGCTGTTGATCGGCTACGGGGCGGCGGCGGTCAACCCGTACCTGGCCATGGAGTCGGTGGAGGACCTGGTGCGTGCCGGTACCTTCCTGCCCGGGGACATGGACCCCGAGGAGGCCATCGGCAACCTGATCAGGGCGCTGGGCAAGGGCGTGCTGAAGGTGATGTCCAAGATGGGCATCTCCACCGTGGCCTCCTACCGGGGCGCCCAGGTCTTCGAGGCGGTGGGCCTGGACGCGTCCTTCGTGGACACCTACTTCCACGGCACCACCACCAAGATCGGCGGCGCCGACCTGGACGTGATCGCCCGGGAGGTGGCCGCCCGGCACCTGAGGGCCTACCCGGTGACCGGGATCGCCTCCGCCCACCGTGACCTGGAGATCGGTGGCGAGTACCAGTGGCGCAGGGAGGGCGAGCCCCACCTGTTCGACCCGGACACCGTCTTCCGGCTCCAGCACTCCACCCGGACCCGGCGGTACGACGTCTTCAAGCAGTACACCCGCCGGGTGGACGAGCAGTCCGAGCGGCTGATGACCCTGCGCGGACTGTTCCGGCTCAGGGGGGACCGCCCCTCGGTGCCGATCGAGGAGGTGGAGCCGGTCAGCGAGATCGTCAAGCGGTTCTCCACCGGCGCCATGTCCTACGGCTCCATCTCCCAGGAGGCGCACGAGACGCTGGCGATCGCCATGAACCGGCTGGGCGGCAAGTCCAACACCGGCGAGGGTGGCGAGGACCCGGAGCGGTTGTACGACCCGACCCGCCGTTCGGCGATCAAGCAGGTCGCCTCCGGCCGGTTCGGCGTCACCAGCGAGTACCTGGTCAACGCGGACGACATCCAGATCAAGATGGCCCAGGGCGCCAAGCCCGGCGAGGGCGGCCAGCTGCCCGGCCACAAGGTCTACCCCTGGGTGGCCCGTACCCGGCACTCCACCCCCGGGGTGGGCCTGATCTCCCCGCCGCCCCACCACGACATCTACTCCATCGAGGACCTGGCCCAGCTGATCCACGACCTGAAGAACGCCAACCCCCGGGCACGTGTCCACGTGAAGCTGGTGTCCGAGGTGGGCGTGGGTACGGTCGCGGCCGGGGTCTCCAAGGCGCACGCCGACGTGGTGCTGATCTCCGGCCACGACGGCGGTACCGGCGCCTCCCCGTTGACCTCCCTCAAGCACGCGGGCGGCCCCTGGGAGCTGGGGCTGGCCGAGACCCAGCAGACGCTGCTGCTCAACGGGCTGCGGGACCGGATCGTGGTGCAGACCGACGGGCAGCTGAAGACCGGCCGGGACGTGCTGATCGCCGCCCTGCTGGGAGCCGAGGAGTTCGGGTTCGCCACCGCCCCGCTGGTGGTGTCCGGCTGCGTGATGATGCGGGTGTGCCACCTGGACACCTGCCCGGTCGGCATCGCCACCCAGAACCCCACCCTGCGGGAGCGGTACAGCGGCAAGGCCGAGTTCGTGGTCAACTTCTTCGAGTTCGTGGCCGAGGAGGTACGGGAGCTGCTGGCCGAACTGGGCTTCCGCACCCTGGACGAGGCCGTGGGGCACGCCGAACTGCTGGACGTCAGCCGGGCGGTGGACCACTGGAAGGCCAAGGGCCTGGACCTGGAGCCGCTGTTGCACGTGCCCGAACTGCCCGAGGGCGCGGTACGCCACCAGGCGGTGGAGCAGGACCACGGGCTGGCCAAGGCCCTGGACAACCAGCTGATCAAGCTGGCCGCCGACGCCCTGTCGGCGGAGTCGGTGGCCGAAGCCCAGCCGGTGCGGGGCCAGTTGGCCATCCGCAACGTCAACCGCACGGTGGGCACCATGCTGGGCCACGAGGTGACCAGCAGGTTCGGCGGCGCGGGCCTGCCGGACGGCACCATCGACGTGACCTTCACCGGCAGCGCCGGCCAGTCCTTCGGGGCGTTCCTGCCCCCGGGGGTCACCCTGCGGCTGGAGGGCGACGCCAACGACTACGTGGGCAAGGGCCTGTCCGGCGGCCGGATCGTGGTCCGCCCGGACCGTACCGCCGACCACCTGGCCGAGTACTCCGCCATCGCCGGCAACACCCTGGCCTACGGGGCCACCGGCGGTGAGATGTTCCTGCGCGGTCGGGTCGGTGAGCGGTTCTGTGTCCGTAACTCCGGCGCCACGGTGGTCTCCGAGGGGGTCGGCGACCACGGCTGCGAGTACATGACCGGGGGGCACGCGGTGGTCCTCGGGACCACCGGGCGCAACTTCGGCGCCGGGATGTCCGGGGGCGTCGCCTATGTGATCGACCTGGACCGGGCGCTGGTCAACTCGGGGCTGCGCGAGGCCGTGGAGCCCCTGGACGAGGAGGACCGGGAGTGGCTGCGGCGGACCGTCACCCGCCACCAGCAGGAGACCGGATCGACGGTGGCGGAGAAGCTGTTGGCGGACTGGGAGACGGCCGTCGACCGTTTCGCCAAGGTCCTGCCCCCCACCTTCAAGGCCGTGCTCGCCGCCAAGGAAGCCGCCGAGCGAGCGGGACTGTCCCCGTCCGAGACCCACGAGAAGATGATGGAGGCGGCGACCCATGGCTGACCCCAAGGGATTTCTCACCACCGACCGCGAGGTCGCCAGGACCCGACCGGTCGAGGAGCGGGTACGCGACTGGGACGAGGTCTACCAGCCCGGTTCCCTGCTGCCCATCATCAGCAAGCAGGCGGGCCGCTGTATGGACTGCGGCATCCCCTTCTGCCACAACGGCTGCCCGCTGGGGAACCTCATCCCCGAGTGGAACGACTACGCCTACCGGGAGGACTGGCGCGCGGCCACGGAGCGGCTGCACGCCACCAACAACTTCCCCGAGTTCACCGGCCGCCTCTGCCCGGCCCCCTGCGAGTCGGCCTGTGTGCTGGGCATCAACCAGCCGGCGGTGACCATCAAGAACGTCGAGGTCACCATCATCGACAAGGCCTGGGACCAGGGCGACGTCACGCCCCAGCCCCCGGACCGGCTGTCCGGCAAGACGGTCGCGGTGATCGGCTCCGGCCCGGCCGGCCTGGCCGCCGCCCAGCAGCTGACCCGGGCCGGGCACACGGTGGTGGTGTACGAGCGGGCCGACCGGGTCGGCGGGCTGCTGCGCTACGGCATCCCCGAGTTCAAGATGGAGAAGCGCCACCTCAACCGCCGGGTCGAGCAGATGAGGGCCGAGGGCACCAAGTTCCGTACCGGGGTGGAGATCGGCCGGGACATGACCGCCAAGGAGCTGCGCAAGCGGCACGACGCGGTGGTGATCGCCGCCGGCTCCACCACCGCCCGTGAACTGCCGGTGCCCGGGCGGGAGTTGGATGGCATCCACCAGGCGATGGAGTACCTGCCGCTGGCCAACAAGGTGCAGGAGGGCGACTACGTCGCCCCGCCGATCACCGCCGAGGGCAAGGACGTGGTCGTCATCGGCGGTGGCGACACCGGCGCCGACTGCGTGGGCACCGCCCACCGGCAGGAGGCCCGCTCGGTCACCCAGCTGGAGATCATGCCCCGGCCCGGCGAGGAGCGCCCTCCGCACCAGCCCTGGCCCACCTTCCCCATGCTCTACAAGGTGACCTCGGCCCACGAGGAGGGTGGCGAGCGCGTCTACTCGGTGTCCACCACCCACTTCAGCGGCTCGGAACCGGCCGAGGGCGAGACGGTGGGCCATGTGGAGGCCCTGCACCTGATCGAGGTCGAGTTCGTCGACGGCAAGCTGGAGCAGAAGCCCGGCACCGAACGCGTCATCCCGGCCCAACTGGTCACCCTCGCCATGGGGTTCACCGGAATCGACCAGGAGAACGGCCTGGTGCGGCAACTGGGCCTGGAACTGGACGAGCGCGGCAACGTCGCCCGGGACGAGGAGTACGCCACCTCGGTGGACGGGGTCTTCGTCGCCGGTGACGCGGGCCGGGGCCAGTCGCTGATCGTCTGGGCCATCGCCGAGGGACGTTCGGCGGCCCGCTCGGTGGACCGCCACCTGATGGGGGCCAGCACCCTGCACGCCCCGATCCGTTCCACCGACCGCGCGCTCACCGTCTGACCCCGCACCGTCGCTCGGGGCTCACCCTCCGCCTCCGTTCTCGTACCCCCTGGGAAATCTCCCGGGGGGTACGTACGTGAGGGGGCCGCCCGCTCCTCTTCCCCCGGTCGTACGGTCAGTGACGCGGTCGACACCCTCGGCACGTCGTGTCCGACGAGCCCCCACGAGGGCGGGTCAACCACCTCTCACCTGCGAGGAGTTGATGCGGCCCGGTCCCACCGGCACGGACGGGAAGCGGACTCGCCGGCGCCCGGTCGCGACCGGGCGCCCCCGGCGGAACGCGGGATTCTGGATGCCCAGGAACCGGGCGGACCGGGTGCCTTCGAGGAATTCGGGACGAGATCCTCTTGTCAGCGACCTGACTTGCTTCAGATAATCCCATGAAGCATTTCGGCAACCCATGCTCGGTGGAACGGAAGACCCGTCGTCGTCACGCTCTCCCACAAGCAACTGACGCGCGGCACCAGGGAGTTCCTCACCCCACCCGGGAGGCCGGGTGCGGCAAATCCCCCCACGAGAGGAACAGTTCCTTGAAGAAGATCCTGAAGCGTGCTGCCGCCATCGGCGCCGTCAGTGTCATCGGCCTGGGCCTGCACGCCGGTCAGGCCATGGCCCAGCCCGAGCCGGGTGGCGTGGACACGCGCATCATCGGCGGCGAGAAGGCCTCCGAGGGCGAGTTCCCCTGGATGGTCCGGCTGTCCATGGGCTGTGGTGGCGCGCTCTACACCGAGGACATCGTGCTGACCGCCGCCCACTGTGTGGACGGTTCCGGCGAGGACACCAGCATCACCGTCACCGCTGGCGTCACCGACCTGGAGAGCCCCGACGCGGTCGAGGTGAACTCCACCGAGGTGCTCCAGGCTCCCGGCTACAACGGCGAGGGCAAGGACTGGGCGCTGATCAAGCTGGCCGAGCCGATCGACCAGCCCACCCTGAAGATCGCCGAGTCGGCGGACCTCAACGAGGGTGACCTCACCGTCGCCGGCTGGGGTGCCGACGCCGAGGGCGGCCAGCAGCAGCAGCACCTGCTGAAGGTCGACGTGCCCTTCATCGACGACGCGGAGTGCAAGGAGGCGTACCCCAACCTCATCGCCGAGGAGGAGCTGTGCGCCGGTGTGCCCGAGGGCGGCAAGGACGCCTGCCAGGGTGACTCCGGTGGCCCGATCTTCCGCAAGGACGAGGCCGGCGAGTTCGTCCAGGTCGGCATCGTCAGCTGGGGTGAGGGCTGCGCCCGTCCCGGCAAGCCCGGTGTCTACTCCGAGGTGAGCGCCTTCGCCGCCGACATCAAGGCCGGCGCCGAGGAGCTGGGTGGCTGAAGCCACCAGAGCGTGACGACCCCGCTGCGGCGGTAGGTCATCGGTAGTGCCCTGCGGGGGCCCGACATCCTCAGGATGTCGGGCCCCTTCGCGTGTGCGGCACCTCCTCGGCCCCGCCCGTGGTCCCCGCGCCCGTCCTCCGTGCGCTCACGCGGCGGGGACTGGTTTCTCGGGGTGTTCCCCGTGTCCGGCGGGCGGCTGTCGGTCTCGTACCTCGGCGGGTGCGTCCCCGCTTGCGCTGCTGTGCTCGTGTCGGAACTCCAACCGGCCCGGTACGCCCGCGAGTTCGGTGGGTCTCGGCCGGCCCCGTGTCCGTCGCGGCAGGGGGCGGCGGGGCGTGTGTTCGGGGGTGGGCTCCGGGTGCCCGGTGGGCTGGTGGGTTGGTGGGTCGCCGTGGGGCGTATGGCTGGGCTGGTGCCTCTCTCCCGGTTGGCGCGCCGGTGTGGGGTCTCCAACCGGTCGGGGGCGCCGGCGCGTTCGCGGTGTGGGGGTTCGCTCCGCGCCTGCCGTACCGGGGGCTGGTCCGCCGTGGGGCCGGTGTCCGGTGGGCGGCTGTCGGTCTCGTACCTCGGCGGGTGCGTCCCCGCTTGCGCTGCTGTGCTCGTGTCGGAGTCCCAACCGGCCCGGTACGCCCGCGAGTTCGGGGCGCCCGCCGTCCGCCGCGCCCGGCAGGGGCTCCGCCCGTACCACCGCCGGTGCTGACACCAGGGCGGTCGCCGCCTACCCTGGCCCCGCGAACCGCCCGGGCCGAGGGCGGCGCCGGCACCGCGCCCGACCAGCGGGCCCGGAGCGGCGGGGCACCGTCTCCCACGAGAGCGACATGCCGTACCAGAGCTGGATGAGGTACTTCACCCCTCGTCCCCTGCACCACCAGCTGGGACTGGTCTGCCTCGGTGTCGGGTTGCAGAGCGGACAGCTGCCGGCCGTCGGACCGCGCACCCTGGACCACCACGTGGCGGTGGTGGTCAGCGCGGGTCGGGGTTGGTTCCAGACCCCGGACGGCTCCCCCCACCGCGTACTGGCACCGGCCCTGCTGTGGCTCACCCCCGGGGTGCCGCACCACTACGGCCCCGACCCCGAGGAGGGCTGGGACGAGGGCTTCGTGGACTTCACCGGCCCGGCCGTACACGCCTACACCGAGCTGGGGTGCATCCAGCCCGACACCCCGGTGGTCCCCCTGGTCGACAGCGGTCCCGCCCGAGCCGCCGTCGCCCGGATCGCCCGCGCCGCCCACCACGGCAACCCCCTGCTGGAGCTGGAGACCGGGGCGGCGGTCCACGAACTGCTGGTGGCCCTGCGGCGGGCCCGGGTCGACGCCACCGCCGAGGGGGCGCCGGTGCTCCAGGCCCTGGCCCGGGACGCCTTCCTCGCCCTCAGCGTGGCCGAGCACGCCGCCCGGCTGGGCATGAGCCCCGCCACCCTGCGGGCGGCCGTACGGCGGGGTGCGGGCTGTAGCCCCAAGGACTACCTGCTCGGGGTACGGTTGAACCGGGCCAAGGAGCTGCTGGTCACCACCGAACTTCCGGTGGCGGCCATCGCCCGTCGTGTCGGCTACGAGGACCCGGCCTACTTCTCCCGGTTGTTCTCCCGCCGCGTCGGCGTCGCCCCCGTGCACTTCCGCGAACAGCAGAGCGGCACGGTCCACGGCGGGTGGAGTGCCGACATCCCGGCCCCCGACCAGCCGCCCACCATCGACACCCGACACCGCCCCACCACCGGGTGACCCCCCGCGAGGGTGGGCGGGCGGCCCCGGTCCGCGCCCTCTACCCTCGTGAAGCGATGAACGATACCCACAACCCTCACCGCCCCTCCGGCCCCGACCTGACCCCCCGTGCCGTGCGGGCCCAGGAGGGCGGGGGCCACCTCCCCCCGGACGCCGAGGGCGCCGCAGACCCCGAGAGCGCCGCGAACACCGCGAGCGCCGAGAAGCTCGCTTCGCTGGAGGAGGTGGACGTGTCGGTCCGCGCCGAGCTGGAGCGGCTCCGCGACAGCATCGACAACATCGACGCCGCGGTGGTCCACATGCTGGCCGAGCGGTTCAAGTGCACCCAGCAGGTGGGGGAGTTGAAGGCCGTCCACCGGCTTCCCCCGGCGGACCCCGGTCGGGAGTCCCGGCAGATCGAGCGGCTGCGACGGCTGGCGGAGAGCGCCAAGCTGGACCCGGCCTTCGCCGAGAAACTGCTCACCTTCATCATCGCCGAGGTGATCCGGCACCACGAGAGCATCAGTGGCGAGGACGGGGTGGAGCACCGGGAGTAGCCGACCGGCGCGGACGGACCGTCAACACCGTTACGGGGCAGGGGAGTTGACGGTCTCTTGGGGTCCCGTTTCGATAACGGCGCTCCGATTGTGGAGACGGTGTGAATAGCCTGGGCGTCCGCTGGGCCCGTGGGGGGTACCCAGCCCGAACAAGGGACGTGCCATGTTCCGTACCCGTGCCCACGTCGTGACCGTGGTCCTCGCCACCGCCGCCGGCTCCCTGCTGCTGACGCCCTCACCTGCGCAGGCGGCCGGCTCGCTGCACCTGCACAAGATCTACTACAACAGCCCCGGCAGCGACCGGGGCGGCAACGCCTCGCTCAACGCCGAGTACGTACAGATCAAGAACGGCACCAGGTCCGCCTTCCAGATGCGCGGCTACCGCCTCAAGGACAACGAAGGCCACACCTACACCTTCCCCTCGTACCGCGTCAGCGCCGGCAAGACGGTGAAGGTCCACACCGGGAAGGGCACCAAGTCCGCCGGCCACCTGTACCAGGGGCGCGGCTGGTACGTCTGGAACAACACCAAGGACAAGGCCCGGCTCTTCACCCCGGGCGGCAAGCTGAAGGACTCCTGCTCCTACAACTCCGCCCGCCGCGTCCACGTCATGTGCTGAACGCGCTGAGCGGAGCGCGGTACGGCCCCGCCGGACACCCGTCCCGGCGGGGCCGTACCGCGTCCTCGGTGTACGCGGTGTTCTCGGTGTGACCGGTGGACCCACCAGCCCGGCGACTCTCAGGACCACTCGCAGGCGATGCCGTCCCCGTCACGGTCCAGATGGCGTCCGTAGCCCGGGTCGCCCCGACGTACCGGGGCGGCGCCGTCCCGCTTGGCCGCCGCGCAGTTCTCGTAGTGGACCCGGCCCTCACGGGCGGACGTGGCGGGGGCCGGCTTCTCGGCGGCCGGGGCGGTCCTGGTGCGTGTCGCGGTGACGGTGGCCGTGACCGTGGCGGTCCTGGTCGCCGTGGCGGTCGCCTTCCGGGTGGTCGACCTCGTCTCGGTGACCGTGGGGCCGGGGGCCCGGGGGGAGGCGCTGGTGGTCGTGGTGACGGTGGCCGTCGGGTCGGCGGTGGCCTGGTTCCCCTGCACGGAGCTGAGGATGCCGCCCAGGACCGCCAGCGCCACGAAGGCGCCCAGTACGGCGAACAGGGCGATCAGCCAGGGGTTGCGGCGCCGGCCCGGGGGCGGTGGCGGGCCCCCGGCGGGAGCGTTTCCGTGAGCGGGGTGACGCCAGTCGGGCATGGTGACCGCCTCCACTGAGAGGGGTGGGGGGTGGTCTCAGTGGAGCACGCGCCCCGGGGAACCGCCAGTGAGGGGCCGGTCACGGTGGGGGCACGAACGCCTCCCGTGCCGCCCGGTACGGAAAACCGGGTGCCCGGGCCCCGGGCCGTGGCTAGGCTGGCCGTGGCCCAGATGCGAAGGCGACGGATACTTCGACTGTTAATCGAGTGGTCGCGGGTTCGACTCCCGCCGTCGGCTCCGGCTGACGTAGCTCAGTGGTAGAGCGCTTCGTACCGTCACCGACCTGGATCTCTGGGCCACCCACACCTCCCGCCCGTGGGCCGGGCGCCACCGGCGCCACCCCCCGACGCCGGTGGGGTGGGCCGGCCCCGGGTGCGGCAGCATGGGGCCATGCCCGCACTGACCCGCGCCGAGGCGCAGCGCCGCGCCGAGAGCCTCACCGTCCACGAGTACCGCGTCCACCTGGACCTGACCACCGGTGGGGAGACCTTCGAGTCCGACACCACCCTGGACTTCACCGTCCACGCCGACGACACCGACAGCTTCGTGGAACTGCGCCCGGAGACCCTGCACGGAGTCGAGCTGGACGGCCGGTCGCTGCCGATCGAGCTGACGGACAACCGGCTGGCGCTGTCCCGACTGCCGGCCGGACGGCACCAGTTGACCGTACGGGCGCGGATGGCCTACTCCCGCACCGGCGAGGGGATGCACCGGTTCACCGACCCCGCCGACGGACAGGACTACGTCTACACCCAGTGCTTCCTGGCCGACGCCCAGCGGGTGTTCGCCGCCTTCGACCAGCCCGACCTCAAGGCGGTGTTCCACCTCGCGGTCACCGCCCCCGAGGACTGGACGGCACTGGCCAACACCCGGGTACGCCAACACACCGGAAACCGCTGGGACTTCGCCCCCACCGAGCCCCTGCCCAGCTACCTGGTGGCCGTGGCCGCCGGACCCTGGCACTCGGTCACCGCCGAGCACCACGGGCTGCCCCTGGGCCTGCACTGCCGCCGTTCCCTGGCGCCCCACCTGGACGCCGAGGCGCCGGAGCTGCTGGAGATCACCCGCGGCTGCCTGGACACCTACCGGGAACTGTTCACCGAGCCCTACCCCTTCGACTCCTACGACCAGGCCTTCGTCCCCGAGTTCAACCACGGGGCCATGGAGAACCCCGGACTGGTCACCTTCCGCGAGGAGTTCGTCTACCGCTCGGCCGTCACCGACGGCGAACGGCACCGCCGGGCCATGGTGGTCGCCCACGAGATGGCCCACATGTGGTTCGGCGACCTGGTGACCCTGCGTTGGTGGAACGACATCTGGCTGAACGAGTCCTTCGCCGAGTACATGGGCTTCCACGTCCTGGACGCCCTGCACCGCACCCACCCCGAGGGCGCCGCGCCCCGCTGGTGCGGCACCCGCAGCTGGACCCACTTCGCCGCCCACGACAAGAACTCCGGCTACGACGCCGACCAGCGCCCCTCCACCCACCCGGTGGCCACCGAGGGCGACCAGGTGCCGCACACCGCCCTGGCCCTGCTGAACTTCGACGGCATCTCCTACGCCAAGGGCGCCTCCGCCCTGCGCCAACTGGTCGCCTGGCTGGGGGAGTCGGACTTCCTCGCCGGCGTCAACGAGCACTTCCGCCGCCACCGCTTCGGCAACGCCACCCTGGACGACCTGCTGGACTCGCTGGCCGCCCACACCTCACGGGACGTCCACCAGTGGGCCCGTGACTGGCTGGGCACCACCGGGGTGGACACCCTCACCCCGGTACGCGGCGAGCCGCTCACCCTGGACCACCGGGGCCGCCGCCCCCACCGGCTCACCCTCGGCGTCTACGACCTGGACCCGGCCGACCGGCTCACCCTCCGCGAGCGCCCCACCCTCGACCTGCCCGTCGGCCCCGGCGAGCGGTCGCTGCCGGTCACCGGACCCGAACCGGACCTGTTGCTGCTCAACGACCAGGACCTCAGCTACGCCAAGGTGCGCCTCGACCCCCGCTCCTGGGCCACCGCCACCCACGCGCTGTCCACCCTGCCCGACCCGCTGGCCCGGATGGTGCTCTGGAACGCGGCACGCGACATGGTGCAGGACGGCCAACTCGCCCCCGCCGCCTACCTGGAGACCGTCCGCGCCCACCTGCCGCCCGAGCCCGACGTGGACCTGGTGCGTTCGGTACTGGCCTACGCCCGGGACGCCGTCTGCGACCGCCACCTGGCCCCCGACCAGCGCGGAGCGGCCCTGGCCGGACTGCACGAGCTGGCCCGCACCCTGTGGCGGGTCGCCGAGGAGCGGGGGGACGACGGGCTGCGACTGGCCGCCGTACGCTCCTTCGTCGACAGCGCCGGCGAGCCCGGGGAACTGCTGGAGTGGTGGACCGGACAGGCCATCCCCGGCGGGCCCGAACTGGACGCGGAACTCAACTGGCGCCTGCTGCTGAGGCTTTCGGTGCTGGGCGCGGTCGGGGAACCCCAGATCGAGCGGGCGCGAAGCGCCGACCCCAGCGCCACCGGAGTGGAGGGCGCCGCCCGCTGCCGGGCGGCGCTGCCCGAGGCGGCGGCCAAGGAGGCCGCCTGGGACACCCTGTTCGGCACCGGCTCCCGACAGGTCAGCAACTACCTGTTCATCGCCACCGCGCAGGGCTTCTGGCAGCCCGAACAGCTCGCCCTGACCGCCCCCTACGTCGACCGCTACTTCGAGGCCGCCGCCCAGCTGGCCGAGAGCCGGGGCGCCGCCCTGGGCGGTGCGGCCGGACGGTACGCCTTCCCCCGGTTCGCGGTGGAGCCGGCCACCCTGAAGCGGGGCCAACGGTTCCTGGAGACACGGGAGTTGCCCCCCTCGCTGCGTCGCCGGCTGGTGGACCAGCTGGACGACCTGGCGCGGGCCCTGCGGGTACGGCGGGCCCACGACTGACGCCCGCCTGGCCGCCGGTCAACGGGACCTGGGGCACCGGGAGTTCGCGCCCGGTGCCCCCGTCGCCGTACCCGCTTCGAGGGACACCCCGGGCGCGGTCGGGGGTGTTCGGGGCAGGATGGCAGCAGCAGCCGCCCCACCGAGCCGGGAGCCGTCCATGAGTGAACAGTCCGCCGCCAGCACTCCCGAGAGCCCCCGGGTCGCCGTACGGGGCGAGGCCCGGCTGGAGTTCGACCCGGAGATCGCCCGGCTGGTGGTGGTCGTCTCCGCCCGGGGGAGCGCCCAGCGGCCGGTGCTCGACGACCTCACCCGCCGCAACGCCGAGGTGCTGGAACTGCTGCGCTCCCAGGGGGAGGCCTGCGAACGGCTGGAGACCGGCGCGTTCAGCGTCACCCCCGAACTCACCGACAAGGGCAAGCGGGAGAAGGTCCGCAGCTACCGGGGTCAGGCCCGGGTCACCGCCACCCTCGGTGACTTCACGGTGCTGGGCGAACTGGCCACCCAGCTCGCCGACCAGGAGCTGACCCGGGTCGAGGGCCCGTTCTGGGCCCTGCGCCCCGACTCCCCGGCCCGTGCCCGGACCCGTCAGCAGGCCGTGCGGGAGGCGGTGACGCGGGCCAGGGAGTACGCCGAGGCGCTGGACGCCCGGCTGGTGGCCCTGCTGGACCTGGCTGACGAGGGGGCCGAGCCGGGGCCGGCGCCCGCGCCCCGGGCGCCCGCCGGTCGTAGCGCCGCCGGCTACGGGGGGCCGGCCGCCCCGGCGCCGCTGGACCTGGAGCCGCAACGGCAGGTCCTGCACGCCAGGGTGAACGCCCGCTTCGTGATCACCCCGCCCTCCTTCTGAGCGTCCCTGCCGAGCGGGCTTCCCGACGGCCGGGCGGGGTGCTCATCAGAGCGGTGTGCCGCCCATTCAGAAGTTGTCAACGCCCTTGTGGCTAAAGGTGGTTGGCCCTCCAGGCCGAACAGGGCTCTACCCGCAGGTAAGTCATAAGCTCGGCTCATGCGCCGAGCCAAGATCGTTTGCACCCTGGGACCCGCGACCGCCTCGTACGAGCAGATCAAGCAGCTCGTCACCTCTGGAATGGACGTGGCGCGGCTCAACATGAGTCACGGTCTGCTCCAGGAGCACACCGTCCGCTGCCAGCGGGTACGGGAGGCGGCGCGGTCCGTGGGGCGCAACGTCGGGGTGCTCGCGGACCTTCAAGGTCCGAAGATCCGGCTCGGTGTCTTCGCCGAAGGGCCGGTACTCCTTGAAAGCGGCGACCCCTTCACCCTCACCACCGAACCCGTCGAGGGCGACGTACGACGCTCCTCCACCACCTACGACGGGCTCCCCGAGGACGTGAACCCCGGGGACACCCTGCTCATCGACGACGGCCGGGTCTGCCTGCGGGTGGACGAGGTCGAGGGCCCCGAGGTGCGCTGCGAGGTGGTCGAGGGCGGCATGGTCTCCGACCACAAGGGCCTCAACCTGCCCGGTACGGCCGTCTCGGTGCCCGCCCTGTCCGACAAGGACGTCACCGACCTGCGCTGGGCCCTGCGCGCCGGGGTGGACCTGATCGCGCTGTCCTTCGTGCGCAGCGGCGACGACATCAAGGACGTCCACCGGATCATGTCCGAGGAGGGCCGCTACCTCCCGGTGATCGCCAAGATCGAGAAGCCGCAGGCCGTGGAGCGGCTGGAGTCCATCGTGGACGCCTTCGACGGCGTGATGATCGCCCGGGGCGACCTGGGGGTCGAGATGCCCCTGGAGGAGGTGCCGCTGGTCCAGAAGCGGGCCGTCGCCCTGGCCAAGCGCAACGCCAAGCCCGCGATCGTGGCCACCCAGATGCTGGACTCCATGATCGACAACTCCCGCCCCACCCGTGCCGAGGCCTCCGACGTGGCGAACGCGGTGATGGACGGGGCCGACGCCCTGATGCTCTCCGGGGAGACCAGCATCGGGTCCTACCCCGACGCCACGGTCACCACCATGGGCCGCATCATCACCGCCGCCGAGACCGACCTGCTGGCCGCCGGACTGCCGGCGCTGACCCAGTCCACCAAGCCCCGCACCCAGGGGGGCGCCGTGGCCCGGGCCGCCGCCGAGATCGGGGACTTCCTGCGCGCCAAGTACCTGGTCGCCTTCACCCGCTCCGGGGACACCGTGCGCCGGCTCTCCCGCTACCGCTCGCCCATCCCGGTACTCGCCTTCACCCCCGACGAGGCCACCAGGGCCCAGCTGAACCTGAGTTGGGGGGTGGAGACCTTCCTCGGCCCGATGGTGCGCACCACCGACGACATGGTGCGGCAGGTCGAGGAGGAGCTGTTGCGGATCGGCCGTTGCGAGGTCGGCGACCTGGTCGTGATCATCGCCGGTTCGCCGCCCGGGATCCCCGGCTCCACCAACCTGGTACGGGTGCACCACATCGGCAAGGACGCCATCGGTCGGGCGGAGGCCCCGGCCGAGCCCTCCCCGGCCCGCTGACGGCGGCACCCGCACCGGCTCCCGACCCGGGCGGCCCCCGTGTACGGCGGGCCGCCCGGTGGACGTCTCCCGGTGGGGGTGCCGTGTCCGGCGGTACCCCGCTGGCCCCGGTGGCGGTCCACGGAGGGCACACGAAACAGGAGGCGGGCCCCCTGGGAAGGGGACCCGCCTCCTGGTGTGACGTGCCGGGTGCGGGACTTGAACCCGCATGTCCTTTCGGACAGAGGTGTTTGAGACCTCCGCGTCTGCCAATTCCGCCAACCCGGCTGGCTCGCTGACGAGGAGTGTACCGGTTCCGGTGGCCCGGGTTCACCTGGGTACCCTGCTGAGGCAGCCAGCGCCGAATTGAGGAGCCCATGAGCACCACGGACGCCCCCGACGAGCCGAACGAGCCCCACGAGCAGCCCGAGGAGGGCGGGGAACAGGCGCTGGAACACGTACCCCCGCTGACCACCCGCGTGGTGATCGCCGAGGACGAGGCCCTGATCCGCCTGGACCTCAAGGAGATGCTGGAGGAGGAGGGCTACACGGTCGTGGGAGAGGCCGGCGACGGGCAGACCGCCGTCGACCTGGCCCGCGAACACCGCCCCGACCTGGTGATCCTCGACGTGAAGATGCCGGTGCTGGACGGGATCTCGGCCGCCGAGAAGATCGCCGAGGAGAGCATCGCCCCGGTGCTGATGCTCACCGCCTTCTCCCAGCGCGAACTGGTCGAACGGGCCCGCGACGCCGGGGCCATGGCCTACCTGGTGAAGCCGTTCAGCAAGTCCGACGTGGTGCCGGCCATCGAGATGGCCGTCTCCCGCTTCACCGAGCTGCGCACCCTGGAGAAGGAGGTCGCCGACCTCTCCCAGCGGCTGGAGACCCGCAAGCTGGTGGACCGGGCCAAGAGCGTGCTCCAGACCCAGTACGGGCTCAGCGAACCGGCCGCCTTCCGGTGGATCCAGAAGACCTCCATGGACCGCCGGCTGTCGATGCGCCAGGTCGCCGAGGCCGTCATCGAGGACGGCGAGGAGCGGCGCCGCAAGCAGCAGTCGTAGCGCGACGGGAGACGGGGGCGGGTGCTTGGGGTGGTGGGGGAGGGCCGGTGAACCGGTCCCGTTCCCTGGAGGGAGTCGAGGGCGTACGCCGCCCCGAGCCGTCGGGGGATGTCCCGTGATCGCCCGCTGGTCGGGGCCAGGGCCAGGGCCACGGCCGCGTCAGCTCGCTCGGCGAGGCACGTACGCCCCGGGCCCGCCCACGGTCAAGCCGCACCGCCCATCGGCGCAGGGGCGCGAAACCGCGTAGGCCCCGTGCCTCGGACCGGTGGGCGCCCTCGGCCCGAGGACCTCCGCCCCCTGGTGGCCCCGGACGTCGGCCCGCCCCAACTGCCGCCCCGAGCCGTGGAGTTGCTCGGGCCGACCCCCTGGAGAAGGGCGACCCCCACCAGGGGACCTGCTCCGTGCTCCCCTGACCGGTGACCGGGCCGCGTGGGTCGGAGTGCCCCGAGGCCGCCCGTGCGCTCCGCCCGGCCCTCCCCCTGCGTCGGGGGACCGGGAGAGGCTGCCGGGGGCTTCCTCGCGGGACCGCCGAACCCTGATCCGTACCGGGCCGCTCCCCGGGGTGAGGGCACCCAGGGTGTGTCGTGGGGATCACTGCGAGGCTCGCGTGTGGTGTCTCCTGGTGTGCCGCACCTCGCCGCGTTGTCGTCGTGGCGGTCGGGGTCGCCGATGCGCCGCATCGACTCCTCCTCCGCCTCGCTCTGTCCCGTAGCGCACCACACCAGAACGCGCCCCCTGACCTCCCCAGATCCAAACGACACCCCGGGACCCGTACGCGGAAAGCACCGTGGGGCCGTAACGCCCCCTGAGGGAAGGCGGTACGGCCCCACGGACGACGGGCGGAGTCTCAGTCCTCGCCGAGGTAGGCCTTGCGGACCGACTCGTCGTGGATCAGCTCCTGACCGGTGCCGGACAGCACGATCTTGCCGATCTCCATCACATGGCCCTGGTCGGCCAGCGACAGCGCCGCCTGGGCGTTCTGCTCCACCAACAGGATGGTGGTGCCCTGCGACTTCAGCTCGGCGATGGTCTCCATGATCTTCTGCATCATGATCGGAGACAGACCCATCGAGGGCTCGTCCAGCATCAGCAGCTTCGGCCGGGACATCAGCGCCCGCCCCATGGCCAGCATCTGCTGCTCACCACCGGACAGGGTGCCGGCCGCCTGCTTGCTGCGCTCACCCAGGATCGGGAACAGCTCGTAGGCCCGCTCCACGTCCCGCTGGATGCCGGCGGCGTCCTTGCGCAGGAAGGCGCCGAGCTGGAGGTTCTCCAGGATGCTCAGCCGGGGGAAGATGCGCCGCCCCTCCGGGGAGTGCGCCAGCCCCATGGCCACGATCTTGTGCGCGCCCATGCTGTGGATCGGCTGACCGTCGAAGGTGACCTTCCCGCCGAGCGGCTTGAGCAGCCCCGACAGGGTGCGCAGGGTGGTGGTCTTGCCGGCACCGTTGGTGCCGATCAGGGTGACCACCTGGCCCTGCTCCACGCTGAACGAGATGCCCTTGACGGCCTCGATCTTTCCGTAGGCGACCCGAAGGTCCTCGACTTCGAGCAGTGCGCTCACTGGTTCTCACCGTCCTGGGCCGAGGTGTCGTTCTTGGTCCTGCCGGTCTGTCGCTCGGCGGCACGGACCTCGGCCGCCTCGCTCTCGCCCGGCTCACCCTCGAAGGGCGTGCCGAGGTAGGCGGCGACCACCCGCTCGTCGCTCTGCACCTGCTCGGGGGTGCCCTCGACGAGCTTCTCGCCCTGGACCAGTACCGCGACCCGGTTGGACAGGTTGAAGATGAAGCGCATGTCGTGCTCGATCACCAGCACGGCGATGCCCTGGTCCCGTACGGCGAACACCAGGTCCTGGGTGGCCCGGGTCTCCTGGGGGTTCATGCCGGCGGTGGGCTCGTCCAGCAGCAGCAGGCCGGGGTCGCTGGCCAGGGCCCGGGCGATCTCCAGCTTGCGCTGCTCGCCGTAGGGCAGGTTGCGCGCCAGGTGGTCCCGCTTGGCCGCGAGCCCGGTGAACTCCAGCAGCTCCATGGCCCGGTCCTCGGACGCCTTCTCGGCCTTGTGGAAGCCGGGCCCCCGCAGCAGGGCGGACCACAGGCCCTCCCTGGTGCGGGTGTGGCGCCCCACGAGCACGTTCTCCAGCACCGTCATGTTGGCGAACAGGCGGATGTTCTGGAACGTACGGGCGATGCCCGCCTGGGTCACCAGGTGGGAGCGGTGCGGCAGCACCTTTCCCTTGTACGAGACGGTGCCCTCGGTCGGGATGTACAGCCCGGTCAGGCAGTTGAAGAACGTGGTCTTACCGGCACCGTTGGGACCGATCAGACCCACGATCTCGCCGCTGTTGACGGTGAGGCTGACGTTGTTGACGGCGGTCAGACCACCGAAGCGCATGGTGACACCACTGGCGTCGAGCACGTTGGTGCTCGGGGTCGGTGGCGTGGACACGGTTTCGGTCTTGTTCATGTCGGTCATGCCTCCGCCTTGCTGAGGCCGGCGTCGACCTTGGGGGAGTCGATCTGTCCGGTTTCATGGAATTCGAGCTGCTTGCGGCGGTCGGCGATCAGGCCCTCGGGGCGGAAGCGCATCAGCAGGATCAGGGCCAGACCGAACAGCAGCAGCTGGTAGTCACCGATGAACTGGAGCTTCGCCGGGATCAGGTACAGCAGCGAGGCGCCGATCAGCGGACCGGAGATGGTGCCCATGCCGCCGAGGATCACCGCCGCCAGCAGGAAGGCCGAGTTGGGCGGTACCACCTCGACGAACTGGTACTGCTCCGGCGTGACCGAGGAGGTCACGTGGGCCTGCACCGTACCGGCGAGGCCGGCCAGGGTCGCGCCCAGGGCGAAGGCCACCAGCTTGAGCCGGAAGGCGTTGATGCCCATGGCGCGGGCGGCCGTCTCGTCCTCGCGGATCGCCACCCAGGCCCGACCGATGCGGGACTGGTCCGAGCGCCGGAAGATCGTCACGATGGCGATGGTGAACAGCAGCATCAACAGGTAGTAGTTGGCGAAGGAGCCCAACTCGAAGCCCAGGAAGCTGTGTTCCTCCCCGAAGTTGAAGCCGAACAGCTCCAGGTCCGGGATGTTGGCGATGCCGTTGGCGCCGTTGGTGACCTTCGGCCCGGAGGAACCGTCCAGGTTCTCCATGCCGATACGGAAGATCTCACCGAAGCCCAGGGTCACGATCGCCAGGTAGTCACCCCGCAGTCGCAGGGTGGGCGCGCCGATTACCACGCCGAAGACCAGCGAGGCGAGCGCGCCGACCAGCACCGCCGCCCAGAAGGGCAGGTTCGCCAGGGAGTTGTCGGCTCCCGAGACCAGGGCGGCGGCGTAGGCGCCGACGCCCAGGAAGGCGACGTACCCCAGGTCCAGCAGACCGGCCAGACCGACGACCACGTTCAGGCCCAGGGCCACGGTGGCGAAGATCAGGATGTTGGCCGCGATGGAGGTGTACTGGTCGCTGGTCTGGGTGAACGGGAAGCAGGCCGCCGCCACGAAGGCCGCGGTGAGCGCCACGTTGCGGTGCTTGCCGGTCAGCGCCGACAGCCGACGGTTGAGGCCGGCCCGGGTGAGAGCGGCGGCGCCGAAGCCCACCAGCAGCAGGTAGCCGACGAAGAGTTCGGCGTACGCGGTGTCGATGCCGTAGGTGAAGACGTACAGCCCCAAGCCGAAGGAGACCGCGATCAGCAGGATCTCCAGCGGACCGGACAGGGTCTTGGCCGGGGCGGCCGGCGTGGGCGCCTTGAAGGAGTGCACCAGGCGCTGCAACGCGTTGGGGTGCGGCTTCGTCGGGTCGTCGTAGGGGGTGTCGGCCGGCAGGGCCAGCGCGCCCACCACGGCGACCAGCGAACCGACGGCGGCCACCCAGGCGCCCGGCTCCAGGTTCACCATGCCACCCAGCTCGGTGACGATGGCGATGACGGTGTACCAGGTGGTGGCCAGGGTGCCGAGGGCCAACAGCAGCACCGGGCTGTGCTTGCCGCCCGGGGTGAGCACCCGAAGGCCCGGTACGCCCATGGCGCCGAGCATGAACAGCCCGGTGAGCACCGCGCCCAGCAGGGTGAGGACCTGGAGGTCGATCGGCGAGCCGTAGTAGGTCAGGTCGCCGGGGAACTTCGCCGTCCAGGTCCAGGCGAGGTAGGTGCTGATCAGGGTGATCACGGCACCGGCGAGGGTCAGGTAGCGGGGCAGGTCGCCGGGCAGGGTCAGGGCGCCCGGAGTGGCCCGGTCGGTCGTGTTCTGGTTCGTCACGGTGATCACGCCCTGTCCGTTACGCGTTCGCCGAGCAACCCCTGTGGTCGCAGGAGCAGCACGAGGATCAGCAGGACGAAGGCCCAGACGTTCTTCCAGGCGCCGCCACCGAGTTGCTCCATCCCGGGGATGTTCTCGATGTAGGCGGTGGCCAGGGACTCGGCGAGCCCCAGCACCAGGCCGCCGATCATGGCTCCGTAGATGTTGCCGATGCCGCCGAGTACCGCCGCGGTGAACGCCTTCAGACCGGCGATGAAGCCGATCTTGAAGTCGATCTGCCCGTACTTCAGGCCGTGGGCCACGGCCGCGACAGCGGCGAAGGCGGCGCCGATGGCGAAGGCGGTGACGATGATGCGGTCGGTGTTGATGCCCATGAGCTTGGCGGTGTCCGGGTCCTGCGAGGTGGCCTGCATGGCCCGGCCGGTGCGGGTCTTGGACACGAAGAAGCCCAGCGCGATCATGCAGACCGGGGCGGCGATCAGCAGGAACAGCTCACCGCGCTGGACGCTGAACAACCCCAGGTCCAGCGAACCGCCGCTGAACTGGGGGAAGCTGCGCGGGCGCTTGGCGTCCGGGTAGAAGGTCCACACCGCCTGCTGGAGCAGGATGGACAGACCGATGGCGGTGATCAGGGGCGCCAGTCGGGGACCGCCGCGAAGCGGACGGTAGGCGAAACGTTCGGCGCCTATCCCGACGAGGGTGGAACACAGGATCGCCAACACCAGCATCAGTGGCAGGGCGACCGCGAGTGACGTTCCGCTCGGCAGCCACATCCACGCGGTGAGGGCGCCGAACGCTCCGATCATGAAGATCTCGCCATGGGCGAAGTTAATGAGTTGAACAATGCCGTAGACCATCGTGTACCCGATCGCGATGAGGCCGTACATCGCGCCGAGAATCAGTCCACTGGCCAGTTGCTGCGGCAAGTCGGTCACCGCGGGGCCTCCGAGTGGGTATCAGCATCGTGCAGTCGCGCGGGGGTGAGGCCCGGGCTGCCGAAGGTGGGGCGAAGGGGCCGCGCGGGGCGTGGACGCCCCGCGCGGCTCTGGGATCGAGCTGGGGTGGTACGACCCCGGTTACTCCTTGAAGGTGCCCTTCTTCACGGGCACGTGCTTGCCACCCTTCACTTGGTAAAGGGTGAGCTGCTTGTTGGTGGTGTCACCGAACTTGTCGAAGCCGATCTGGCCGCTGACACCTTCGAACTTGACGTCCGCCATGGCCTTGACGACCTTCTCGCGGGTCTCCTTCATGTCCTCGGGGAGACCGTCACCGTCCTCGGCGACCTTCTTCACGGCCTGAATGATGGCCCAGGTCGAGTCGTAGGCGTAACCGCCGTAGGCCTCGTACGGCAGGTCGTACTTGGCGGCCTTGTAGTTCTTCATGAACTCCTTGGCCGTGTCCAGCTCCTCCAGCGGCATACCGACGGAGGAGGCGATGTCGCCTTCGGAGTTCTTCTTGGCGAGCTTGATGTACTCGCCACTGAACAGGGCGTCACCGCCGACGACCGGGATCTTGGCTCCGGCCTTCTTGATCTGGTCGGTCATCGGAGCACCGGCCGGGTACTCGCCGCCGTAGTAGACGAAGTCGGCGCCGGCCTTCTTCACCTTGTTGGCGACCGCGGTGAAGTCCTTCTCCTTCGGGTCGACGTGGTCGGTGCCCACGACCTTCCCGCCGAGCTTGGTGAACTCCTGACGGAAGGTGCCCGCGAGGCCCTTACCGTAGGTCTTCTTGTCGTCGATGATGAAGCCCTTCTTGAGCTTCTTCTCCTCGTAGATGTACCGGGCGGCGAAGGGGCCCTGCACCGCGTCGGTGGCGCAGGTGCGGAAGTAGGTGTCGAACGGCCGCTCCTTCTTGCCGGTGCGCCAGGCGTTGCCCTGGGACAGCTCGGGAGCGGTGTTGGCCGGGGACACCTGCACCATGCCGGCCTTGTCGAAGACCTTCTGCATCGACTGGCCGACGTTGGAGTTCAGGGGGCCCACGGCGCCCACGACATCGTCGTCGGCGATCAGCTTGTTGGCGTTCTGCTGGCCGGACGAGGGCTGGGCGGCGTCGTCCAGCGCCTCCAGCTTGAACTCGACCCCGTCGACTTCCTTGTTCTTGTTGGCGATCTTGGTCGCCAGCTCCGCCGAGTTCTTGATGCCCTGGCCAAGTGCGGACAGGTCGCCGGTGAGCGGCGCGTCCAGTCCGATGGTGACGGTCTTGGTGTCCCCGTCACCGCCGGATCCACCGGAATCGTCACGGGAACCACAGGCGGACAGCGTGAGTGCCCCTGTGGTGACCGCGGTGGTGAGAATGAGCAAGGAGCGGTGACGCACGTTCAGTCCTTTCCCCGGGCGCGGCCTGTGTCAGGCCGTGGCGTGCGCCGGGTGTGATGCGTGGCTTGAGGGGCTCACGGCGCTGATCCCGACGCACGCGATGACTGGCGGTGACTCTAAGACCAGGGGGAGCGCGCTGGCAGAGGTGCTGGCGATGATGTGACGTTCTTGTTATGACGTACCGCCCGGATGGCGTGTTCCGTGGTCATCGCCCGTATCACCCGGTGGTGTCCTTCGTGTATCGGACAGGTTGCGCGGCACGTATCCGCAGTTCCACCAACGGGCACCGCTCAGCGCCCCACGGGCGGCGTCCGTTATCCGTACGTGCCCCGGGGCGCCCCGGGAGCCGTTGTCCGAGGGCTCGGCGCGGGTGGGCGACCGGCCCCGGAACGGGCACCCGGAACGACCATCCGGGCACCGGCCGGACGGCGGTCGGACGGCGGGTGCCCGGTGTCACTCGGCGTCGCGCAGGGCACAGGTCAACCGCGCCGTGCAGACCCGCTTCCCCTCCTCCTGGGTGATCGCCACGTCGTAGCAGGCGGAGGTGCGCCCCCGGTGCACCGGCGTGGCCACCCCGGTCACCAGCCCGGAGCGCATCCCCCGGTGGTGGGTGCAGTTGAGGTCCACCCCGACGGCGACCTTGTGCGGGCCGCCGTGCAGCATGGCGCCGACCGATCCGAGGGTCTCGGCGAGCACCGCCGAGGCGCCCCCGTGCAGCAGCCCGTACGGCTGGGTGTTGCCCTCCACGGGAAGGGTGCCGACCACCCGCTCCGGGGAGGCCTCCAACACCCGCAGCCCCATCCGTTCCCCGAGGTGACCGGCGGAGAACAGGGCGGGCAGGTCGATGCCGAGACCGGTCCACTGGTCGAGGATCTCCTGCGGGAACGTGGTGGCCTGGGAACCTTCTCCCATGTGGGGCTCCGTTCGTCGACGTCGTACCGGGGTGCTGACCTCGGCAGTCTCGCACCCGGCACCCTCGCCGCCCCCTCGGGGTGGCAACGGCGGGACGTCCTCCGTCGGGAGCGGCCTCAGGCCGGGGTGACCGTCACCACCACGGACTTGCTGGCCGGGGTGTTGCTGACGTCGGCGGTGGAGTCCAGGGGGACCAACACGTTGGTCTCCGGGTAGTACGCCGCCGCGCAGCCCCGGGCCGTGGGGTAGTGGATCACCCGGAAGTCCTTGGCGGTACGGGTCGAACCGTCCCGCCACTCACTGGTCAGATGGGCCAACTCCCCGTCCTCCAGGCCCAGTTCGCGGGCGTCCTCGGGGTGGACCAGCACCACCCGACGGCCGCCCCGCACCCCTCGGTAGCGGTCGTCGAGGCCGTAGATCGTGGTGTTGTACTGGTCGTGGGAGCGCAGGGTCTGCAACAGCAGCCGACCCCGGGGCACCCGCGGGTACTCCAACGGGGCCGAGGTGAACAGGGCCCTGCCCACGGCGGTGGGGAAACGACGCTCGTCCCGTGGCGCGTGCGGCAGCGTGAACCCACCGGGCTGGTCGATCCGCCGCTCGAAGTCCTCGAACCCGGGGATCACCCGGGAGATACGGTCCCGCACCGTGGCGTAGTCCCGCTCGAACTCCGCCCAGGGGACGGGGGAGTCGTCACCGAACACCGCGCGGGCCAGCCGGCAGACGATCGCCACCTCGGACAGCAACCGCTCACTCGCCGGCTCCAGTCGACCCCGCGAGGCGTGCACCTGCCCCATGGAGTCCTCCACGGTCACCCGCTGCGGCCCGCTCTCCTGCACGTCCCGCTCGGTACGCCCCAGGGTGGGCAGGATCAGCGCACGGTCGCCGGTGACACAGTGCGAGCGGTTCAGCTTGGTGGACACCTGCACCGTCAACCTCGCGCGCCGCATGGCCCGTTCGGTCACCTCGGTGTCGGGGGAGGCGGCCACGAAGTTGCCGCCCATGGCGAAGAACACCTTGGCCTCGCCGTCCCGCAACGCCCGGATGGACTCCACCGTGTCCAGCCCGTGTTCGCGGGGCATCGCCAGGCCGAACTCCCGCTCCAGCGCGTCCAGCAGCTGCCCGGGCGGCTTCTCCACGATCCCCATGGTGCGGTCGCCCTGCACGTTGCTGTGGCCGCGTACCGGACACACCCCGGCCCCGGGCTTGCCCACGTCACCGCGCAGCAGCAACAGGTTGACGATCTCCCGGATGGTGGGCACCGAGTGCTTGTGCTGGGTGAGGCCCATCGCCCAGCAGACCACGGTGCGCCGCGAGGCCAGCAGCATCCGGGCGGCCTCCTCGATCTCCTCCCGGCGCAGCCCGGTGGCCCGCAGGGTCTCCTCCCAGTCGGCCTGCCGGGCGACGGCGGCGAACTCCTCGAAGCCGTGGGTGTGTTCCGCCACGAACTCCCGGTCCACGGCGGGCCCCGCCGCGCCCTCGGGCGGGGGGTCTCCGGCGTCCCGCGCGTCCTGGGCCTCCAGGACCAGCCGGCACAGGGCACGGAACAGGGCCTGGTCCCCGCCGATACGGACCTGGAGGAACAGGTCGGTCAACCGGGTGCCGCCACCGGCCAGCCCCCGTACCGTCTGCGGGTTCTTGAACCGCTCCATGCCGGCCTCGGGCAGCGGGTTCACGGTGATGATCGAGGCACCGGCCTGCTTGGCCCGCTCCAGCGCCGACAGCATCCGGGGGTGGTTGGTGCCCGGGTTCTGCCCGGCCACGATGATCAGGTCCGCCTGGTGCAGGTCCTCCAGCAGCACGCTGCCCTTGCCCACCCCGAGGGTCTCGGTCAACGCCGAGCCCGAGGACTCGTGGCACATGTTGCTGCAGTCCGGCAGGTTGTTGGTGCCCAGCTGCCGGGCGAAGAGCTGGTAGAGGAAGGCCGCCTCGTTGCTGGTGCGGCCGGAGGTGTAGAACAGGGCCTCGTCCGGCGAGTCCAGCGCCCGCAGTTCCTCGGCGACGAGGGCGAACGCCCGCTCCCAGGACACCGGTTCGTACCGGTCCGTGCTCCCGTCGCCGGAGCGCTCCAGATACATCGGCTGGGTCAGCCGGCCCTGCTGGCCCAGCCAGTACCCGGAGCGCTCGGCCAGGTCGGACAGCGGGTGCTCGGCGAAGAACTCCGGGGTGACCCGGCGCAGGGTCGCCTCCTCGGCCACCGCCTTGGCGCCGTTCTCGCAGAACTCCGCGGTGTGGGTGCGCCCCGGCTCCGGCCAGGCACAGCCCGGGCAGTCGAAGCCCTCGGGCTGGTTGACCCGCAGCAGGGTCAACGCGGTGCGCCGCGCCCCCATCTGCTGTCGGGCCATGCGCAGCGAGACCCCCACGGCCGGGGCACCGGCCGCGTAGCGTTGGGGCTCACCCACCTCGGGCGCGTCCTGCGGGGGGTCCTCCACCGGGGGCTTTCGGGGCGTGGGGCTCATACCCCGATTGTTCCACGGTCCGCCCACGGGAACAGGGGGCCGAACCACCACCCGGGCCGGGGTGCCGGCCGGGCGCCCGAGGCCTTCCGTGCGGGCGCGGACCGGGTTGTCGGTGGGCCGTGGGAGTATCGGCGACGTGGCAAAGAACGCGGCAGAGAACTCGGCAACGACAGCATCGAAGACGGCACCAGGAGCGAACCCGGCGGCGACACCGGACCCGACGTCGGCCGACGGGCGGACACCGGGCCGTCTGCTCCTGATGGACGGGCACTCCCTGGCGTACCGCGCCTTCTACGCCCTGCCCGCGGAGAACTTCTCCACCACCGCCGGCCAGCAGACCAACGCGGTCTACGGCTTCACCTCCATGCTGGCCAACACCCTCCGCGACGAGGCGCCCACCCACTTCGCGGTGGCCTTCGACGTGTCCCGCAAGACCTGGCGCTCGGAGGAGTTCGCCGAGTACAAGGCCAACCGCTCCAAGACCCCGGACGAGTTCCGCAGCCAGGTGGACCTGATCGGTGACCTGCTGGACGCGATGGGCGTGCGCCGCTTCGCCGTCGAGGGCTTCGAGGCGGACGACATCATCGCCACCCTCGCCAGCCAGGCCGAGGCGCTCGGCTTCGACGTCTCCATCGTCACCGGTGACCGTGACTGCCTCCAGCTGGTCAGTGACAGGGTCACCGTCCTCTACCCCACCAAGGGCGTCTCGGAGCTGACCCGGTTCACCCCCCAGAAGGTGGAGGAGAAGTACGACCTCACCCCCGCCCAGTACCCGGACTTCGCCGCCCTGCGCGGCGACCCCTCGGACAACCTCCCCGGCATCCCCGGGGTGGGCGAGAAGACCGCCACCAAGTGGATCAAGCAGTTCGGTTCCTTCGCCGACCTCGTTGACCGCGCCGACGAGGTCAAGGGCAAGGCCGGCCAGGCACTGCGCGACCACCTGGACGCGGTCCGCCTCAACCGCCGGCTCACCGAGATGGTGCGGGACGTCGAACTCGACCAGGGGCCGACCGAGCTGGGCCGCACGCCCTACGACCGCCAGCAACTGACCATCCTGCTGGACGACCTGGAGTTCCGTAACCCCAACCTCCGCGAGCGCCTGTTCGCCGTCGACCCCGGCGCCGAGGCGGAGGAGACGGAGCCGGCCCCCGGGGTCGAGGTGGATGGCGCCGCGCTGGCCGCCGGCGAGCTGGCCCCCTGGCTGCGGGAGCACCGGGGGCGGCGGCTTGGCCTGGACACCGTGGACAGCTGGAGCCTGGGCAGTGGAGAGGTCACCGAGATCGCCCTCGCCACCGCCGAGGGGCCGGCGGTCTGGTGGGACCCGGTCGTCATGGACGCCGAGGACGAGCGGGAGTTCGCCGCCTGGTTGTCCGACGCCGGCCAGCCCAAGGCGGTGCACGACGCCAAGCGTCTGGCGAAGGTGTTCGCCGAGCGGGGCTGGGAGCTGGACGGGGTGGTGATGGACAGCGCCCTGGCCGCCTACCTGGTCAAGCCCGGCCGCCGTACGTCCGCCCTGGACGCCCTCGCCCTGGAGTACCTCGGGCGGGACCTCGCACCCCCGGCCGAGGACAACGGCCAGCTCGCCTTCGAGGTGGAGGAGACCGACGGTCCCGGAGGGGCCGCGGCCACCGCCCTGATGAGCCAGGCCCGGGTGATCCTCGACCTCAGCGAGGTCTTCGAGGAGCGCCTGCGCGAGGTCGGCGCCGCCGAGCTGCTGGTCGACCTGGAACTGCCCACCTCCGCCCTGCTGGCCCGGATGGAGCGGGCCGGTATCGCCGCCGACCGCGAGTGGCTGGACGGCATCGAGCAGCGGTTCGCCGACGCGGTGCGCCAGGCCGTCGAGGCCGCGCACGAGGCCGCCGGCCACGAGTTCAACCTCGGTTCGCCCAAGCAGCTCCAGGAGGTGCTGTTCGGCGAGCTGGGGCTGCCGAAGACCAAGAAGACCAAGACGGGTTACACCACCGACGCCGACGCCCTGGCCTGGCTCGCCGGCCAGACGGACAACGAGCTGCCGGTGCTGATGCTCCGTCACCGCGAGCAGTCCAAGCTGCGGGCGACGGTGGAGGGGCTGATCAAGACCATCGCCCCCGACGGCCGTATCCACACCACCTTCCACCAGACCGTCGCGGCCACCGGCCGGCTGTCCTCCACCGACCCCAACCTCCAGAACATCCCGGTGCGCACCGACGACGGGCGGGCCATCCGGCGCGGCTTCGTCGTCGGCGAGGGGTACGAGAGCCTGCTCACCGCCGACTACAGCCAGATCGAACTGCGGGTGATGGCCCATCTCTCCGAGGACGAGGGCCTGATCGAGGCGTTCACCACCGGGGAGGACCTGCACACCACGGTCGCCTCCCAGGTGTTCTCGGTGCCCCACGACCAGGTCGACCCCGAGATGCGCCGGAAGATCAAGGCCATGTCCTACGGCCTGGCGTACGGACTGTCCGCGTTCGGGCTCTCCCAGCAGCTGGCCATCACCCCGGACGAGGCCCGCAAGCTGATGGACACCTTCTTCGAGCGCTTCGGCGGGGTGCGCGACTACCTGCACCGGGTCGTGGAGGAGGCCCGCGCCACCGGATACACCCAGACCATCATGGGCCGCCGCCGGTACCTGCCCGACCTGACCAGCGACAACCGGCAACGCCGGGAGATGGCCGAGCGGATGGCGCTCAACGCCCCCATCCAGGGCACCGCCGCCGACATCGTCAAGGTCGCCATGCTCAGGGTGGACAAGGCGCTCCGCGAGGAGGGACTGCGGTCCCGGATGCTGCTCCAGGTGCACGACGAGATCGTGCTGGAACTGGCCGAGGGCGAGCGGCAGTCGGTGGAGGACCTGCTGCTGCGCGAGATGCCCCGGGCCGCCGAGCTGCGCGCCCCGCTGGACGTGTCCCTCGGCAGCGGCCGGGACTGGGAGTCCGCCGCCCACTGAGCACGCCCCGCCCTGGAGGTCTCCCAACCGCCCGCCGGGTGCGGGGGGTTGGGAGACCCCGAGTGTGCCCCCGTATGTGAGGGCGGCCACCGTTCCTCGTACGGGAGGGGCGAAATCCCAGGTCACGGCCGGGAGGACGAGATCCCCAACTGTCCGGTTTGGGTAGCTGAGTCGGGGCGGTTGCCGTAAGCTCTGCGCGGCACACTGTTATCCACGGGGAGGATCAGCCAGCCATGGGGGCTCGTTATCGAGGCAGGCACACCGCTCGGCACGCCAAGCCGGGGGCATCCGCCACTGTGCGTCGCGGCACCGTGGGCACGGCGGTCGCCGTGCTGGCGATGGCCGCGCTGACCGCCTCACAGGCACCGGCGTTGGAGACGGCCAAGGACGACCAGGCACGCCCCACGCCGGACCAGGACGTCCCCGGTGACGACTCGTACTACACCGACCTCCCGCCGCTGAAGTCCCCCACTCCCACCCAGCGTCCGGCCCCCGGAGACGAGGGGCCCCGCCAGTCGGGCATCCCGGCCACCGTGCTGGCCGCGTACCAGAAGGCGGAGCGCTCGGTGCGCTCCAGCGACCCCTCCTGCCGGCTGAGCTGGCAACTGCTGGCCGCCATCGGCAAGGTGGAGTCCGGTCAGGCGCGCGGGGGAGCAGTGGACAAGGACGGCACCACCCTCAAGCCGATCCTCGGCCCAGTGCTCAACGGCCAGGGCTTCGCCCAGATCGAGGACACCGACAACGGTGCCCTGGACGGCAACAGCACCTACGACCGTGCCGTGGGGCCCATGCAGTTCATCCCCGGCACCTGGAACCGCTGGGGCGCCGACGGCAACGGCGACGGCAAGCGCGACCCGCACAACGTGTTCGACGCGGCCCTCGCCGCCGGCCACTACCTCTGCTCCGGTGAGCGTGACCTGAAGACCAAGTCCGGTCTGGACGCGGCGATCCTGTCGTACAACCACTCGGGGGAGTACCTGCGTACGGTCCTCGCCTGGTACGAGTTCTACCGCGAGGGCACCCACAAGGTGCCGGACGGCAAGGGCCCGCTGCCCACCAGCCCGGCGACCGGTGGCGGACCCGGGGGTGAAGGAGGCAAGGCCGGCAAGGGCGGCGGGAGCGCGAAGCCCACCGGCAAGCCCACCCCGACCGACAAGCCGGACAGCCCGACTCCCACGTCCAAGCCGACGCCGACGGACAAGCCCAGCAGTCCCAAGCCCACGCCCACGGACAAGCCGTCCGACAAGCCGAGCCCCACTCCCACGGACGCCAGCCCCTCGCCGACCGGTTGCCCGACGGACACCGGTTCGCCGACGCCCACGGAGAGCCCGACCGACTCCGAGAGCCCCTCGCCCACCGAGACCCCCACCCAGAAGCCCACTCCGACCCCGACCGGAAGCCCGACGCAGACTCCCACCGAGAGCCCGTCGGACACCGCCTCGCCGACGCCGACCGAGAGCGACGACCCCTGCGGGGACGGCGGTGAGGACGACGGCAAGGAGAGCGACAAGCCCACTCCGAGCCCCTCGCCCACCACCAGCAGTGCGGCCGTGGGCCGGGTGGACTGACACCCCTTCCTTCCCTTCTTCCACGAGGTCCCTCCCCGGTCACCACGGGGAGGGACCTCGTGGTTCTCGCGCGGCTCGTCCCTCCACGGATCCTCGGCCCGTCGGTACCGTCACGGTGCCTCCGAAGAGCGCCCCCGTGCGCCGGGAGTCTCGGGTGCCGGGGTACGGGGGCCTACGTTCGGGAGCACCCGGCCCGGGCCGCCCGTCCACCCACCGGTCACCGGTGGGTGGAGCGTTACTGACCCACGAACCGCTCCGACCTCCTCCGGGCGGTGTTCCAGCAGCGTTCCGGCAGCGCTCCGGCAGCGCAGCCCTCGCGCCCGCCGTGGGTGGGGGATCGGGCAGACGGTGGGTGGCCGATTCCGGTCCCGACTTCTGGTCACCACGCCGGGGACGGCCGGGGACCTCCTCGTAGACCGGTCCCCTCTATGGGGAGACCCCGTACGCCTCGGGTCCACGTGGCGTGGCGGTACCCCGGTTCCCGAGGCGCGCCGGGGAAGCGGCCCGGGCCGTCGACAGCGACCGCCGTACGGGCAAGGGGGGGCGCCCCGGCCACCACGCACCCGCATAGGACGCCTCGCCGTTCGTCGCGGTGTCCCCCCGGGGGCACGACCGCCTCTCCGTCGGCGACCGGCCGCGCGGGAGGGCGCCGGTCCGGCTCCGCCGGGTCAGCGGGTCCGGGTGGGGTCCCTGGGGTCCAGCGGCCAGGCGTGCTTGGGGTAACGGCCGCGCAGGTCGGAGCGCACCGCCGGATACCCCTCGCGCCAGAAGGTGGCCAGGTCCGAGGTGACGGCAGCCGGACGGCCGGCGGGGGAGAGCAGCTCCACCCGCAGCGGTACCCGTCCGTCAGCGATCCGGGGCGTCTCCCAGAGGCCGAACAGGTGCTGCACCCGTGCGGCCAGTACCGGCCGTTCCCCGGAGTAGTCCAGACGGGTACGGGTTCCCGAGGGCAACTCCAGCCGTTCCGGGGCCAGTTCGTCCAGACGGCCGGCCACCCCGCTCCGCCACGGCATCAGGGTGTTGAGCAGGGACAGGGCGTCCACCCGTCCCAGGTCGGCCCGGGAGCCGACACCGGGCGGCAGCCACTCCGCCAGCCGTTCCAGCAGGGCCGCGTCGTCCACCGGGGGCCAGGGGTCGCCCAACTCCCGGTGCAGGAACGCCAGTCGTTCCCGCAACGAGCGGGCCGCCGGGCCCCACCGCAGCAGGTCCAGCCCCTCCCGCTCCAGCCCCTCGCGTACCGCCGCCGTCACCAGGGCGGGGTCCGGCCGGCTCAGGGGACGTACGGACCACTCGATGGCGCCGAGCCGGTCCACCGACCGCGCCACCACGTCGCCCCGACCGGGGTCCCAGCCGACCTCGTCGCGCCGGGACCACAGGGTCGAGGCCGCCTCGCGAGCCGTCTCCCCGGTGATCGGGGCGGCCAGCGCCACCCGGGCCGAGGAGGCGCCCACCGGACGGTCGGCGACCGCCACCGCGAGCCAGTCGGCCTCCCGCAACGGGGAGTTCGCGGACACCTCGGCACGGGTGCCGGAGGCCATCAGGAAGTCCCGTCCCCCGCTGGCGCGGGCCACCCGTTCGGGGAAGGCCAGGGCGGCGACCCAGCCGGCCGCCTCCTCGTCGGAGGGCGCGGCGGACACCTCGGCGTCCCGGGCCGGTTCCGCGAGGGCACGCCGCAGACGGCGCGCCTCGGACCGCCATCGCGCCGCGTACCCGTCACCGCCCCGTCGCGCCGTACGCCAGGCTTCCGCCAGGTCGTCCCCGTACCCGCGCGGAGGCTCCTCGCTCAGCAGGGCCACCAGCTCGGCGGCCGGCCCCACCCCCAGCCGGCGCGCTCCGTCCAGCGCCGCCCGGGCCAGGCGCGGCGGCAGTCCCAGACCGGCCAACCGGGCACCCCGGTCGGTGACCCGGCCCTCCTCGTCGACCGCGCCCAGGGCCCGCAACACCCGTCGCGCGGCGGCCAGGGCACCGGCCGGAGGGGCGTCGAGCAGGGCGAGCCGTTCGGCGCCCGGGTCACCCCAACTCGCCGCCCGTAGCGCGAAGTCGGACAGTTCGGCCACCTGGATCTCCGGGGCGGGCCAGCGGGGCCGCAGGGCTTCCTCGGTCGCCGACCAGCAGCGGTAGGCCACCCCCGGCCACTGTCGTCCGGCGCGCCCCGCCCGCTGGGTGGCCGTCGCCTGGGAGGCGGTGACCGTGGTGAGCGCGCCCAGTCCCCGGGCGTGGTCGGTGCGGGGCTCCCGGGCCAGGCCGGAGTCGACCACGATCCGCACCCCCGGCACCGTCAGGCTGGACTCGGCCACCGCCGTGGCCAGCACCACCCGCCGCCGGTCACCGTCGGAGCCGGCCAGCACCCGACGCTGCTGGTCGGGGGAGGCCCGCCCGTGGAGCTGGGTGACCTCCACGTCCAGGTCTCCCAACAGCCCGGCCACCCGGGCGATCTCCCCGACCCCGGGCAGGAAGCACAGCAGGTCGCCCCGCTCCTCCTCGCGCAGTGCCCGACGTACGGTCGCCGCCACGTGCCGCAGCATCTCCGGGTCGACCCTGGTGCCCAGGGGCGGGCGCACCGAGGAGGGCGGGGGCGCGTACCGCGTCTCCACCGGATGCCCGGCGACCTCGCTGCGCACCACGGGCGCCGGTGGCTGCCCCGGTTCGGCCAGTAGCCGGGCCCAGGAGTCGCTGTCCTGGGTGGCGGAGGTGGCGACCAGGGACAGTTCGGGTCGCAGGGTGGCCCGTACGTCCAGGAGGAAGGCCAGCGCGGTGTCGGCGTCCAGGTGCCGTTCGTGGCACTCGTCCACCAGTACCGCGTCCACCCCGCCCAACTCCTCGTCGCGGTGCAGGCGTTGGAGCAGTACCCCGGTGGTGACCACCTCGACCCGGGTGGCCGGTCCGACCCGGCGTTCCCCTCGTACGGTGAAGCCCACGCTGTGCCCCGGCCCCTCCTCGCCCAACAGCCAGGCCATCCGGGCCGCCGCCGAGCGGGCCGCCATCCGCCGTGGCTCGGCCACCAGCACCCGCCGGGGGCGGTCACCCGCGCCGGGGAGAGAGGGGACCAGTCCCGCCATGGCCAGGGGGACCAAGGTGGTCTTGCCGGTGCCCGGGGGAGCCTGGAGCACGGCGGTGCCCCGCTGGCGCAGGGCCTCGGCCAGTTCGGGCAGGACGCCGTGTACCGGCAGGGCGCGGAGGGGGTCGGTGAGGGGCACGGGCCCAGTCTCGCAGTGGCCCCGGAGCGCCGGGCCCGCTGGATCGCCCCCCGGGTCACCGGGGAACGGGGGTCAGTCCCGTACGCAGACGAAGATCGCCGTTCCGGGGATCAACCGACCGCGCAACGGCGACCAGCCACCCCACTCCTGGGTGTGGTGCTCCGGCCACTCCGGCTCCACCAGGTCCAGCAGCCGGAAGCCGGCGCCGACCAGGTCGCGTACCCGGTCACCCAGGGTGCGGTGGGTCTCCACGTAGACCGCCTCGCCCCGCTGGTCCTGCTCGACGTAGGGCGTGCGGTCGAAGTACGAGTCGCAGACGGTCAGCCCCTCCGGGCCGGGCTCGTCGGGGAACGCCCAGCGCACCGGGTGGGTGACCGAGAAGACCCAGCGTCCCCGGGGGCGCAGTACGCGGTGGACCTCGCGCATCACCAGGGGAGGGTCGGCCACGAAGGGCACCGCCCCGTAGGCGGAGCACGCCAGGTCGAAGCTGCCGTCGGCGAAGGGCAGGGCGCCGGCGTCGGCCTGGACCAGGGGGACCGCTCCGGTGGTGCCGGTGGGGGCGAGCCGCTGGGCGTGCCGCAGCTGCCGCTCGGACAGGTCCAGGGCCACCGGGTGGGCGCCCTGCCGGGCCAGCCAGCGGGAGCACTGCGCGGCGCCCGCCCCGATCTCCAACACATGCCGTCCGGCGAGGGATCCGGCGGGGCCGAGCAGTCGGGCCTCGGCCTCGTCGAGGCCCTCGGGGCACCAGACGAAGCGGTGGTCGCCGAGGAAGTCCCCGTGGTCGTGCTGGTACTCGTCGGCGTTCCGGTCCCACCAGCCACGGTTGGCGCGGACGCTCTCCGGCACGTCGGCGTCCCGTCGTACCGCCTGGGCGTCCTCTTCCTCGTGTTCCCCGTGCGTGGGTTCGGCGTTTTTGGAGGAGGCGTGTGGAATGGTGCCGGGCTCTTGGGTCATGGCGTCCGTCGTCGTAAGCTGCGTGGCGTTCTCGGGCTGGGTCCGATGGGTCCGGTGGGTTCGCCGGGGGCCGTGGGACCGGTGAGCGTCACCGCCCGTTTGCTGACCGCCTGGTGGTTCGGGGGCGGTATCGGGTGGTCTGTGGTGGTGTGGTGTGGGGTTGTGGGCGAGCGGGCGAGGCCGGTCAGGCGCGCTCGTGAACCAATGGTGCCGGGATGGCGAACAGTGTCCCGGATGTCCTCTTTCGCGCATTGACCGTCCCTGACCGCGCCCGTATGCTACAAGTTGCGCTGCGGGCCTGCGCGCCTCGGACGGAGCAGGTCGCGCTCGCATCAGTGGTTGTCTCCTCGGTTCTCCCTCTTCAATGAGGTTCCGGCTGGCTTGCCTCGGTGCGATAACGGGCTCTCGGCGTAGCAGTGCCGACGACTCAATGTCCGTACCGGAGCCCATTCCCACATGACGAGCAGCACCGAGACCACCGCCACCACTCCGCAGGTTGCGGTTAACGACATCGGTTCCGAGGAAGCCTTCCTCGCCGCGATCGACGAGACGATCAAGTACTTCAACGACGGCGACATCGTCGACGGCGTCATCGTGAAGGTCGACCGGGACGAGGTCCTGCTCGACATCGGGTACAAGACCGAAGGCGTCATCCCGTCCCGAGAACTCTCCATCAAGCACGACGTCGACCCCAACGAGGTCGTCGCCGTCGGTGACGAGATCGAGGCCCTGGTTCTCCAGAAGGAGGACAAGGAGGGGCGCCTGATCCTCTCGAAGAAGCGCGCCCAGTACGAGCGTGCCTGGGGCACCATCGAGAAGATCAAGGACGAGGACGGCATCGTCACCGGCACCGTCATCGAGGTCGTCAAGGGCGGCCTCATCCTCGACATCGGCCTCCGCGGCTTCCTGCCCGCCTCCCTCGTGGAGATGCGTCGGGTCCGCGACCTCCAGCCGTACGTCGGCAAGGAGCTGGAAGCCAAGATCATCGAGCTGGACAAGAACCGCAACAACGTGGTCCTGTCCCGCCGTGCCTGGCTGGAGCAGACCCAGAGCGAGGTCCGTCAGACCTTCCTCACCACCCTCCAGAAGGGCCAGGTGCGCTCCGGCGTCGTCTCCTCCATCGTCAACTTCGGTGCCTTCGTGGACCTGGGTGGCGTGGACGGCCTGGTGCACGTCTCCGAGCTGTCCTGGAAGCACATCGACCACCCCTCCGAGGTCGTCGAGGTCGGCCAGGAGGTCACGGTCGAGGTCCTGGACGTGGACATGGACCGCGAGCGGGTCTCGCTGTCCCTCAAGGCCACCCAGGAAGACCCCTGGCAGCAGTTCGCCCGCACCCACCAGATCGGCCAGGTCGTGCCCGGCAAGGTCACCAAGCTGGTGCCGTTCGGTGCGTTCGTCCGGGTCGACGAGGGCATCGAGGGTCTGGTGCACATCTCCGAGCTGGCCGAGCGCCACGTGGAGATCCCCGAGCAGGTCGTCCAGGTCAACGACGAGATCTTCGTCAAGGTCATCGACATCGACCTGGAGCGCCGTCGGATCAGCCTCTCGCTGAAGCAGGCCAACGAGTCCTTCGGCTCCGACCCCTCCGTCGTGGAGTTCGACCCCACCCTCTACGGGATGGCCGCCTCCTACGACGACCAGGGCAACTACATCTACCCCGAGGGCTTCGACCCCGAGGCCAACGACTGGCTGGAGGGGTACGAGAAGCAGCGCGAGGAGTGGGAGCACCAGTACGCCGAGGCGCAGCACCGGTTCGAGCAGCACCAGGCGCAGGTCATCAAGTCCCGCGAGGCCGACGAGCAGGCAGCCGCCGAGGGTGGCGACGCCGGCGCTCCGGCCCCGCAGGGCGGTGGCAACGGCGGTGGCGGCTCGTACTCCTCGGAGACCGAGGACGACTCCGGCGCCCTGGCCTCCGACGAGGCGCTGGCCGCTCTCCGCGAGAAGCTGGCCGGTGGCCAGAGCTGAACCACCGGTTCGGTGACTGACAGCTGAAGATCGAGCGATGACCCGCCCCCGGGCTCCGGGGGCGGGTCATCGTTGTTCACCCTTGGTGAGCGGCCATGGGCACGCTGGGGGAATGGCGTCAGCCCTCCCCTTGTTGCAAGGTGACGAGACCGTTTGAGGAGGGGCGTAAGCAGTGCTGGATCGGCAGCGTGGCGAGGGATTGTACGAGTGGGAGCCCACCGGCCTGAAGGCCGTGGACGCGATCCTCGGACAGGAGGAAAGCGCTGGTCTGGTGATGCTCTACCACTTCGAGGGCTTCATCGACGCCGGCGAGACCGGGGCGCAGATCATCGAACGGCTGCTGGCCGACCAACCCGACCAGCAGGTGGTGGCGCGCTTCGACGTGGACCGGTTGATCGACTACCGCGCCCGGCGCCCCACCATGAGGTTCCGACGTGACCACTGGGTGGACTACGCCACCCCCCAACTCGAACTGAGGCTGCTCCGGGATGCCACCGGCGCCCCGTTCCTGGTCTTCAGCGGCCCCGAGCCGGACGTGGAGTGGGACCGTTTCACCGCCGCCGTACGGGAGTTGGTGGAGCGACTGGGGGTGCGACTGGCCGTCACCTTCCACGGCATCCCCATGGGCGTGCCGCACACCCGCCCGGTCGGCCTCACCCCGCACGGCAACCGTGTCGAGCTGGTGCCCGGACACCAGACGCCCTTCGAGGAGGCCCAGGTCCCGGGCAGCGCCGCCGCCCTGGTGGAGCTGCGACTGGGGGAGGCGGGTCACGACGTGCTCGGGGTGGCCGCCCATGTGCCGCACTACCTGGCGCGTTCGCCCTACCCGGACGCGGCGCTGGCCACCCTGGAGGCGGTGACCTCCGCGACCGGGCTGGTGCTGCCGGACGTGGCACACGGGCTGCGCGGTGACGCCTTCCGTACCCAGGACGAGATCGAGCGCCAACTCGCCGAGGGCGAGGAGGAGTTGGTGGCCGTGGTCCGGGGGCTGGAGCAGCAGTACGACGCTTTGGCCGGCGCCGAGAGCCGGGGCAGCCTGGTGGCCGAGTCGGTGGAGTTGCCCTCGGCCGACGAACTGGGGGCGGTGGTGGAGCAGTTCCTCGCCGAACGGGAGTCGGACGGTTCCGAGAGCGGTGCCACCAAGCGCTCCGGCCCGACGAGTGCCGCCGGCCCGGCCCCCGGCCCCGCCGGGGAGCCGAAGGGGGGCCGTAACGGCGGTGCCGACGGCGAGGTCAGCGACACCAGGGACCACGGCGACACCGGCGACACCGGCGACGACCGCGAGGACTGACCGGCACCACCCGAGGCCCGGACCGCGACCCACCGCCCCACGGTGGACCGCCGGCCGGGCCTCGTCGCGTGTGGCGGGAAAGACGGAAAAGCGGTGGAGTCCCCGGCCGTTCCCGGTCCAGGATGGGGAGGCGCGGGGGCGGCTCCGCGGTGTCCTTCCTTCTCCCTTCTTCTCTGAAAAGAATCCAGGGCACCCACTCTCCGCCCCCGCCCTTCGTTGTCGGCCCCGGGGCTGAGCCCCGGCGAGCGGGGGGTGGCGTCGGTGTGCGCCGAGGAGCTGGACGAACTGCTGCTGCGACGTCGGCGGCTGGTACGGGTGGAGGCCGGAGGGTCCCGACAGGAACCCCGTACGGCTGAGGGGCTACGGGTGCTGGAGGCCGAACTCGCCCAGCGCGCCCACCTGTTGGCCGCCCCCCTACGCCGGGCGCTGGGCGAACTGGACCCGGCCGGACTGGCCGTACGGGGGCGGTGGCTGCTGGCCGAGGTGGACGGGCTGCTGGGGGCGGACCGTACCCACCAGCCGTTGTTCGCCGACTTCCCCGACTCCACACCGGTGGGGGCCGCGCACAGCCTCTACACCCGGGTGATCCGACACCACCTGTCCGCCCGCCCCGAGCAGCCGTGCATGGCCTGCGGTGACCCGGGCCCCGAGGTGCGGATGCTGCGCGGCTGCGGCCATCTGCTCTGCTCGGACTGCTGGTGGGGCGACGCCCGGCACTACTGCTGCGCCGACTGCTGCCAGTGGTACCGCTGCCCGCTGTGCGAGTGGCTCCACACCACCGACGCCCCGACCAGCCCCTGGTGGCCGGCCGAACCGGTCGAACCGGCCGACGCCGCGACCACGGCCGGCCGGGAGCCGGAGGTGCTGCGGGTGCTGGACCTGACCGACTCCCCGGACCGGGACGGCACGCGGGAGTTGGCGACCCTGCTGGCCCGCCGTACCCCGCTGAGCCCGGAGGACGCCGACGACCTCCAGGTACTGCTGGACCACTTCGCCCGGCGGGCCGACCCCGGCGCGCCCACGTGGCTGCCGGAGCGGGTGCCGCTGCGGGAGAACCGCGCGCTCGCCCTGGACGCCCTGCTCCGGTGCTCCTCGGTGGGGGAAGCGACCCCGCTGCTGCGTACCCACCTGGACACCGCCACCGATGTGCTGCGCCTGCTGTGGGTACGGTCCGGGGCCCGGCCGGACCTGCTGGAGCGGCCGGCTCGGTTGGTGGCGGTACCCCGTCCGCTGCGGCGGGTGCTGTGCGGGGTGCTGGACGGTCTGCCGCTGCCGTACCTGGTGGAGGACCTGTTCCGGCACCGTCAGGCGTGGCTGCGGGTCGGCGAGGTCCTGCACCCCTTCGAGCGGTACCGGGACCATCCCCGGCTGGCGCTGGCCTTCGCCACCCTGCGGGGCACCGCGCCCGGCGCCGACACCGGGCTGGGCCGCGAACTGCTGCGGCACGCCGAGGAGTCGGGCGACGCGGTACGTCTGGTCGGGGGCCGGCTCCGCCCGGTGACCTGGGGCGGCCGGGTGGAACAGGCGCTGGCCGCACTGGACACCGACACCGCCGCCCGGCTGCTGGGGCGGCGCCCCGGCGAGCTGCTGCGACGGCTGGACGCCCTGCTGGTGCGGGCCACCCTCGGGGAGGACACGGTGCCCGACCCGGTACTGGATGCCCTGGGCCGGGCCCTGCCCAGGGTGGAGCCGGGACCCCTGCTGTCCGCGCTGGGCGCCCTGCGCCGGCGGGAGCGCTCCTCCTCGTTCGGCGGTTCCCGGGTGGTCCTGCCCCGGGGCCGGGTCGCCCGCCCGGTGGCGGTGCCCGACCAGCGGCTGCCGATGGCACCGGACGTGGCCCGGGACGTGCGGTACCTGCTGGAGTCGGAGGTGCTGGACCGGCTGGCGTCGCGGCACGACGGGGCCGAGCCGTACCAACTCGCCGTACTGGACGTCGGGTTGACCGAGGTGCCGCTGCCGAGTGGGGAACGGACCGAGTCCGCCTCCCTGGTGCGGATTCCCCGGGGGACCGTGCTGCCCCTGCCGGGCAGCCAGCGGCTGCGGCTGTTCCTGCACTGGACCCAACCGCGCGGGGTGCGGGTGGACCTGGACCTGTCGGTGGCCCTCTACGACGAGGAGTGGCGGTTTGTGGGCCTGTGCGACTACACCAGGCTGGAGTACGGCGGTGGGGCCGCGCTCCACTCCGGCGACCTGACCTCCGCGCCGGCGCCCCACGGGGCCACCGAGTACGTCGACCTGCACCTGGCCGGGCTGCGCCACACCGTGCGCCACCTGGTGCCCGTGGTGTTCTCCTACAACGACGTGCCCTTCGGTGAACTGCCGGACGCCTTCACCGGGTTCATGCCCCTGCCGGAGGAGCACGCCGGGGAGCGGGGCGGCCTCAGGCGCCGTACCCGCAAGCGCCGGCGCCCCGCGCTGCCACCGTCCCAGTACGACCCGAAGCGGGTACGGCAGCGCTGTGACCTGGACGGCGACGCCGAGATCCACGTGCCGATGGTGGTCGACCTGGGCACCGGCCGGGCCCACTGGACGGACGTGGCCCTGCCCGGCCACGGCACCGGCCACAACGTGTGGCGCTACCACCGGAGGCTGGGTGACCTGGGCCGGAACCTGCTCGCCTCCTTCACCGAGGGGGGCCGGCCGACCCTGTGGGACCTGGCCGTCGCCCACGCGGCGGCCCGTACCGAGGCCGGTGCCCCGGTGCTGGTCCGCGCCGGATCACGCTGGCTGACCTTCCGACGGGAGGAGGGCGAGTCCCTGGCCCGGTTCGCCCGCCGGGTGGACGCCGCCGGGGCGGTACCGGTGGTGGACGACCCCGGGGGCACGGACGGACCGCCCGCCGAACTGGCCGGGGCCGGGCGGGTGTTCGCCGCCCTGGTGCACGCCGACCTGCCGGCGCTTCCCGAGGACGCGCGGGGCGTGTGCTACCGCCTCTTCCCCGGCCCCTCGGAGCGGCGCGGCCTGATCCCGGCGACCCCCGGTGACCTGGTCGCCGAGCTGGCACCTCGCGGGGCGGTGGACGGGGTGCTCCGGTAGCGTGCGGTACCGCCCGACCGGTCCTCGGCCGGGCGGCAACCGTACGAGGAGGGGCTGAGGCGATGCTCTCGGTGGGGCTCACCGGTGGAATCGGCGCCGGCAAGAGCGAGGTGGCGGCACTGCTCGCCCGGCTGGGCGCGGTGATCGTCGACTCCGACCGCATCGCCCGTGAGGTGGTGGAGCCCGGCACCGAGGGACTGGCCGCGGTGGTGGCCGAGTTCGGGCCGGAGGTACTCACCGAGGAGGGGCGGCTGGACCGGCCCCGGCTGGGCGCGCTGGTGTTCGGCGACTCCGAGCGGCTGGCCGCCCTCAACGCGATCGTGCACCCCCTGGTCCGGGAACGGTCCCAGCGGCTCCAGGACGGGGCGGAGGCGGAGGCGGTGGTGGTGCACGACGTACCCCTGCTGACCGAGAACGGACTGGCCCCGCTGTACGACCGGGTCGTGGTGGTGGACGCCTCGGAGGAGACCCGGCTGCGGCGACTGGTCGAGGTCCGGGGGATGGAACCGGGCGAGGCCCGGGCCCGGATGGCGGCCCAGGCCGACCGTGCCGAACGGCTGGCCATCGCCGACGTGGTGATCGACAACGACGGCACCCGCGAGGAGCTGGCGGACCAGGTCGGGCGACTGTGGGAGCGGCTGCGGTCCCTCGCCGCCGGCGAGGGGGAATAGCCCGGGGCGGTAGGTGGTTGGGATCCGACGTGAGGCGGCCGGTATCGGCCGTGTCGGTGACATGACCATGAGGGAGGCGCCGACCGTGACCATGGCTTCGCCCGAGACCAGGCTGGTGCAGTACCGCGCAGCCGAACGACTCCTCCAGGCCCGCGACCCCCGGGGCGCGGTCAAGCTGTTGGACCCGCTGATCGCCGAACACCCCGAGCACACCGCCGCCCGGCTGCTGCGGGCCCGCGCCTTCTTCCTCGCCGCCCAACTGCGCCCGGCGGAGCTGGAGTTCCGGGTGGTGGTGGAGCGCGAACCGGACAACGCCTACGCCCACCACGCCCTCGGCCGCACTCTGCAACGGGCCGGCCGGGCCACCGAGGCGCGCCGTCACCTCCGGTTGGCGGCGGCCCTGGACCCCCAGCCGGAGTTCCGTCGGGCGGCCGGTTTCGACACCGAGGACGACTGAACCGGGGAGCCCCGTACGTTCCGTGGTCGTGAGCACCGCCGGGAACGGTCGCGGCGGTGGCGCCCACCCGGGAGGTACGGGGCATCGGCGACGCCCTAGGCTGCGCGGATGGACATCACCCCCTCCGCCACCCCGGGCCAGCGCGGTCCGGGCGCCACCGTCGAGGTCGACCCCGGACGGGTGCCCCCGGTGCGCACCAGCTACGCCCCCGACCCCGACGGCGACCCGGACCCGGGCGAGATCGTGTGGACCTGGGTCCCCTACGAGGAGGGGGACGGCCGGGGCAAGGACCGCCCGGTGCTGGTCGTCGCCCGGGAGGCGGCCGGCACCCTGCTGGCGGTCCAGCTGTCCAGCCGGCGCCGTGACGACGACCACGAGTGGGTTCCCCTGGGCACCGGCCCCTGGGACCGGTCCGGCCGGGAGTCCTGGGTCGACCTGGAACGGGTGCTGCGCATCCACCCCGGCGGGATGCGGCGGGAGGCGTGCGCCCTGGACCGGGCCCGGTTCGACGCGGTGGTGCACCGGCTGCGGCTGCGGTACGGCTGGGACGCCCGGGGCCGCTGAGGCGTGGGGCCCCAACTCCCCGGCCTGGCTCGGGAGTTGGGGCGGCGTACCGGGGGCTTCTCTCACTTCGGACGGTTCTGGCCGCTCAGGAGGCCGTTCAGGAATTCCGTAAGGCCTCCTGGTTCGGCGGTTCGGTCCCTAGCATGGCCGGCACCACACGCCGTGGTCCGTGACGCCCACCCGAAGCGTCACGGGCGGGGCAGGAGCGGGTGTGAGGACCGAGTACGGCGGCCGAGTGGGGAAGCATGACAAGCATCGCGGTGACGGTGCCGACGCACACCTGGACCTATGGGGCGGTCATCCCGGTCGCCGCGCTGGCGGTGGCGGTCCTGGGCTGTGGACTGGGCCTGCGCTGTACGGCGCGGGTGGACACCACCCCCTCCGCCGAGCGGGCCACCTGGCTGACCCTCGGCGGCGCGGCTGTCGGCACCGGCCTGTTCGGCCTGCAGTTCCTGGCCCTGATGGGCTTCACCGTACGAGGGGTGGAACTCTCCTACCCCCTGCTGGCCGCCTTCGGCTGCTGGGCGCTCGACGTGGGGGCCACCCTGCTCGCCCTGTTCCTCGCGGTCCGCTCGGCACGGTCCCGGCTCCGGCTGCTGGCCGGCGGCCTCTGCCTCGCCATGCCCCTGCTGGCGGTGCCGCTGCTCGGGCTGACCGCGCTACGGGTGCCCGGCGAGTTCCGCTACCAGTGGCCCCCGCTCGCGGCAGCCGCCGCCCTCGCCCCGGTCGCCGGCTGCCTGCTGGTGTGGGCCGCCCGCAGGGGGCGCGGGGTGCGGGGCTCGGTCACGGTCAGCCTGCTGGTCGGGGTCTTGGCGCTGGCCGTACACCACTGCCTGCTCGGTGCCGCCACCCTGCGGATGACGGAGGAGCCGTCCCTGAGGGTGGGCACCTCCCCGGTCGAGTCGCTGGCTCCGGTCCTGGGTGGACCGGTACTGGTGCTGCTGTTCGTGGGGCTGTCGGTCTTCCTCGACCCCCGACGGGCGGGGCTGCCCGAGGAGCACCCCTGGGAGGGCGCCGGCGACGGGGCGGAGGCGGTACCCACCACGGCCACCTCACCCGCGCTGGGCTCCGGGTACGAGGACTTCCCCGCCACCACCCGGGGGCCGGCGCCGGAGCGGGCCGGTGCGCGTCGGTACGCCACGGCGGGGACCTCCTCCCGAACGGCCACCCACCAGGCGACCTCCACCGGCTGAGCGGCCACGGCACGCGGTGGTCGTCCGGGGGAACCGTCCGCCGGGCCGCCGTGCCCCAGCCGTCGTAGCCTCGAAGGCAGGTGTGGCCGGCCGGTCACCACCGCTCCGGGCAGGGAGGGCGAGCCGATGGACGAGGACCTGGCACGGATGCCCGAGGACTGGCGCCGCGCCCTCGCGGTGGTGGCCCACCCCGACGACCTGGAGTACGGGGGCGCCGCCGCCGTCGCGGAGTGGGTCGCCCAGGGCCGGGAGATCCGCTACCTGCTGGTGACCCATGGCGAGGCGGGCATCGACGGCCTGGAACCGGGTCGGTGCGCGCGGGTGCGGGAGGCCGAACAACGGGCCAGCGCCGCCGCCGTGGGGGTACGGGAGGTGGAGTTCCTCGACCACCGGGACGGGATCATCGAGGAGGGGCCCCGGCTGAGGGCCGACATCGCCGAGGCGGTACGCCGCCACCAGCCCGAGCTGGTGATCACCCTCAACCACCACGACCAGTGGGGACACGGCGCCTGGAACACCCCCGACCACCGGGCGGTGGGGCGTTCGGTACTGGACGCGGTGGGGGACGCCGGCAACCGCTGGATCTTCCCCGAGCAGCTCCGCGCCTCCGGCCAGCGGGAGGCACTGACCCCCTGGGGCGGGGTGCGGTGGGTCGCGGTGGCCGGATCACCCCACGCCGACCACCAGGTCGAGGTGTCCGAAACCTCCTTCGAGGCGGCGGTCAGCTCCCTGTGCGCGCACGACGCCTACATCAGGGGGCTGGGGGAGGGGGACCCGGTCGGTTACGCCCGGGACTTCCTGGCCATGACGATGCGGCAGACCTCGGCGGAGGACGGCGGCCGATGGGCCGTCAGCTTCGAACTGTTCCCCCGCTAGCGGCCCTTCGGCCCCTGTCGCCGCCTCAGGCCCGGAGCCTCCGAGCCCGACGCCTCGCGGTGGGGGTGCCCCGCCCGTACGCCAACGGGCGGGCTCCGCCTGTCAGTTCGCGGTTCCCCTCTCCCCGTGGGGCCGTCAGACCGGTGGGCGGGCAGCCGTCACCTGGGGGGCGGAACACGGTGGTGGCCGGCGACCGAAGCGCGTACGAGGCCAGCCGCGATCCGCCGCGTACCGGGGCGCCGAACCCTTCCCCGCGCTGGCCGCCGGGAGGGGCCCCGCCCGGGCCGGTCGTAGGCGCCCGCCTCACGCTCGACCTCGGACGGAGGGTCGCCCATCCTGTGACTTGATCGCTGAGGGAACCAGCCCCCCGGCAGCGGACCCGCGTCCTCTTCCTCGGGTCGTGACCCGTCTGCCCCGGCGCTCACACGGTCCGACGCCCCGACTCCTCGACACCGGGCCGCCGCCCTTCGCGGGCCACCACGCGGCGAGGGGCGCCGTTGCCGCTGGTTTCCCGCCGATCGTCCTCAGCGACCTGTTCGGCATCGCCGTCAGTGTCGCCGTCAACACCCCTGTCGAGTAATTCGTGACAGCGCGGGGACTGGCTGGCGGCCCGGAAGGCCGCCGAACCGTGGGGCCGGAACGTCGCCCCTCCGGGATACGGAGTCCCCGGTGACCGGGAGCGCCACCTGTCATGGCAGCTGGTCGAATGCCTGGTCGGCGTCGGCTACGGCTTCGGGACGGACGTCGCGAGCGGTGCGGCCGTCGGCGATCTTCTGCCAGTTGGTCCGGGCGAGCACCCGTTGGACCGCGAGTACCTGGGCGGCCAGCAGACGGGCCTGGATGCCTTCGCCGAGGGCGTCCGCCAGCGCCTCCTCGTCCTCGGCCTGGTACCGCGTGAGCCGTCCAGCCAGGCTCGGGGTGGTGAACACCAGCCGATGGAAGGCCACCACCTCGGGATGATCGCTGAGACCCGTGACGGGGTCGTACCGATCAAGGCCGGCCCGGAAGTGCCGGTGCAGCGCCGCCACCGGCTCGATGCCGGACACCCGGTCACGTACGACGCGTGCGGACTCGCCCTGATGGTCCGCGAACCGGTACAGCACGAGGTCTTCCTTGGTGGGGAAGTACCGGAAGAGCGTCGGCTTGGAGACTTCCGCCGCCGCGGCGACGTCGTTGACCGAGACGCGGTCGAAGCCGCGCTCCAGGAACAGCGAGACGGCGGCGTCTCCGATGGCGTCGCGCGTCCGCTCCTTCTTGCGGGCCCGCAGTCCCGTCGACTCGCTCATGCGACCACTCTAACGTTCGTAACCGAGTTGCTTTTTTAACCGGGTAACGTTTTTATGGGCGACATGCATCAGCTCGACACTCCTCCCGTGCTCGTCACCGGGGCGACGGGCCGGATCGGCCGCGTCGTCATCGACCAACTCCTCGACGCGGGCGTGCCGGTCCGTGCCCTCACCCGTCGGCCGGAGGCGGCGGCGACGCTGCCGGCGCGGGTCGAGGTCTTCGTCGGCGACCTCACCGCGCCCGAGTCGCTCGACCCGGCGCTGAGTGGCGCCGGTGCGGTCTTCCTCGTCTGGACCGCCCCACGCCAGGCCGCGGAGGCGACCATCGAACGGCTGGCGGCCCACGTGCGGCGGGTCGTCTTCCTCTCCTCTCCACACCAGACGCCGCACCCCTTCTTCCAGCAGCCCAATCCCATGGCGGTGCTGCACGCCGACATCGAGCGGCTCATCGCGGCCACCGGACTCGACTCGACGATCATCCGGCCGGGGATGTTCGCGTCGAACTCGCTGGCCTGGTGGGCGCCCGCGATCCGGGCCGGTGAAGCCGTCCGGTGGCCCTACGGCGCTGCCGAGTCGGCACCGGTCGACGATCGCGACATCGCGGCCGTCGCGGCGCGGACGCTCAGTCAGGGCGGACACGTCGGAGGCGACCACGTCCTCACGGGCCCCGAGTCACTGACCCAAGCCGCCCAGGTGGACGCCATCGCTGACGCCCTGGGGCGCCGGATCGCCTTCGAGGAGGTGACGCCGGACGAGTTCCGAAGGCAGTGGGAGGGTACGGTGCCCGGCTCGGCCGTCGACATGCTGCTCGCCGCGTGGAGCGCGGCGGTCGGACAGCCCGCGTACGTCACCACCACGGTGGCCGACATCCTCGGGACGGCGCCGCGAACGTTCCGCGAGTGGGCCGTTGACCACGCCATCGCGTTCACGGCGGGCCCGTGACCTCGTCGACCGCGACCCGCGCCCGTGGCCCCAGCGCGCGACGTCGAGGGCGCCTGCCGACCCGATGGAACAGTGCGGGAGCGGCCCGCCGAAGGCGCCGGCGGACCCGCTGACGCTGCCCCCCGGAACCACCCCGACGCCGCCGCGAGGCACATGTGGCCGCGACTGCCGGGGGCGGTCCGGGAGTTCGGGCGGATGGCCGTGGTCTGCGGCGCCTGGCACGTACCGGCCCCGCAGGCCGGTGCGGGGTCAGGGCATCGCCCCAACCCCGGACCCAGCCCCAGCCCCAGCGCCGGCTGACGCTCGGCACCGTCCGGGTGCGCCGGCGAGGTACTCCAGGGAACCGTCCCGCACCTGGTCACGGACTCCGGGGAGACCCATGCCCGTGGCTACCGTGGCCGGCCCGGAGCCGTCGGCCTTCGGGAGGGTGCCCACCCGGTGCCGGGTCCGCCCCGGACAGCGGTCAGGGGCGTCGGGCCCTCTCGTCGATGTCGGCTACCCGGGCAGGGCGCCAGCGCCCACCGACAGGGGCAAGGGGGCGGCCTCAGCCAGGAGGCGCCGGCCAGGCATCCAGGGGCCCGCGCTCAGAACAACGGCTCCGGCAGGAGCCCCTCCAGGGCCAGCAACTCCCGCTTGGTGTCCCGGCCACCGCCGAACCCCCCGAGTCCGCCCCCGCTCTCCACCACCCGGTGGCAGGGCACCACCACCGGCAGGGGGTTGGCCCCCATGGCGACGCCCACCGCCCGGGCCGCGCCGGGCTCGCCCACACGGGTCGCCAGGTCCTGGTAACCGGTGGTGTGGCCGAACGGCACCGAGTCGTACAGCTCGCGCAGCACCCGGGCGTGGAACGGGGAGCACAGCGACCAGTCCAGCTCCAGGTCGAAGACCCGCAGCTGGCGGTCGAAGTACGCGGACAGCTGCGCCGTGGCGGCGGCCAGCGCGGGATGGCCGGGGGAGTGGGCCTCCCGCGCGAGCGGCTCGGCGTCCAGCCGGCCGGCCAGCTCCTCGACCCGCCGCGCGGCACGGTCGGGGTGGGCGTGGAAGCCGACGGACACCAGCCCCCGTTCCGTACCGGCCAACAGCAGCGGGCCGATCGGGCTGGGCCATACCGTCCACGCCAGGTCGCTCGTCATGGGGGCGACAGTAACCCCCGCCTCTGACAACCGGGCCCGGGCGGGGGCGTCGCCTCGTCCCGCCCCCTCACGGCGCGGAGGCGGGCGCGGGGCGAACTCCGAGGGGCGAACTCCGAGGGGCGAACCCAAGGAGTGAAGCGTGGGGGTGGGACCTGGGCGGCCCCACCCGCACGGGGAACCTCGACGGGAACCCGGGGCCTCAGCCGACCGCGTTCTGGATGATGTCGGGGTTGTTGGAGATGATCCCGTCAACGCCGTCCCCGGCGACCTGCTGGGCCGTGGCCACGTCGTTGACGGTCCAGGTCATCACCTCCAGTCTCTGGCCGCGCGGCCCCTTGAGCTTGTGCACGGCGTTCACGTAGTCCTTGGTCGCGGTCGTGTACTTGGGGTTGATCTGGTCGCTGAACTTGGCGTAGTCGGGCAGTTCCTTGACCGGCGGGGTTCCCAGGAAGCCGGTCTTCACCCGGGGCCTGAGCCCGTGCACCCGCTTCACCGAGTCGCCGTTGAAGCTCTGCACCACCAGGGAGTCGCGCCGGTGGGCCTCGTCCAGGTAGCCGCCCCTGCGGAGCGCGGTCAGCGTCTCCTTCTCGATCCCCGGGTACAGCTCCGGGGACTTCAACTCCAGCAGCAGCTTCTGGTGGTGACGGTTGATCCGGTCCAGGTACTGGGCCAGCGTCGGCACCCGCTCGCCACGGAACTCGGGGCCGAACCAGCTCCCCGCGTCCAGCCTGGCGATCTCCTTGGCGGTGAAGTCGCTGACGTTCCACGGTGCTCGCTTGGGGAAGACCTCCTCCACGTCGGTGGTCCGTTCCAAGGTGGTGTCGTGCATGACGACGAGTTCGCCGTCCTTGGTGCGCTGTACGTCGTTCTCCACCCAGTCGATGCCGAGGGCAGCCGCGCGGTCCACTGCTGCCAGGGTGTTCTCCGGGGCGTAGCCGGACGCGCCGCGGTGGGCGACGACCGTGGGGGCCTTGCTGGTGTGGGTGCTGGTCGGTCGCCCCTCGTTGAGGGGGCTGTCGGCCGGCTTCGCCTGGGCGGGAGAGGCCGAGATGAAGAGAGTGGTCATTCCCAGGATCGCGACTGCGGTTGTCGCGGCAGGGCGAATGGACACCGGGGCTCCTCGCGTCGTTGAGCACGGACGCGATGACATTGCCCGATGTGCCATACAACGAAGCGGTCATGACATGGCGCGGAGTTGAACACGTGGAATCCCCGCTGTCCAGGGACTTTAGGCGCTTAAAGCCCCCGCTACGAACCACTCGAAAGTGTGGGTCCGCATGGCTGTGAACTCACTCGACAGGGGACATCGGAAGGCCGCGCCCCAGGAGTCTCCCGCGTCTCCGGCGTCACGCGCCGGACCGCGTCCCGGAGGGGGCTACGGCGCCCCGACGAGCGATGTCAGCGGTCGGTCGTACGGTGGACACCATGCGCCCGGAAACCAAGATCGAACGCACCTCGGCCCCCTTCGAGGTCGTCAGCCCCTACCAGCCCAGTGGCGACCAGCCCACGGCCATCGCCGACCTGGAGCGACGGGTCAAGGGGGGCGAGAAGGACGTGGTGCTGCTCGGGGCGACGGGCACCGGCAAGTCCGCCACCACGGCCTGGATGGTCGAGCGACTACAGCGCCCGACCCTGGTGATGGCGCCCAACAAGACGCTGGCCGCGCAGCTGGCCAACGAGTTCCGCGAACTGCTGCCGAACAACGCCGTGGAGTATTTCGTCTCCTACTACGACTACTACCAGCCTGAGGCGTACGTCCCACAGACGGATACGTACATCGAGAAGGACTCCTCCATCAACGAGGAGGTGGAGCGGCTGCGCCACAGCGCCACCACCTCCCTGCTGACCCGGAGGGACGTGGTCGTGGTGTCCTCCGTCTCCTGCATCTACGGCCTGGGCACCCCGCAGGAGTACGTCGACCGCATGATTCCGCTCCAGGTCGGCCAGGAGATCGACCGGGACGCCCTGCTGCGGCTGTTCGTCGACGTGCAGTACAGCCGCAACGACCTGTCCTTCACCCGGGGCACCTTCCGGGTGCGGGGGGACACCATCGAGATCTTCCCGGTCTACGAGGAACTCGCCGTCCGCATCGAGATGTTCGGCGACGAGATCGAGGCGCTCTCCACCCTCCACCCGGTCACCGGGGAGGTGATCGCGGAGGAGCGGGCCCTGTTCGTCTTCCCCGCCTCGCACTACGTCGCCGGCCCGGAGCGCATGGAGCAGGCCATCGTCGGGATCGAGCGGGAGCTGGAGGAGCGGCTGGCCACCCTGGAGAAGCAGGGCAAGCTGCTGGAGGCCCAGCGGCTGCGGATGCGCACCACCTACGACATCGAGATGATGCGGCAGATCGGCACCTGCTCCGGCATCGAGAACTACTCCCGGCACATCGACGGGCGCGAACCGGGCACCGCCCCGCACACCCTGCTGGACTTCTTCCCCGACGACTTCCTGCTGGTGATCGACGAGTCGCACCAGACCGTCCCCCAGATCGGCGCCATGCACGAGGGGGACCTGGCCCGCAAGCGCACCCTGGTGGACCACGGCTTCCGTCTCCCCTCGGCCATCGACAACCGGCCGCTGAAGTGGGAGGAGTTCCTGGAGCGCATCGAGCAGACCGTGTATCTGTCGGCCACCCCCGGGGCCTACGAACTCTCGCGCGGCGACGGGGTGGTGGAGCAGGTCATCCGTCCCACCGGGCTGGTCGACCCGGAGGTGGTGGTGAAGTCCACCGAGGGGCAGATCGACGACCTGGTGCACGAGATCCGCTCCCGTGCCGAACGGGACGAGAGGGTGCTGGTCACCACCCTCACCAAGAAGATGGCCGAGGACCTCACGGACTACTTCACCGAGTTGGGCATCCAGGTCCGGTACCTCCACAGCGACGTGGACACCCTCCGCCGGGTCGAGCTGCTGAGGGAGCTGAGGGTCGGGGAGTACGACGTACTGGTCGGGATCAACCTGCTGCGGGAGGGCCTGGACCTGCCGGAGGTCTCCCTGGTGGCGATCCTGGACGCCGACAAGGAGGGCTTCCTGCGCTCGGGCACCTCCCTGATCCAGACCATCGGGCGGGCCGCGCGCAACGTCTCGGGCCAGGTCCACATGTACGCGGACAAGACCACGCCCGCGATGGAGAAGGCCATCGAGGAGACCAACCGCCGCCGGGCCAAGCAGATCGAGTACAACGAGGCCCACGGCATCGACCCCCAGCCGCTGCGGAAGAAGATCGGCGACATCGTGGCCAGCCTCGCCCGCGAGGAGGTGGACACCGAGGAACTGCTGGGCACCGGATACCGCGTGGCCGAGGAGAAGCGGCCCAAGGCGCCCACCCCGGTCAAGAAGCGCGGACCGGTGGAGGCCACCGACCGGCCGGCGGCCGAACTGGCGGAGCAGGTCGAGCAGTTGACGGAACAGATGCGTGCCGCGGCGGCCGAGTTGCAGTTCGAGATCGCGGCCCGGCTCCGGGACGAGGTCCAGGAGATGAAGAAGGAACTGCGTCAGATGCGCGAGGCCGGACTGGCGTAGACGGGTTTCGGTTGCCCTGGTGAGTGTTGCAAGAACGACACAAAGCGGGGGCACGGGACACCCCTCCCATCGGGGACTGCGTAGGGTTCACAGCAGCCGTTGGGAGAACGGCAGAGCAAAGTCGAGAGGGGATTCGCACGTGACGGTCAACATGACCAAGGGGCAGGCGGTCAGCCTGCAGAAGTCTGACGGGGGCACCCTGACCGCGGTGCGCATGGGACTCGGGTGGCAGGCCGCCGCCCGCCGTGGCCTCTTCGGCCGGCGCAGCAAGGAGATCGACCTCGACGCCTCGGCGGTGCTGTTCGCCGACAAGCAGCCGGTGGACGTGGTCTTCTTCCAGCACCTGGTGAGCGACGACGGCTCGGTCCGTCACACCGGTGACAACCTCGTCGGCGGTGCCGGCCAGGGCGGGGACGACGAGTCCATCCTGGTCGACCTCCAGCGCGTCCCCGTCCACATCGACCAGATCGTCTTCACGGTGAACTCCTTCACCGGCCAGACCTTCGCCGAGGTGGAGAACGCGTTCTGCCGGCTGGTCGACGAGACCAACAACCAGGAGCTGGCCCGTTACACCCTCACCGGTGGTGGCCAGTACACCGCGCAGATCATGGCCAAGGTCAGCCGTGCCGGCAACGGCTGGTCGATGACCGCCATCGGTACGCCCTCCAACGGCCGTACCTTCCAGGACCTGCTGCCCTCGGTGCTGCCGCACCTGTGAGGCGGCCGGGGACGACAGGTGGGGTCCGACGTGTGAGCGTCGGACCCCACTGCCAGCCGGTGCGCCGGCCCTGTCGGGCAGGGCGCGCCACCGCACCGTGACGGTGCGCAGAGTGCTTTCCGGGACGAGGGGAACGACGAACAGATGACCGCCGAGCTGGTCCGTGGGCAGAACCACCCACTGCCCGAGACCCGTTTGGAGATCCGGGTGACGGTCAATCAGCCGATCCTCGCCGGAGCCACACTCAACGACGAACAGGGACGGCTGCGGGAGGCCGGCTGGATCGCCCACCCCGCCTCGCCGACCCTGCCCGGACTGGAGGTCTCCAAGCAGGCCGCCGCCCAGCACCGGCTCGCCGTGGACCTGGACGCGCTGCCGGACGTGGTGCACCGGGTCAACGTCCTCCTCGCCCTGCCCACTGGAGTCGGTGGCCCCACCCGCTTCGGCGTGGTGGCCGCCCCCTTCGTCGCGGTGACCGGGCTGGACGGCACGCCCCACGTCAGCTACACCATCACCGACCTGAGCAGTGAGTCGGCCGTGGTCGCCATCGAGCTGTACCGCAGGCAGGGCGCCTGGAAGGTGCGTGCCGTCGGGCAGGGGTACCAGGGTGGCCTGGAGGCCATGCTGCGGGACCAGGGCCTGCCCGGCGCGGGGGAGTTGGCGACCGAGATCAACGACGCGGTGGCCCAGGGGGTGGCGCGTTCCGTGGCGACTCCGCCCCCGCCCCGTACCGCGCCCTCGCCGTCCGCCGGGGACTCCACCCCCACTCCCGAGCCCGCCCCGACCTCGGGCGCCACCGCCGGTGGGGGCATCAACTACCAGCACCCCAGGCGCCAGACGACCGCCCCGCCCACCCCGCCACCGACCGTTCCCCCCTCCCAGCCCGGCCAGCAGCCCACCCCGGTGGCCGGCGACGCCAGCGGCTGGTCGATGAACGAGCGGCTCTACAACCAGGTGTGGGGCATGTTCGAGGACTACGCCCGCTCGGCAGCCGCCTTCCGCAGCGCGGTGGACTTCGCCGACTCCCGCCAGGAGCAGGAGATCGACCGGGTGCTGTCCGACCCCAGCACCCGGGTCGGGCCGGCCGCCGACGCCGCTCGGGAGCAGGCCCGGGCACGGCACGGGCAGCTGGTCGACCAGGCGCGGGCCGCCTTCGACCGCGACCTGGCCCAACTGGTCGCCGAGTCCGAGGTGGTGGAGCCCGCCCTCCCGCCCGCCTTCGCCCGCTGGGACAACCCCTGCTGGCACGCCTACCAGGTGCCGATGGAGACCCCGATGGCCCTGCGCCTGGGTGACCTCAGCCTCCCGGAGAAGGCCGGACTGCGGATACCCATGCTGGTGCGGCTGCCGTTGTCCCGGGGACTGTGGGTCGACAGTGGCCCCAGCGGCGGTTCGGTGGAGGCCGCGTTGGTCGACTCAGACGAGCTGCGACGGCTCGCCGCCCACACGGCCACCGCGCTGGCGGCCCGGCTGGTGGCGGTCTACCCGGTGGGCGACGTCAGCCTCCACGTCATCGACGCCGCCGGTTCCGCCTCCGCCGCCCTGGCCCCCCTGGTGGACAACGGTGCCCTGGCGCACCCGCCCGCCTCCGGGCCTGCGGGGGTCTCGGAGGTGCTGGAGCGGCTGACCCGTCGGGTGGACCTGGTGCAGATGGCGGTGCGGTCCCGGGCCACCGAGGCACTGCCTCCCGACGTGGACCCGGCCGAGCAGTTGCTGATCGTCCACGACTTCCCGCACGGTTTCGACGACCGCGCGGTGACCCAGCTGCGGTACCTCGCCGACGAGGGCCCCTCGGTGGGGGTCAACCTGATGATGGTCGCCAACCGTGAGGACGCCAGCGGCTTCGGACCGCTGCTGGACCCGCTGTGGCGGAGCCTGTTGCGCGTCACCCCGGTCCCCGACGACCACTTGGCCGATCCCTGGGTGGGGCACGCCTGGACCTACGAGCCGGCGGTGGTTCCCTCGGGCAGCCAGGTGCTGCAACAGGTGCTGGCGCAGGTGGCGTCCGCCCGCAGAAGCTACGGTCCGAGGCTGTAGCGCCGGCCGCCCGTTCGCGGCTGGTCTCCTCGTTGACGCTCTCGCGGTCACGGCTGCGGTCGCTGTCGTAAGCCGGTGCCGTGAGCGTCGGCCGACGGTGCCGGCTTCCTTCCGGTGCCCTGAGCGGCGGCCCACGGCCGGTGCCTCCTACGGGGAACCGGCCTCGGTGCCTCATGGGTGCCGTCCGATCGGTGGATGCCCGCCGTAGCTCCTCGGTGGGCCGACGAGGGGCCCCGCCCTCACGGCCGCTCACCCCGGAGGGGCGCGCCACGGCCCGCGACCTCTTGGCGGGAGCCCGCGTCCTGGGTGCGGCCGGACCGGTACCCCGCACGTACGGGGCCGCCCACAAAGACCTCCGAATGGCACCGTTCGGTCAAGGCCGAGCCCCGGGTCCGAGGTCCCCCGCGCGGGGCTTCGCGAGGGCGGGACCGTCGTCCGGGAACGCCCCGGCTGAGCGGCGCCGGAGGCTGGTCCAGGGGGTGGTGGCTCCGGGGGCCGCGCCCCTTCGGTGGGTGCCCTGGTGTCCCGCTACGGCCGGTGTCGTACCGGACTCCCGACGTCCGCCCCGGTCGTGAGGGAGCGTTCCCGGTTGCCGTCGGGCACGGGCCCGCCGCCCCCTGCCTGCGCCCGCTGCGATCTGGAGGGGGCCGGCTCCGGGGCCCGCCCCCACGGCTCACAAGGCGCCAGCCCTCGGCCACGATGGCGTACCGCGAGTGCCCGTGCGCGCCCTGCCGGGGACCCTCAAGGCTCCCGTCCGTAGTGCTCCCCGGAGGTCGGCCACTGGGCGTGACCTCCTGCGCTTTGCCATTTCTTGGTTCTGCTTTACGATCCATTGAACGAAGGGGAGTACTCCCACTATCGCGGCGTTTCGTCAGTACGGGTCGACCATTCGGCCCCGGAACGTCGGCTCGCGTGTAGGTCAGGCCTCGCCGGGTGGAAGAGACCTTCGGTTCGGTTCCCGTACCGGAGGATGAGTTCCATGGATGTGACCCTGACCGCCTGGACGCTGACCGTGGTGGGGCTGTGTGCCCTGATCGCGGTGGACTTCCTCATCGGTGGCCGTAAACCCCACGAGGTCTCGCTCAAGGAAGCCGGCACCTGGTCGGCGGTCTGGATCGCCCTCGCCGCACTGTTCGGCATGGGGGTGTGGTGGCTCGGCGGAGCGCAGAGCGCCGGCGAGTTCTACGCCGGCTTCATCACCGAGAAGTCCCTGAGCGTGGACAACCTCTTCGTCTTCGTGCTGATCATGGCGAAGTTCTCCGTGCCCTCGATCTACCAGCAACGGGTCCTGATGGTCGGGGTGTTGATCGCCCTGGTCCTGCGGGCGGTGTTCATCGCGGCCGGCGCGGCGATGATCTCCGCGTTCTCCTGGATCTTCTTCATCTTCGGCGGCTTCCTGATCTGGACCGCCTGGAAGCTGGTCCAGGACGCCCGGGCGGAGCACGAGGAGGAGGCCTACGAGGAGAACCGGCTGCTGAAGCTGGTGGAGCGCAAGGTGCCGTCCACCGACGTGTACCACGGCACCAAGCTGTTCATCCGGGAGAACGGCCGTCGGCTGATGACGCCGATGCTGATCGTGATGCTGGCGATCGGCACCACCGACGTGCTGTTCGCGCTGGACTCCATCCCGGCGATCTTCGGCCTGACCAAGGACCCGTACATCGTCTTCACCGCCAACGCCTTCGCCCTGATGGGGCTGCGTCAGCTGTACTTCCTCATCGGCGGACTGCTGAAGAAGCTGGTGCACCTCAGCTACGGGCTGTCGGTCATCCTCGGGTTCATCGGGGTCAAGCTGGTGCTGCACGCCCTGCACGAGTCCGGTGTGCACGTGCCGGAGATCGGCATCCCGTTCTCCCTCGGGGTGATCTGCGCGGTGCTGGCGGTCACCACCGTCACCAGCCTGGTGGCCTCGCGACGGCAGGCGGCCGAGGAGGCCGACGAGAAGTCGACGACCTCCGGGCCCGGGCCCTCCTGACGGGGAGGGGCTGGCCGTCGCGGGGGAACGGCCAGCCCCGGACACCGCTCACCGGAGTCGGCGCCCCGGGAGCGGTTGCCGACACCCGGTTCGGCCCCGAGGTCCGCGGCCGAACCCCGCTCCCGTCCAGCCAGGGCTCCGGGGAACCGCCCTAACGCCGTACCCGCAGGCGGTGTTGGGCCCGCTCGCCGGCCACCGTCACCCGCAGGGTCACGGTGCCCGCCCGGAGCGCGTCCAGCCGGCCGGTGCCCGGGTCGAGGCGGACCACACAGCGGCCTGCGCCTCCCCGTGCGGCGGCCCCCTCACCTCGTACGCACAGCCCCCGGGTGCCTGACCAGTCGGCGCTGACCGGCCAGTTGACCGGTACCTTCCGTGCCGTGGTGCCCTGCCCCTGGGTGACGGTGGCCGAGGCCCGGTCGTGCTGGCCCACCCGGAGTGAGCCGGGGGCGGAGAGGGTCAGCCCGTCGACGTGGGGGCGGGTGGCGGCCGAGATCCAGTCACCGCGTCCCGAACGGTCCACCCCCACCAGCGACCAGCCGGTGAACCCGCCCTCGTCGGGGGCGGTGGCCGGGGCCTTCCCCGAGTTGCCGTTGACCAGGTAGGGCACCCCGTCCACCCGGGAGGCGTGGAAGGCGCCGGTGTGGCCGCCGACGAACGCCACCCCCTTGCCGCTGCGCCGCGCGAAGTCGCCGAGCCAGTCCTCGACCAGGTCCGCCTCGACCCGGTCGGTGAGCTGGCTGGCCCCGGTCGGTGCCGGGTCCCGGGGCGGTACGTGCTGCACCAGTACCACGGAGCGCACTCCAGGGTCCCGGGCCGCCTGGTCCAACTGGCGGCGCAGCGAACGGAACTGGGAGTAGCCGCCCCCTCGGATGGTCAGCGAGGAGGTGTCCAGGGTGACGAACCGGGTGCCCCGGTGGTCGAAGACGCCGTGTCCGGGGCCGAACTCCTTCTCGAAGTTGTCGATGTCCCCGCCCATCACCTCGTGGTTGCCCGGTACGTAGCGCCAGGGCACTGCGTCTCCCAGCTCCTGTTTCAGCACCTTGTGGGCGAAGGCCAGGTCCTCGGGAGAGCCCTCGTCCACCAGGTCGCCGTTGATCAGGATCATGTCCGGCCGTTGGGCGCGCGCCTCCCGAAGGGTCCGCCGGGCCTGGCGTACCGCCTCGCCGTCCGGCTCCCGGGCGACGAACTGGGCGTCGGAGACCACCGCGAACCGCCAGTCCCGGTCGGCCACTTCGCGGCCGGAGCCGATCAGGGGGTCGCGTACGGTCGGCTGGGCGGGCAGCTCCACCTCGGGTGGGGTCTGCGCGGTCAACTGGTCGAGGACCACCTCCCCCTCGTACTGCGCCTCCGCCCGGGTCTCGGCCAGGTACAGCCTCTCCACCGTCAGGGGACCCGCCAGGCCCTCCGGTACGGGGAAGGTCACCTGCTGCCAGTCGGTCCACTCCACCAACTCACCGCGCAGTACCTGCTGGGTGCCCTGGGCGTCCCGCAGTTGCAGCGAGGGCCAGGCACCGTTGCCGTCGCCCTTGATCCACAGGCTGAAACTGTTCGGCCGGCCCTCCACGGTGAGCGGTTTCGGCGGGGTGACATAGGCGGCCCGGGTGGCCGTGGACTGGCTGAAGTCGTACCGCAGGCGAAGCCCCCCGCCCTGGTGGCCCTTGGGCTCGGTCGCGGCCGAGCCCTCCGCGCGGGCCGCGCTGAACGTCCAGTCCCCGGCGTCCTCGAAGGTGGCGGTGTCGCGGTCGTGCAGCCCCACGGTGACCGCCAGCGTGGTGCTCCGCCCTCCCACGCTCGCCTTCACCAGGCCCGACACGAACTCCTTCGAGGTACGGGCGCGCACGGTGAAGCCCCCGCGCCCGGGGTCGGGCGTGACGGTGAACAGCGAGCGGTCGTACTCCAGCCGCAGGTCCGAGGGCTCGACGGGGGCGCTGTTGCCCCGCGCGTCCCGTCCGACCACCCCGAACCGGCCGGTGGCCGACGGGTCGGCCAGCCCCACCCTGCGCTGGGGCACCTCCAGCCGGTCCAGCTCGCCCAGCACCCTCAGCCGGGTGGAGCCCTCGGCCCCGCCCTGCCGCGCGCTGACCGTGCTGTGGCCGGTGTGCCGGGCGTGGAAGACGCCCGCCCGGTCCACCGTTCCCACCGTCCGGCGGGAGCTGGCCCACCTCGGGTGGCCGGCGGCCGGTCCGTAGGTCTCGTCGTAGCCGTCGGCCCGCAGGGTGCGGGTCAGTCCGGGGAACACCCGGTCGGGGTGGCCGCCCGGTACCGCGTCCACCCCGGGAGCCTGTTCCCGGTCCGCCCGGGGAGCGACCCGGAAGCCCCGCAGCCGGCCGCTGCCGTCCGGTGCGGTGAGCGCCAACCCGTTGGGCACCAACCGCTGTTCCCCGTCCGAGGGGGAGTTCTCCAACCGGGGCTGGTCCGAACCGGGTTGGCGGGCCAGCAGGGTGGAGGAGCCGCCACCGTCCAGGTTCAGCGCGTTGTGGGCGCCCAACTCGCGCATCATGCGGGCGAGTTGGGTCAACGTCACCCCGCCGGAGGTGGGCTGCCGGCCGTCCACGGTCAGTACGTGCATGGTGTTCCCGTCGCGGGAGAAGCCGACCGCCGTACGGGGAGCCGCCTCGTTGTTGGGCTTGCCCTCCCAGTTCTGCGGCTTGCCGTCCACCACCAGCAGCCCCCGGCCGCCCACCGCCGTACGCGGTATGCCGCCCTGGCCCTTCCGGGTGCGTACCCGGTAGCTGACCGACACCGGGTCGCCGGGCCGCAGGTCAGCCAGTACCCCGGCCGCCCGGTCCCGGCCCAACAGCGCGGTGGTGCCCTTCGGCAGGGGGCCGGCTCCCGGCTTGGTGGACACCGCGGTGACCTTGCCGTTCCGTACCCGCACCTCGGTGGTGGTCCGCGCGCCGTCCACCGTCTGCGCCCGGTCGGCCTCCCCCCACTGGGCGTTGTAGACCCCGATGGAGTCCACCGGGACGTCGGCCGCGTTGAAGGAGCCCAACCGGTGCGCGCCGCCCGGGAGTTGGACCGTGCCCCGGAAGTACAGGTCCAGGATGCGTCCCGCCCCGCCCGGGTCGATGCCCACCGCGTTGGTGGTGCCCGGCGCCGCGGAGTGGGTGGGCTTGCCCTTCCGTACGCCGGGGCCCAGCGGGGCGCCCGTCTGGTCGATGTCGAAGAAGTCGGCGTTGAACGCGGCGACGGTGCGCCGCCCCTTGCCCGGCCGGTGGTCCCGGGCCAGTTCCCCGACCGTCTTCCGTTCCGAGACCCTGCCGGAGGACAGGTAGTCGGCCCGGGTGCCGGAGTCCAGGTCCACGCTGAGGGCGTCCGCCCGCAGCCACTTGTCCGGTTCCAGCCGGTCGAAGGAGGTCAGGGTGGTGCCCGGGGCGACCGGCCGGGTGCTGCGGGTCAGGTCCATCCCCGGTTCGTGCGGGGTGGTGACCTCGGCGGACGGCCGGCGGTGTGCTTCCGCCGGTGCCGCCTGGGCCTGGAACTGGGGCAGCAGTCCCAGGCCCAACGTGAGTACGGCCACCGCCGATAGCGATGGCCGTACCCGGGATCTGTGATGTGGACCGTGTGCTGATCTGGCGGACACAGGCATCCCCCCACGACGGAGACATCGATGCGCGGAGTGCGCACCGTGTCACACAGTGCCAAGGGATGGCGGTCAAGACCATGCCTCTCGGGGGAACTCGCCGCGAACAGTCGAAAACACCCACGGTCCGGCATCCTTCGCGAGGGCGCCGGGAACCGTCGATGCCAGGCACGCACCCGGTACGCTCGCGCGCCCGTACCGGGGCGGATACGCGAAAGGGGCGACCAGGGGAGCGGAAAGCTTGATGCCCCTGGGCCGACAGGCTTCAATGCCGGGGAACGACCGACGGGTCCCGGCGTGGAGCGGACCGGTGGCCGAACGCCGGGCACCGGCCCCGCACCGCTGTCGGCCCGGTGCCCGGCGAGAGCCGAGGAGGTGCGCCGATGAACACCCCACCCGAGCTGGACGGACTGCTGCGCGCGGGACCGTTCCACCTGGCGTTGCGCACCGCCATCGAGTCCCGGGGCCTGGCCCTGCACCGCATCCAGCACCGGCTGGCCCAGCAGGGCATCAGGGTGGGCGTCACCAGCCTCAGCTACTGGCAACAGGGCATCCGCAGGCCCGCCCGTTCGGAGTCGCTGCGCGCCGTACGGGCTCTGGAACAGGTGCTGGAACTGCCGAGGGAGTCCCTGACCAGACTGCTGACGGCACCCGCGCCGGCACGGGAGCCCAGCCCGCGACCGTACGGTGGGTCGGGCCAACCCGCCGACGCGGTGGGGGAGTTGCTGCGCGAACTGGACGTGGACCCGGACGGCGGCACCCACTGCCTGCACCACATGGAGGACGTACGGATCGGCGGCCGGGGCGAACTGCTCTCCCAGTCCTCGGTACAGGTGGTCCGCGCCCACCGGGACGAGGTCGACCGTTTCGTGGCCGTCCACCACGGCACACCGGGCGGTGCCCCCGAGCAGGTACGGGTGCGGGCCGGGGACAACTGCCGGCTGGGCACGGTCCGGCGCCACCCCTCGGGACCGGTCGCCGCGGAACTGCTCTTCGACACCCGGCTACGGGTCGGCGACACCCACCTGTTCGGCTACTCCTTCGAGGACGGCACCGGGGAGCCCCGCCGGGAGTACGCCCGGGGCTTCGACCACTCCGGTGCGGCCTACGTCCTCCAGGTACGGTTCGACCGGGCCGCCCTGCCCCTGCGCTGCCACAGCTTCGCCCGGGGCGCGCCCCACGGCCGCACCAGTGAGCGACGGCAACTCGCCCTCACCGAGCGGGACCACTCCGTTCACCTGGCCCGCCACGACGTGCGGCCCGGCATCCTGGGCATCCAGTGGCAGTGGCCCGGCGAAGGCTGAACCGTTGCGGAGAGCGGGCGAGCCTTGAGGGGGCGCGGGCTCTCGTGGGGTCGCGCCCTCCGCCGTGGTCGGGGGAGGGGATGTCCCGACGTGGCTCCGTGCCTGGCCCACTTGGTCAGCCCATCCTTGGCCCCGACTTTCCCGCCGCCTCAGCCACCCACGGGTGAGCTGGGCCATCCCCCAAGAGGGGGCGCGTGACCGCGTGGACGGGGCGGCGCCTCGGGGCCGTCCACGGCGCGGGCGGTGTGGTGGCCGCGTCCACCCCGGGTGACGGCGGCGGCCCGAACTGGCCGCCGTATGGGGCCTGGGACGGGTGTGACGGCGGCCCGGATGACGGCGGCCCGCGCACCTCAACCCGCCTTGGTGGCTGGCCTGTTCGGTGGGTGGGCCCGTCCAGATGCCGGTGCGGTGTCGATGGCGCACGGCTCCCGACGACGTCGACGACACCCACGACGACGCTCGGTCGCATGGGGCGTCAGCCGTGTGGGCAGCTGCCGCCGGGCCAGCCACCACGGACGTGTGGGGCAACCGCGAGAAGCTCGCGGTGGTGGCCACGTCCACCCTCGGGTGACGGCGGCCCCCGGTACCCCGACTCCCCAGGGTGGCCGGCCTGTTCAGGTGCCGGCTCCTGGCGGGGGCTCAGCTCTCCCCGGAACCGGTGACCAGCCGGCCGCCCTCCACCCGTACCGGGACCTTGGGCAGGGGAGTGGTGGCCGGGCCCTTGAGCACCGATCCGTCACTGAGGTCGAAACGGCTGCCGTGGCAGGCACAGATGCCCTCCTGCTCCTTCACTTCCGACAGCACGCACTTGCGGTGGGTGCACACCGCGCTGAACCCGGTGAACTCGTCGCCCTCGGCACGGGAGACCACCACCTTCTGTTCCCGGTACAGCTTGGCGCCGCCCTCGGGCACCTCCTCGGAGGAGCCCAGGGCGACACCGCTGTCCGGGGAGTCCGTACCGCCGTCACCATTGTCGCCACTGCTGGAGCCGCCATCGGAGCCGCAGCCGGCGACGGCCGCACCGGTCGCCACCGAGGCGCCCGTCACCAGAACCCCCCGGAGCACCGTCCGACGTGTGGCTTTCGACTGTCGTTCCATCTCGCTGGCACCTCGTCTCTCGGGGTCCGTTCGCTCTCGCCCCCGTGATGTGCTCAACTCCCGCTGGACGACCTCCGGGTGGTCTTCCGCGCCTTGGCCGTGTTCGTCGCGCTGGCCGTCTTCGCCGTCTTGGCCGTCTTCCCGGCCGTACCGCTCCGGGAGGTGCCGCCGCCACGCTGCCGTGGGGTGCGGGGCATGGCCGGAGCGTCGCTGACCCGGTCACCCAGGATCTCCCGCAGGAACTTCCCGGTGTGGCTGGCCGGCACCCCGGCCACCTGCTCGGGGGTGCCCTCGGCGACCAGGAGACCTCCGCCGCTGCCTCCCTCGGGGCCCAGGTCCAGGACCCAGTCGGCGGTCTTGATGACGTCGAGGTTGTGCTCGATCACGATCACGGTGTTGCCCTTGTCCACCAGCCCGGACAGCACCCCGATCAGTTTGCGGATGTCCTCGAAGTGGAGCCCGGTGGTGGGTTCGTCCAGCACGTAGACCGTGCGGCCGGTGGACCGCTTCTGCAACTCGCTGGCCAGCTTGACCCGTTGGGCCTCGCCCCCGGAGAGGGTGGGGGCGGACTGGCCGAGTCGGACGTAGCCCAGGCCGACCTCGTTGAGGGTGCGCAGGTGTCGGGCGATGGCGGGCACCGCCTCGAAGAAGTCCAGGGCCTCCTCGATGGGCATGTCCAGCACCTCGGCGATGGACTTGCCCTTGTAGTGCACCTCCAGAGTCTCCCGGTTGTACCGCGCGCCGTGGCAGACCTCGCAGGGGACGTACACGTCCGGGAGGAAGTTCATCTCGATCTTGATGGTGCCGTCGCCGGAGCAGTTCTCGCAGCGACCACCCTTGACGTTGAACGAGAAGCGACCCGGGAGGTAGCCCCGGACCTTCGCCTCCATGGTCTCGGCGAACAGCCGGCGCACATGGTCGAAGACTCCGGTGTAGGTGGCCGGGTTGGAACGCGGGGTGCGGCCGATGGGCGACTGGTCGACGTGGACCACCTTGTCCACCAGGTCGTCGCCGTCCACCCGGGTGTGCCGACCGGGCACCGACTTGGCGCCGTTCAACTCCCGGGCCAGGTGGGTGTAGAGGATGTCGTTGACCAGGGTCGACTTGCCGGAGCCGGACACCCCGGTGACCGCGGTGAGGACGCCCAGTGGGAAGCTGACCTTCACGTCCCGCAGGTTGTTCTCCCGGGCCCCGTGGACCGTCAGCCGTCGGGCACGGTCGACCGGGCGACGCTCGGTCGGGGTCGGGATCTCCTTGCGGCCGAAGAGGTAGTCGCCGGTGACCGACTCGGTGTTGGCCTCCAACTCCTTCAGTGGGCCGCTGTGGACGACCTTCCCCCCGTGCTCACCGGCGCCGGGGCCGATGTCCACCACCCAGTCGCTGGTCTTGATGGTGTCCTCGTCGTGCTCCACCACGATCAGGGTGTTGCCCAGGTCGCGCAGGCGCACCAGGGTCTCGATCAGCCGGTGGTTGTCGCGCTGGTGCAACCCGATGGACGGCTCGTCCAGGACGTAGAGCACGCCGACCAGACCGGAACCGATCTGGGTCGCCAGCCGGATGCGCTGCGCCTCCCCTCCCGAGAGGGTGCCGGCCGCGCGGTTGAGGGAGAGGTAGTCCAGGCCGACGTCGACCAGGAACCGCAGCCTTTCGTTGACCTCCTTCAACACCCGCTCGGCGATGGTCTTCTCGCGGTCGGTGAGGGTCAGGTCGCGGAGGAACTCGGCGCACTCGCTGATCGACATCGCGGAGATGTCGGCGATGGAACGGTCGTGGACCGTCACCGCCAGCACGATCGGCTTCAGCCGGGTGCCGTCACAGGCGGGGCAGGGCACCTGCCGCATGTACCCCTCGAAGCGCTCCCGGCTGCTGTCGCTCTCCGCCTCCGCGTGCCGCCGCTTCACGAAGGGCACCGCCCCCTCGAAGGAGGTGGTGTACGCCCGCTCCCTGCCGTAGCGGTTGCGGTACCGCACCTCGATCTGGGTGCGGTGGCCGTTGAGCAGGGCCTTCCGGGCCCGCTGGGGCAGGCCCGCCCAGGGGATGTCGGTGCGGAAGCCCAGGGCGTCGGCCAGGGCCTTGATCAGCCGGGCGAAGTAGTCCTTGGTGTGGCCGTGCGACCAGGGGTGGATGGCGCCCTCGTCCAGCGACTTCTCCTCGTCCGGGACGATCAGCTCCGGGTCCACCTCCATACGGGTCCCGATGCCGGTGCACTCCGGGCAGGCGCCGAAGGGGGAGTTGAAGGAGAAGGTCCTCGGCTCCAGCTCCTCGAACGACAGGTCGTCGTACGGGCAGTACAGGTGCTCCGAGTACATCCGCTCGCGCTGCGGGTCGTCCTCGTCCAGATCCACGAAGTCCAGGATCACCATGCCCCCGGACAGCCCCAGCGCGGTCTCCACCGAGTCGGTCAGCCGCCGCTTGGCGCTGTCCTTGACCGTCAGCCGGTCCACCACCACCTCGATGGTGTGCTTCTCCTGCTTCTTCAGCTTCGGCGGCTCGGACAGCTGGATGGTCTGCCCGTCCACCCGGGCCCGGCTGTACCCCTTGGACTGGAGGTCGGAGAAGAGGTCCACGAACTCGCCCTTGCGCTCGCGCACCAGCGGGGAGAGCACCTGGAAACGACTGCCCGGCTCCAGGCCCAGGACCTTGTCCACGATGGCCTGGGGGGACTGCCGGGCGATGGGCCGGCCGCACTCGGGGCAGTGCGGCTTGCCGATCCGGGCGAACAGCAGCCGGAGGTAGTCGTAGACCTCGGTGATGGTCCCCACCGTCGAGCGGGGGTTGCGCGAGGTGGACTTCTGGTCGATGGAGACCGCCGGAGACAGCCCCTCGATGAAGTCCACGTCGGGCTTGTCCATCTGCCCCAGGAACTGCCGCGCGTACGAGGAGAGGGACTCCACGTAGCGCCGCTGCCCCTCGGCGAAGATGGTGTCGAAGGCCAGGGAGGACTTGCCGGAACCGGACAGCCCAGTGAAGACGATCAGGGCGTCGCGGGGAAGGTCGATGGAGACGTTCTTGAGGTTGTGCTCGCGAGCGCCACGGACGAGTAGACGGTCGGCCACGCCGATGGGCACCTTTCGTGTGAGAAGCGGCGATCCGTGCTCCGCAGGACCACCACTGACCAAGAGTATGGGCGAGCGCGAGCGACTGCCCCCACATCCCGCCGTTGCCTTCCTCCGAGCGTATAGCACGTACTTTCGAATCGCGTGCATCGGGCGCCCCGTTCACCCCATCGTGGCCCGCCCGCTCCGGGACCGCCTCCGGGCCGGACCCCGCGCCCCCGGAAACCCCACCCCCTAGGGTTCCTCCCATGAGTGACCCCCGTGACGACCTGGACCGAGTCGACGCCGCCACCCAGGAACTGCTGACCGCCGTCGGACGGCTGGACGCCCCGGCCCTGACCGAGCCCTGCCAGCTCCCCGGCTGGACCCGGGGCCACCTGCTGGCCCACGTCTCCCGCAACGCGGACGCCCTGGACCGGGTGCTGCGCGGTGAGCCGATGTACGCCAGCGCCGAGGCCAGGGACGCGGACATCGAGGCCGGCGCCGGACGGGGGCCCGCCGAGCAGCTCGACGACCTGCGGGCCAGCGCCGACCGGCTGTCCGCCACCGCCCGCGCCCTCGGGGACCCGGACTGGGAACGCGAGGTCGAGCTGCGCGGAGGCGTCAGGGACCTGGCCGCCCGCATCCCCTTCCGGCGGCTGGCCGAGGTCGAGATCCACCACGTGGACCTGGACGTCGGGCGTGGCTTCCGTGACCTGCCGGCCGCCTTCGTGGAGCGCCAGGTCGACGTCATGGCCCGGCGGTTCCTCGGCAACCCCGACGTTCCCGGCCTGGAGCTGCGCGCCGACTCCGGCAACCACTGGCGCAGCGGCGTGGAGCGGGGCGAGCCGCTGGTGGTGACGGGGGACCCGGTGGACCTGCTGGCCTGGTTGATGGGCCGCAGCACCGGCAGTGGGCTGACCGCCGACGGGGAGCTGCCGGCGTTGCCGAAGTTCTGAGCCCCCTGTCCGAGGGGCCGCATACGCTGGGCCCCATGCCATACACCGGAACAGTGACCGTCGGCGGCCCGGCGGACGTGCACGAGCTCCAGGACCTGATGATCTCCAAGGTCGCCGTCGGGCCCATGGACAACAACAGCTACCTGCTGCGGTGCCGGGCCACCGACGAGCAGCTGCTGATCGACGCCGCCAACGAGGCCGGGACCCTGCTGGGCCTCATCGGCGGCGACGGCATCACCAAGGTGGTCACCACCCACCAGCACGCCGACCACTGGCAGGCCCTGGCCGAGGTGGTGGAGGCCACCGGCGCCCGTACCCACGCCGGCCGGGAGGACGCCCCCGGCATCCCGGTGCCGACCCAGGTGCTGGTGGACGACGGTGACGTCATCGAGGTGGGCCGGGTGCGGCTGACCGCCCGCCACCTGGTGGGGCACACCCCGGGCTCGATCGCCCTGGTCTACGACGACCCCCACGGTCACCCGCACCTGTTCACCGGCGACTGCCTGTTCCCCGGCGGCGTGGGCAACACCCGGGGGGTGCGGGAGGCGTTCGAGAGCCTGCTGCACGACGTGGAGACCAAGCTGTTCGCCCAACTCCCCGACGAGACCTGGGTGTATCCGGGTCACGGCGCCGACACCACACTCGGCGCCGAGCGCCCCCAACTGCCCGAGTGGCGCGAACGCGGCTGGTAGCGGGTGTCCGACACGGGGGAGGGGACGGACCCCGGGCCGGGGGCCGAGGCGGCGACCTGGGCGGGGCTCAGGTCGGGCAGGCCGTTGCGGCCCGCCCAGGTGACCGCGCTGGAGGAGCTGGACCGGCTGTTCACCGGGGGCGCCCGGAGGGCCTGGGTGGTGTTGCCGCCCGGACTGGGCAAGACGCTCACCGGGCTGGAGGCGGGTCGTCGGCTGGGCCGGCCCCTGGTGGTGTTCGGGCCCAACACGGCCATCCAGCAGCAGTGGCGGTCCGAGTGGTCCCGGTTCACCCCCGCCCCGACACCGGCCGGCACCCGGCGATCCCTGGACCGTCCGGTGACCGTGCTGACGTACCAGTCCCTGGCCACCTTCGACCCCGACGCCGAGGTGGACGAGGACGGCACCCGCAGCGGTACCGGCCACCTGCGCCGGCTCCGCCCGCAGGGCGCCGCCCTGGTCGCGGCCCTACGGGACGCCGGCGAGGTGACCCTGCTGCTGGACGAGTGCCACCATCTGCTGGAGACCTGGGGGGAGTTGCTGGCCGAGCTGCTGCGGGAGCTGCCCCGGGCGAGGGTGATCGGGCTGACCGCCACCCCACCGGACCGGCTCACCGCCCGTCAGGCCGAGTTGGTGGACGAACTGTTCGGCGAGGTGGTGCGGGGCCCGTCCATCCCCGCCTCGGTACGGGAGGGCTCCCTCGCCCCGTACGCCGAGCTGGCCTGGCTCACCACCCCGACCGCCCCGGAGTCCGAGTGGCTGGCCGAGGAGGCGGAGCGGTTCACCAGGCTGACCGTGGACCTGCTGCGCCCCGACTTCGCCTCCACCCCCTTCCTGGAGTGGGTCGACGCCCGGGTGGTGCGCCGTCGGGGCGCGGAGCCCGGCTCCACCGACGGCGCCGTGGGGTGGCACGCGTTCCAGCGCCAGCACCCCGAACTGGCCGCCGCCGGGCTGCGGTTCCACCACCACGGCCTGCTCGCCCTGCCCGAGGGCGCCCGCCTGCTGGAGGAGCACCGGCACGCCCCCACCGCCGAGGACTGGATACGGCTGCTGGACGACTGGATCCGGCACTGCCTGCGGCCCAGCTCCCGGGCGGAGGACCGCGAGGCCCTGGAGGCGGTCGGTCGGGCGCTGCCGGCCGTGGGATACCAGCTGACCCGGCGGGGCATCCGCCAGGGCCGCTCCCCGGTGGACCGGCTGCTGGCGCGCAGCGCCGCCAAGACCCACGGTGTACGGGAGATCCTGGCCGCCGAGGACCGGGCGCTGGGCGAACGGCTGCGCGCGGTGGTGATCTGCGACCACGAGCGGGCCGCCGCCACCCTGCCCCCGGGGCTGGTCGGGGTGCTGGACAGCGAGGCTGGTTCGGCTCGTCTGGTCCTGGCCGAACTGGTCGCCGACCCGCGCACCGCCCGGCTGGCCCCGGTGCTGGTCACCGGCTCCACGGTGGCCGCCGACGCGGAGACGGCCGAGCACTTCCGCGCGTACTGCCAGCGGACCCGTCCGGGCCTGGAGCTGCGGGTGGAGCGCCCCGACTGGCCGGGGGCCGAGCGGCTGCGGGTGGTGGTCGGGGCCTGGAGCAGCCGGCGTTGGGTCGCCCTGGTCACCGCGTACCTGGCCTCGGGCGCCAGCCGGGTGCTGGTCGGGACCCGGGGGATGCTGGGGGAGGGCTGGGACGCCCGGGGCGTCAACACCCTGGTCGACCTCACCGAGGCCACCACCGCCACCGCCGTGGTCCAGATCCGGGGTCGTGCGCTGCGCACCGACCCCGACTGGGCGGGGAAGACGGCGCACAACTGGTCGGTGGTGTGCGTCCGCGCCGACCACCCCAAGGGGCAGGCCGACTGGCAGCGGTTCGTCCGCAAGCACCAGGGGTACCTGGCGCTCACCGACTCCGGGGCCGTCATGGACGGGGTGGCCCACGTGCACCCCGAGCTGTCCCCGTACGCGCCGCCGGACGAGGCGGAGTTCGACCGGCTGAACCTCGCCATGCTGGACCGCGCCGACCACCGTGACCAGGTGCGGGAACGCTGGCGGGTGGGCGAGCCCTACGAGGAGCGGCTGGTCCACACCGTACGGGTGGTCGTCCCGCGCGCCGCCTCCGCTCCGGTGGCCGTCCGCGCCACCCCCACGCCTCCCTCGGTACTGCCCACGGCCACCGGGGTCACCCCCGCGCCTTCCTCCCGCGCGGCCTGGTTGGGCTGGGGCGCCGCGCTGCCCCTGGTGGCGGTCGCCGTGGCCCTGGGGCTGCCCTGGCCGGTGTGGGGCGCGGTGCTCCTGGCGGTCGGCGCGGTGGCCGAGGGGACGCGGGCCCGGGCCGGTGCCCGACGGCTGGCCGAGGCCGGGGACGGCCCCCCGCTGGAGCGGGTCGCCCGGGCGGTGGCGGACGGACTGCGGCGGGCCGGGCTGACCTCGGCCGGGGCGGAGGCGGTCACCCTCGAACCGGACGGTACGGGTGCCTACCAGGCCCAACTGCGCGGGGTGCCCTACGAGGAGTCCGAGCGGTTCGCCCTCGCCCTGGACGAGGCGGTGTCCCCCGTCGGCGACCCCCGCTACCTGCTGCCCCGCTACGTACCGGCCCCGCCCGGGCTGGTCAACGGCTGGTTGCTGGCGCTCGGCCGTCCGCTGCCCCAGACCGTGGTGCACCACGCGGTGCCCACCAGCCTGGGCGTCAACCGCCGACGGGCCCTGGCGATGGCCGAGGGCTGGCGGCGGTACGTCAGCGCCGGTGAGCCCCTGGGCACCCGCAGTGCCGAGGGCGCCGGGGTGCTCGCCGCCCAGGTCGGGCTGCCCCCGATGGAGGTGACCACCGCGATGCGGGTCGCCTGGCACTAGGTGTATTGGCCGCGTCGGGTGGATCTCGGGCGATCAGGGAGCGCGTTCTGGTGCCGTGGATCACGAGGCGGGGGAGGAGTCGACGCGGCGCATCGGCGACGGCGATCTACGGCGATCCACGGCGACCTACACGCGGTGCGCGCGGCGACACCGCACGCGAGCCTCGCGGTGACCCGAGCGACCGGCCCCGGTTACCGAGCCCGGTCGCGGGGCCGGGCGACGCGGGGTGATCTGCCCGGCGGGCGGCGGCCGTTGGGCGGGTGGAGGTCTTCCGGGGAGTGACCGGCGCAGCCTCGGCTGTCACCGCCCGGACGTAGGGTTGCGGGCATGGCAGACCCCTCCAGCTACCGCCCCAAGCCGGGACAGATCCCCGACTCCCCGGGGGTCTACAGGTTCCGCGACGAGCACCGCAGGGTGATCTACGTCGGCAAGGCCAAGAGCCTGCGCCAGCGCCTGTCCTCGTACTTCCAGGACCTCACCAACCTGCACGTCCGCACCCGCACCATGGTCACCACGGCCGCCTCGGTGGAGTGGACGGTGGTGAGCACCGAGGTCGAGGCGCTCCAGCTGGAGTACTCCTGGATCAAGGAGTTCGACCCCCGGTTCAACGTCAAGTACCGGGACGACAAGAGCTATCCGTCCCTGGCGGTCACCCTCCAGGAGGAGTTCCCCCGGGTGCAGGTGATGCGCGGCCCCAAGCGCAGGGGGGTGCGGTACTTCGGGCCGTACGCCCACGCCTGGGCGATCCGCGAGACGGTCGACCTGCTGCTGCGGGTCTTCCCGGTGCGCACCTGCTCGGCGGGGGTGTTCAAGAGGTCCGCACAGATCGGCCGGCCCTGTCTGCTGGGGTACATCGACAAGTGCTCCGCCCCCTGCGTGGGCCGGGTCAGCCCCGAGGAACACCGCGAACTGGCCGAGGAGTTCTGCGACTTCATGGCTGGCCGCACCGGGGCGTACCTGCGTCGGCTGGAGGCCGACATGCGGGAGGCCTCCGAGGGGATGGAGTACGAGCGGGCGGCCCGGCTACGCGACGACATCGGTGCCCTGAAACGGGCCATGGAGAAGAACGCGGTGGTGCTCTCCGACGGCACCGACGCTGACCTGATAGCGCTCGCCGAGGACGAGCTGGAGGCGGCCGTGCAGATCTTCCACGTGCGCGGCGGCCGGGTGCGCGGCCAGCGGGGATGGGTCACCGACCGGGTCGAGGAGGTCGGCACCGCCGAGCTGGTGGAGCACGCCTGCCAGCAGCTGTACGGAGAGGAGCGGGGGGACACGGTGCCCCGGGAGGTGCTGGTCCCGGCGCTCCCCGACCCGCCGGAGCCGCTGGGCCAGTGGCTGGCCGAACGGCGCGGGGCCCAGGTCGACCTGCGGGTGCCCCAACGCGGCGACAAGCGGGCCCTGATGGAGACGGTGCAGCGCAACGCGCAGCAGGCTCTCGCCCTGCACAAGACCAGGCGCGCCTCGGACCTGACCACCCGTTCCCGGGCGTTGGAGGAGATCGCCGAGGCCCTCGACCTGGAGTCGGCGCCCCTGCGGATCGAGTGCTTCGACATCTCCCACTTCCAGGGGGACGACGTGGTGGCCTCCATGGTGGTCTTCGAGGACGGGCTCGCCCGCAAGAGCGAGTACCGCCGCTTCCAGGTCCGGTCGTTCACCGGCCAGGACGACGTACGGGCCATGCACGAGGTGATCTCCCGCCGCTTCCGGCGCTACCTGAGGGAGAAGCAGCGCACCGGTGAGTGGGGCACCGAAGGCGGGGACCGGGACCTGGAAGGAGCCGAGGCGGCAGAGGCGGCCGAGGGCGCTGTGCGGACCGACGACGGTGCCCCCGAGGGCCCCGGGGAGGACGTGGGGGAACCGACGTACACGGCCCGCGACGAGGAGGGCCGCCCCAAGCGGTTCGCCTACCCGCCGCAGCTGCTGGTGGTGGACGGCGGCGCCCCCCAGGTCAGGGCGGCCCGAACGGCCCTGACCGAACTGGGAGTTGACGACGTCGCGGTGTGCGGGCTGGCCAAACGCCTGGAGGAGGTCTGGCTGCCGGACGAGGACGACCCGGTGGTTCTCCCTCGTACGAGTGAGGGGCTCTACCTCCTCCAGCGGGTCCGGGACGAGGCGCACCGGTTCGCCATCACCTACCAGCGCTCCAAGCGCTCCAAGGCCCTGCGGGCCGGCCCCCTGGACGCGGTGCCGGGGCTGGGGGAGACCCGTAAGAAGGCGTTGATCAGGCATTTCGGTTCGGTGAAACGACTGCGGGCGGCCACCGTCGAGGAGATCTGCGAGGTGCCCGGGGTGGGCCGCAAGACCGCCGAGACGGTCGTCGCCACCCTCGGGACCCCACGCGCCGGCGAGGGCGAGCGGGCCACCTCTGGTGAGAGCGCCAGATCAGGGACCGCCGTGAACACGGCGACCGGCGAAATCATCGATGATGAGTGAGGGGAGCGCCACGCTCCCCTCCGGGAGTCCACGGTCTGGGACGCGGGGGAGCAGACGATGAACGAGCACGGCGAGGCGAGAGGGCAGATGAGCACGGTCGGAGAGGTCGAGGCGGCCGAGGAGCCCACCATCCCCGAGCTGGTGATCATCTCGGGCATGTCCGGGGCGGGACGCAGCACGGCGGCCAAGTGTCTGGAGGACCTGGGCTGGTTCGTGGTGGACAACCTGCCACCCGCCCTGATCCCCACCATGGTGGAGCTGGGCGCCCGCTCCCAGGGCAACGTCGCCCGGATCGCGGTGGTGGTCGACGTACGGGGACGGCGCTTCTTCGACAACCTCCGCGAGTCGCTCACCGAGCTGGGCACCAAGGGGGTCACCCACCGCATCGTGTTCCTGGAGGCCTCCGACGAGGCCCTGGTCCGCCGGTTCGAGTCGGTGCGCCGACCCCACCCCCTCCAGGGGGACGGTCGGATCGTCGACGGCATCGACGCCGAACGCGACCTGCTGCGGGAGCTACGCGGCGACGCCGACCTGGTGATCGACACCTCCAGCCTCAACGTCCACGAGCTGCGGGCCAAGCTGGACGCCCAGTTCGCGGGCGAGGAGGAGCCCGAGCTGCGGGCCACCGTGATGTCCTTCGGCTACAAGTACGGCCTCCCGGTGGACGCCGACCTGGTGGTGGACTGCCGCTTCCTGCCCAACCCCCACTGGGTGCCCGAACTCCGCCCCCTGACCGGCACCAGCGAGGAGGTCTCCCGGTACGTCTTCGACCAGCCCGGGGCCAAGGAGTTCCTCGACCGGTACTCCGAACTGCTGCAACTGATCGCCACCGGCTACCGCCGCGAGGGCAAGCGCTACGTCACCGTCGCCGTGGGCTGCACCGGCGGCAAGCACCGCAGCGTGGCCGTCTCCGAGCGGCTGGCCCGGAGACTCTCGGGACAGGGAGTGGAGACGGTGGTCGTCCACCGCGACATGGGACGTGAGTGATGGCCCGCAAGGCCAGCCGGCTGCGACGACTGGTGGGCACCCGCTCCGGTCAGGGAGCCCAACCGAAGGTGGTGGCCCTGGGGGGCGGCATGGGCCTGTCGGCCTCCCTGGCCGCGCTGCGCCGTATCACCGGTGACCTCACCGCGGTGGTCACCGTCGCCGACGACGGCGGTTCCAGTGGCCGGCTCCGGGACGAGCTGGGCGTGCTGCCCCCCGGTGACCTGCGCAAGGCGCTGGCCGCGCTGTGCGGTGACGACGCCTGGGGCCAGACCTGGGCCCAGGTCATCCAGCACCGGTTCGTCACCCAGGGCGAACTCCACGACCACGCCCTGGGCAACCTGCTGATCGTGGCCCTGTGGGAACAACTGGGCGACCACGTCCAGGCACTGGATTTGGTGGGGAGGCTGCTCGGCGCCCACGGACGGGTGCTGCCGATGTCCGCCGTGCCCCTGGAACTCCAGGCGCTGGTGCGCGGCCACGACCCCTCGCGCCCCGAGGAGCTGAGCACCGTCCGGGGCCAGGCCACCGTGGCGCTCACCCGGGGTGAGGTACGGCAGGTGAGGCTGATGCCCGAGGACCCGCCGGCGGTGCCGGAGGCCGTGTCGGCGGTGCTGGACGCGGACTGGGTGGTGGTCGGTCCCGGTTCCTGGTTCTCCTCGGTGATCCCGCACCTGCTGGTGCCCGAACTGCTGGAGGCGCTCACCGACACCAAGGCGCGCCGGGTGCTGTCCCTCAACCTGGCGCCCCAGCCGGGTGAGACCGAGGGCTTTTCCCCGCAGCGTCATTTGGAGGTTTTGGCCCGACACGCCCCTAAACTCGCCTTTGACGTGGTGCTGGCGGACCAGGATGCGGTGCCGGACGAGGAGAGCCTGCGGGCCGCCGCCGAGAGTCTCGGCGGAGTGGTCGAGCTGGCTCCGGTGGCCGCCCGGGGTGAGACGACTCCGACGCTTCCTGAGGACGCCGGACCCGGGCTGACCGGGCCGGTCTCTGCGAGACATGATCCAGAGCTGCTGGCCGCCGCGTACGACCGTATTTTTCGGATGCATGGAAGGATCGGCCCATGGCGATGACGGCAGCGGTGAAGGACGAGATCTCCCGACTTCCCGTGACCCGGACCTGCTGCCGGAAGTCGGAGGTGTCCTCGATCCTGCGGTTCGCCGGCGGCCTCCACCTGGTGAGCGGACGCATCGTGATCGAAGCGGAGTTGGATACCGGGATCGCGGCCCGCAGGCTCCGCAGGGATGTGCTGGAGATCTTCGGCCACTCCTCCGACCTGGTGGTGATGGCCCCGGGCGGGTTGCGTCGGGGCAGTCGCTACGTGGTGCGGGTGGTCGGCGGGGGTGACCAACTGGCCCGCCAGACCGGGTTGGTGGACGGCAGGGGCCGTCCCATCCGGGGCCTTCCGCCCCAGGTGGTGTCGGGCGCCACCTGTGACGCCGAGGCGGCCTGGCGCGGCGCCTTCCTCGCCCACGGTTCGCTCACCGAGCCGGGCCGTTCCTCCTCCCTGGAGGTGACCTGCCCCGGTCCCGAGGCGGCCTTGGCGCTGGTGGGCGCGGCCCGGAGGTTGCAGATCGCCGCGAAGGCCCGAGAGGTACGGGGAGTTGACCGGGTCGTCGTCCGTGACGGTGACGCGATCGGCGCGCTGTTGACGCGCCTGGGCGCCCACGAGTCGGTGCTCGCCTGGGAGGAGCGGCGGATGCGCCGCGAGGTGCGGGCCACGGCCAACCGGTTGGCCAACTTCGACGACGCCAACCTCCGTCGCTCCGCCCGGGCCGCGGTGGCCGCCGGAGCCCGGGTGCAACGTGCCCTGGAGATCCTCGGTGAGGACGTGCCGGAGCACCTGGCCGCCGCCGGTCAGCTGAGGATGGAGCACAAGCAGGCCTCCCTGGAGGAGTTGGGCGCGCTGGCCGACCCCCCTCTGACCAAGGACGCGGTGGCCGGCCGTATCCGCCGTCTGCTGGCCATGGCCGACAAGCGGGCCTCGGACCTGGGCGTTCCCGGTACGGAGTCCAACCTCACCGAGGAGATGGTGAGTTGACGCCCCGACGCCGTTGACGCCCTGGGGCCGTACGCCACGGGGCCCGGCGCCCGGACGGTGCGGGCTCCGGGAGGCGTTCCGGCGGGGGAGCGGCCCTCCCCCGACCTTCGCCGCCCGCCGAGCCGTGACCGTCCGGGGCTTTCCGTGGCCCCGACGGTGGCGCCCGAGGTCGGGGAACGTGGAGGGTGGGCCCTGTGACTCCAGCGACTCCAGGGACCCCGACCGGTCGGGGGACGCGGCCGGCACGACGTACCCCGGCCGGCGTCCGCCGTCGTCTGCGGCTGCACCTGGTGGCGGAGTTGGTGAACGTCCCCCTCCAGGGGTTGGTCTGGTTCGTGGGGCTGGGCCTGCCGTACACGGCGGCCAACCTGGTCGGTTTCGCCCTGTTCTGCCTGCTGTTGCTGGAGGGCGCCGGCTACTGGGCCGCCAAGCTGAGGCGGTTGCCCGCCCCGGCGCACCCCTGCCGGCCCGACGCCTCTTCGCCCTGGCCCGGGTCGGCAACCCGCCGCTGCTGGTGGGCGGGGTGCTGTTCACCGGATGGGCGGTGCTGGAGGAGCCGGGCGCGGGAAGCGTGGCGGGCCTGTGCTTCGCGCTGTTCGCGGTGCTGGAGCACGTCAACTACTTCCACGTCCAGCTGATGTACGACAACCCCGCCGATCTGCGGGCCCTGTGCCGAAACGGCCTCCGCCGGGCCCACCTGGCCCGTGACCTGGCGTTCCGGCCCCCGGCGGCAGCCGGTCCGACGGCCCCGTCGGAGGGGGAGCCGGGTAGGCCGGGGCCCGGTGCGAGAACGTACCGGGACGCGGCGTCGGGGCCGGGGTGACCGACCGGTATCCGAGACCCTGTGTCCGTATGGGCAGAACCGTGATCCCCTGTCCCACTTGGCGGGTAGCCGATGTCACCGCCGGGGGCGTGGCGCGGTAGGGTCGGAAGTGGTCGGGGACATCCCATACGCTTTCGCCGGTGTCCGTGCCGGCGCACCAACGAGGAGATCGGTTCGTGACGATCCGCGTAGGCATCAACGGCTTTGGCCGCATCGGACGCAACTACTTCCGCGCGCTCCTGGAGCAGGGCGCGGACATCGAGATCGTGGCCGTGAACGACCTGGGTGACACCGCGACCACCGCCCACCTGCTGAAGTACGACAGCATCCTCGGTCGCCTCAAGGCGAAGGTCACCCACACCGAGGACTCCATCACCGTGGACGGCAAGACCCTCAAGGTGCTGTCCGAGCGGGACCCGGCCAGCCTGCCCTGGGGCGACCTGGGCGTGGACGTCGTGGTGGAGTCCACCGGCATCTTCACCAAGCGTGACGACGCCGCCAAGCACCTCGCCGGCGGTGCCAAGAAGGTCCTGATCTCCGCTCCCGCCAAGGAGGAGGACATCACCCTGGTGCTGGGCGTCAACCAGGACCAGTACGACCCGGCGAAGCACCACGTGATCTCCAACGCCTCCTGCACCACCAACTGTGTGGCCCCGATGGCGAAGGTCATGGACGAGAACTTCGGCATCACCAAGGGTCTGATGACCACGGTGCACGCCTACACCAACGACCAGCGCATCCTGGACTTCCCGCACAAGGACCTGCGCCGGGCCCGCGCCGCCGCCGAGAACATCATCCCCACCTCCACCGGTGCCGCCAAGGCCACCGCCCTGGTGCTGCCGCAGCTGAAGGGCAAGCTGGACGGCATCGCCATGCGCGTCCCGGTTCCCACCGGCTCGGTGACCGACCTGGTGCTGGAGCTGGACCGCGAGGTCACCCGGGACGAGGTGAACGGTGCCTTCCAGAAGGCGGCCGAGGGCGAGCTGAAGGGCTACCTCGAGTACTGCGAGGACCCGATCGTCTCCTCCGACATCGCCGGTTCCCCGGCCTCCTGCACCTTCGACTCCCCGCTGACCATGGCCCAGGGCAACCAGGTCAAGGTCGTCGGCTGGTACGACAACGAGTGGGGCTACTCCAACCGTCTGGTGGACCTGACCACCTTCGTCGGCAACCAGCTCTGATCCCGCCCGACCGGGCTTGACCATCCATGGGGCAGGGCCCGCGAGGCACGGCGCCTGGCGGGCCCTGCCCCATGCCCCCTCGGGCGGGCGACACCGTCACGGGTGAGTCGTCACCGGTGACGGGACCGTCCGAGACGACCAGTGAGTACGGAGCCGTAGATGCGGACCATTGACGACCTTCGGGTGGCCGGACAGCGGGTGTTCGTCCGTGCCGACCTGAACGTCCCCCTGTCCGGGGACACCATCACCGACGACGGCCGCATCCGGGCCGCCGTCCCGACGATCAGCCGACTCGCCGAGGCGGGCGCCAGGGTCCTCGTCGCCTCCCACCTGGGCCGCCCCAAGGGCGCCCCGGACCCCGCGTACTCCCTCGCCCCGGTGGCCCGTCGACTGGGCGAACTGCTGGGCCAGGACGTCGCGTTCGCCACCGACACGGTGGGGCCCAGCGCCCGGGAGACGGTGGCCGGACTGGGCGAGGGCCAGGTGGCGCTGCTGGAGAACCTCCGCTTCAACCCGGGCGAGACCAGCAAGGACGACGCCGAACGGGCCGCCTTCGCCGAGGAGTTGGCCACCCTGGCCGACCTCTACGTGGGGGACGGCTTCGGCGCCGTACACCGCAAGCACGCCTCGGTCTACGACCTGCCCCAGCGGCTGCCGCACGCGGCCGGCGGACTGATCGCCACCGAGGTCGGGGTGCTGCGCCAGCTGACCGACGAGGTCAAGCGGCCGTACGCCGTGGTGCTGGGCGGGGCGAAGGTCTCCGACAAGCTGGGCGTGATCGAGCACCTGCTCACCCGGGCCGACCGCATCCTCATCGGCGGCGGCATGGCGTACACCTTCCTCAAGGCACAGGGGCACGAGGTCGGTAGCTCGCTGCTCCAGGAGGACCAGCTGGACACTGTGCGCGGGTACCTGGACCGGGCCCGTGAACTGGGTGTGGAGTTCGTGCTCCCGGTGGACGTGGTGGCCGCCCCCGGCTTCCCCGACCTGGTCGCCAAGACGCCGACCTCGCCGACCACGGTGTCGGTGGACGACTTCCCGGCCGACCTAATGGGCCTGGACATCGGACCCCGCAGCTGTGAGCTGTACGTGAGCAAGCTCGCGGACGCGGCCACGGTGTTCTGGAACGGTCCGATGGGGGTCTTCGAACACCCCGACTACGCCGAGGGCACCCGGGCGGTGGCGCAGGGGCTGCTGGACAGCTCCGCCTTCACCGTCGTGGGCGGCGGTGACAGCGCCGCCGCCGTGCGGCAGTTGAAGTTCGACGAGAACGCCTTCGGTCACATCTCGACCGGAGGCGGCGCCAGCCTCGAATACCTTGAGGGCAAGACCCTTCCCGGCCTCGCCGCACTGGAGGACTGACCACAGATGAGTACCCGCACGCCGCTGATGGCCGGCAACTGGAAGATGAACCTCAACCACCTTGAGGCCATCGCCCACGTGCAGAAGCTGGCCTTCGCCCTGACCGACAAGGACTACGACGCGGTGGAGGTCGCGGTCCTCACCCCCTTCACCGACCTGCGGTCCGTGCAGACCCTGGTGATGGGCGACAAGCTGCGGATCAAGTACGGCGCCCAGGACCTGTCGGCCCACGAGTCCGGCGCGTACACCGGGGAGATCTCCGGCGCCATGCTCGCCAAGCTGAACTGCTCCTACGTCGCCGTCGGCCACTCCGAGCGCCGGCAGTACCACGCCGAGGGCGAGGAGATCTGCAACGCCAAGGTGAAGGCCGCCTTCGCCAACGAGCTGACGCCCATCCTGTGCGTCGGCGAGGGCCTGGAGGTGCGCAAGGCCGGCAACCAGGTCGCCCACACCCTGGCCCAGCTGGACGGCGGGCTGAAGGACGTGCCGGCCGAGCAGGCCGAGACCGTGGTCATCGCCTACGAGCCGGTGTGGGCGATCGGCACCGGCGAGGTGGCCACCCCCGAGGACGCCCAGGAGGTCTGCGGCGCCATCCGGGGCCGGCTGGCCGAGCTGTACGACCAGCGGTTGGCCGACAAGGTCCGCATCCAGTACGGCGGTTCGGTGAAGTCCGGCAACGTCGCCGCGATCATGGCCCAGCCCGACGTGGACGGTGCCCTGGTGGGCGGCGCCGCCCTGGACGCGGAGGAATTCGTGAAGATCGTCCGGTTCCGCGACCAGTCCACCGGCTCCGCGAAGAAGTAGCGGAGTGACGGCGGGCCCGGCTCGTCGTACCCTGTCGGGGCCGGGCACCATCCCGGCCCCGACTGCGTTGAGCAGTGTTGAGTAGTTCTTCCGTCGCAAGTCACCGTCCGAGAGAGTTGGTCCGCCGTGGTCGTCGGGTTTTCCATCGCCCTGGTCGTCTTCAGCCTGCTGTTGATGGTGTTGGTGCTGATGCACAAGGGGAAGGGCGGCGGTCTGTCCGACATGTTCGGCGGCGGTATGCAGTCCTCCGTCGGTGGTTCCTCGGTCGCCGAGCGCAACCTCGACCGGATCACCGTGGTCGTGGCCCTGGTGTGGTTCGCGATCATCGTGGTGCTCGGCCTGTTGATGAAGTTGGACTGACCTTCCCCTGGCGGGTCCGTCGGCCCGCGTGAATTCACGGTTCCTCCCCTGCCCCGGGCCCCGGTCCGGGGCCTATCATGAGGCCGCGCTCCACGCTGGGCGCGACCTGGACGGGCACCCGAGGCAGGGAGAGCGGCCGTGGCACTAGGTGGCAACGCGATCCGTGGAAGCCGGATCGGCGCGGGTCCGACGGGCGAGGCCGCCCGAGGCGAGAGCGCCCCCAGGACGCACGTCTCCTTCTGGTGCGCCAACGGACACGAGACCCGGCCCAGCTTCGCCCGGGAGGCGGAGGTCCCCGAGTCCTGGGACTGCACCCGCTGCGGACTGCCCGCCGGCATGGAGCGCGACAACCCGCCCGAGCCCCCGCGCACCGCCCCGTACAAGACGCACCTGGCCTACGTACGGGAACGCCGTACGGACGCCGACGGCGAGGCCATACTCGCCGAGGCGCTCGCCAAGCTGCGCGGCGAACTCTGACCCCCACGCCCCCTTCGTCGCCGAACGGGCCGGTACCCCGGCGCGCCCGACGGGAGAGGGGAGCGAGGTGCCGCTCCAGCCGCCTTCCGTCCCGGCCGCGAGCCGTGTGACAGGCCCCGCCCGTACCCGGGGGCGCGCCCCGCGTGACCACCCGATCTTCGTTAGGTTGGACGCCGGTGGGTGTCCCTACGAACAGTGAAATGGGCTGATGTCGCGCGATGAGCACCGAAGGCCACACCAGGCTGGACCAGCTTCCCCAGTGGAGGGCGCTCGCCGAGCACCGGGAGAAACTGGGGCGGGTGGACCTGCGAGAACTGTTCGCCCACGACCCCGACCGGGCCCGGCGCTACCGCCTCCAGGTCGGTGACCTCACCCTCGACTACTCCAAACACCTGGTCACCGACGAAACCCTGCGCCTGCTGCGGGAGTTGGCCCAGGCACGCGGAGTGGCCGCACTGCGGGACGCGATGTTCCGGGGCGAGCGGATCAACACCACCGAGGACCGCGCGGTGCTGCACACCGCGCTGCGCGCCCCCCGCGACGCGCAGGTCGAGGTGGACGGGCGGAACGTGGTGCCCGAGGTGCACCGGGTGCTGGACCGCATGGCCCGGCTGGCCGAGGAGGTGCGAGCCGGCCGCTGGCTGGGCCACACCGGACAGCCGATCACCACCGTGGTGAACATCGGCATCGGCGGCTCCGACCTGGGGCCGGCGATGGCCTACGAGGCGCTGAGGCCCTACACCCACCGGGAGTTGGGATTCCGCTTCGTCTCCAACGTGGACGGCGCCGACCTCCACGAGGCGCTGCGCGACCTCCACCCGGCGCGCACCCTGTTCGTGATCGCCTCCAAGACCTTCACCACCATCGAGACGCTCACCAACGCCAAGGCCGCCCGGGACTGGTCGCTCACCGGACTGGGCGCCGGCCAGGAGGCGGTGGCCCGTCACTTCGTGGCGCTGTCGACCAACCGGGAGAAGGTCGCCGAGTTCGGCATCGACCCGGAGAACATGTTCGAGTTCTGGGACTGGGTCGGTGGCCGCTACTCCATGGACTCGGCCATCGGGCTGTCGCTGATGGTGGCCGTCGGCCCGGAGCGGTTCCGGGAGATGCTGGACGGCTTCCACCTGGTGGACGAACACTTCCGTACCGCCGCGCCGGAGGCCAACGCCCCCTTGCTGATGGGCCTGTTGGGCCTCTGGTACGGCGACTTCCACCAGGCGCGGTCCCACGCGGTGCTCCCCTACAGCCACTACCTGTCCCGGTTCACCGCCTACCTCCAGCAACTGGACATGGAGTCCAACGGCAAGTCCACCGACCGCTCCGGCCGGCCGGTGGAGTGGAGCACCGGACCGGTGGTGTGGGGCACCCCCGGCACCAACGGTCAGCACGCCTACTTCCAACTGCTGCACCAGGGAACGCAGTTGATCCCGGCCGACCTGCTGGGCTTCGCCCGGCCCATCGAGGAGCTGGGCCCCCTGGCGGAGCAGCACGACCTGCTGATGGCCAATCTGTTCGCCCAGGGTCAGGCGCTCGCCTTCGGCAAGACCGAGCGGGAGGTACGGGAGGAGGGCGTCCCCGAACACCAGGTGCCCCACCGCACCTTCGCCGGCAACCGCCCCACGACCACCATCCTCGCCTCCGAGCTGTCCCCCTCGGTACTGGGTCAGCTCATCGCCCTCTACGAGCACAAGGTGTTCGTCCAGGGCGCCGTCTGGGACATCGACTCCTTCGACCAGTGGGGTGTGGAGCTGGGCAAGGTGCTGGCCAAGCGGGTGGAGCCGGCGTTGACCGAGGGGGCCGAGGTGCCCGGTCTGGACGCCTCCACCCGCGCGCTGGTCGCCGACTACCGCCGACTGCGCGGACGTTGAGCCAAGGCGTCCTCCCACGGGGCGGACCCGGTGGGCCTCCCACCGGGTCCGCCCCGAGGGGCGCGCGGGACCGTACGAGGGAGGTGACAGACTCTCCGCATGTGGGACCACGCGACCTTCGGCCGTACGGCCGCCGCCATGATCACCCCCTTCACCCCCGACGGTGAGCTGGACCCGCCCGGCGCCCGAAGGCTGGCCCGCCACCTGGTGGACCGGGGCGGATGTGACGCACTGGTGCTGCACGACACCACGGGGGAGGCCGCCACCACCTGTGACCAGGAGAAGCTGGCGCTGCTCGAAGCGGTACGGGACGAGGTGGGGGACCGGGCCCGTATCACCACGGGGGTGAGCGGCGGTGACACCCGACGCGCCGTCGAGCTGGCCCGCCGCTTCCAACAGGCCGGTGCCCACGGCCTGTTGGTGTCCGCCCCGCCCTTCCCGACCGGCCGCTTGGCGGTGCGACGGCACCTGGTCACGGTCGCGGACGCCACCGAACTGCCGGTGATGCTCCACGACCGGGGTACCGCTCTGGAGACGGACACCCTGCTCGCCCTGGCCGAACACCCCCGCGTCCAGGGGGTGCTGGACCGGTCCGGCGACCCGTCGAGGTCCGGCCGAGTCCTCGCGGAGACCGACCTGGCGTACTACGCGGGCGGGGACGAGTGGAACCTGCCGCTGCGTTCGCTGGGCGCGGTGGGGTACGTCAGCTGGCTCGCCAACGTGGCCGGGCCCCTGCTGCGCCGGATGTGGGACCACGAGGACCGGGGCGACCACCCGGCGGCCCTCGCCCTCCACCGGAGGCTGCTGCCCCTGATCGGTCAGGTCGGCCCCGAACTGCCGGCACCCGTGGCGGTCAAGGCCCTGTTCCAGGTGGCCGGTCTTCCCGGGGGTCCGGTACGCGGTCCCCTCGCCCCGCCCGAACCCCGGGTCACCGAACAGTTGGTCACCGCGCTGGAGGCGGCGCTGGCCGAGGGTTGAGCTGGGGGTTGAGTCGGGGGAGTGACGCACCGTTCGACCTCTGGTGATATTTGTCCTGAGACGCACTGTTCGTTCCGACTGGCACGTTTTCGCGGTCGTTTGACGGGTTGTGGGTGGCGCTTGTCCACCCGTAGTCACCGGTGGTCAACCGTGGGGTGATCTGCTGGTCGGAGCCTTATAGCGCCGATGTGCAGTCGTTATCCAGGTGTTGTGGCCTGCGTCACTGATGTGTTTGGAGTGTGAAAGTATGGGCAGCGGCGCACCCGAAGTGGGGCCGATCTCCCCCCGGGTGAAACGGTGTAATTCGGGCTCAGCCCGCACCACTCTGCGGCCCGTCGGAGGGGAGGCGGGTCGTATTACGTACGACTCGTGAGGTGTATGTGAGCAGGCTAAAAGCCGAGCACCTGTACAAGGTGTTCGGCAAACAAGCGGAACAGGCGGTGGGCCGGCTCGAATCCGGTGTCGACCGCGAGGAACTGCGCAAGAGCGGGATCACGGCCGCCGTCATCGACGCGAGCTTCGAGGTCCAGTCGGGCGAGATCTTCGTCGTGATGGGCCTCTCCGGCTCCGGCAAGTCCACGCTGCTGCGGCTGCTGAACGGACTGCTTGAGCCGACGGCCGGTGCCGTGAAGTTCGACGGTGAGGACCTGACGAAGTTGAGCCCCGCCGGGCTCCGCGCGGTTCGCTCCCGGAAGATCAGCATGGTCTTCCAGCACTTCGCCCTCTTCCCGCACCGCAGCGTCATGGAGAACGCCGCGTACGGCCTTGAGGTGCAGGGCGTCGAGAAGAAGGAGCGTGAGGAGCGCGCCAAGGAGGCGCTGGCCCTCACCGGCCTGGAGGGCTGGGAGAAGTCCTGGCCCGACGAGCTGTCCGGTGGTATGCAGCAGCGGGTCGGTCTGGCCCGCGCGCTCGCCACCGACGCCGACCTGCTGCTGATGGACGAGTCCTTCTCCGCGCTGGACCCGCTGATCCGCCGCGACATGCAGGACCAGCTGCTGGAGCTGCAGGAGAAGCTGAAGAAGACCATCGTCTTCATCACCCACGACCTCAACGAGGCCATGCGCCTGGGCGACCGCATCGCGGTGATGCGTGACGGTCGAATAGTCCAGATCGGCGCCCCCGAGGACATCCTCGTCCGGCCGGCGAACGACTACGTACGCCGCTTCGTCGAGGACGTGGACCGTACCCGGGTGCTCACCGCCGGCTCGATCATGGAGCAGGCCAAGGGCAAGCTCTCCAAGAGCTTCACCGCGGTGCCCGAGGACACCCCGGTCGCCGAACTGTTCGGACCCTTCGCGGGCGGCGACGAGGCGGTCGGCGTCACCGGTGACGACGGCGACCTGGTCGGCCGCATCGAGCGGGGCCGACTGCTGTCGGTGCTGAGTGAGGCGATCGGCGACGACGCCGACGAGGGTGACGGGGAAAAGGTGACCGCTGGTGCCTAAGATCGACTTCGGGTCGAGAGTCGAGTCGTTCATCGACTGGCTTCAGGCCCATCTGACATGGCTGTTCGACGCGATCAGCGCCGTACTGACCAACGGTTTCGACGGTGTGAACACCGTCCTCGGCGCCCCCGAGCCACTGCTCATGGGCGCCATCCTCGCTGTGGTGACCTTCTGGTTGCGCGGCCTGTTCCCCGCCCTGCTCGCGATGATCGGTTTCATGGTCATCGACTCGATCGGGCTGTGGGACAACGCGATGATGACGCTGTCCATGGTGCTCGTCTGTACCGTGATCACGCTGATCATCGCGGTGCCGCTGGGCATCTGGGCCGCGCAGAACAAGGCGGTCTCGGCCGCCGTGCGTCCGGTGCTGGACTTCATGCAGACCATGCCGGCGATGATCTACCTGCTGCCGGGCGTCGTCTTCTTCGGCGTCGGCGTCACGCCGGGTCTGCTGGCCACCGTCATCTTCTCGATGCCGCCGGCGGTACGTATGACCGAGCTGGGCATCCGGCAGGTCGACCACGAGCTGGTGGAGGCCGCCGAGGCCTTCGGCACCACCCCGGGCAACACCCTGCGTCGGGTGCAGCTGCCGCTCGCGCTGCCGACCATCATGGCCGGCGTCAACCAGGTCATCATGCTCGCGCTGTCCATGGTCGTCATCGCCGGTATGGCCGGTGCCTCCGGCCTGGGTGAGGACGTCTACAACGCGGTGACCCGCGTCGAGATCGGCGCCGGCTTCGAGGCCGGCCTCGCGGTCGTCATCCTGGCCATGTACCTGGACCGGGTGACCGCCGCGCTCAACCAGCGCGTCTCCCCGCTCGGCCGTCGCGCGCTGGCCAAGGCCGCGGCCATGGCCAGCGGCTGGAAGCTGGTGCACTACCGTCCCGGCACCGCCGTGGCCGGTGTCGGCGTCGTGGTCCTCGCGCTCATCGCCGGTGGCATGAACATCGCCGGCAGCGACGACGACACCAAGCAGGCCGGCGGCACCAACGTCGGCAAGGGCAAGCAGATCAAGATGGGCTACATCCCCTGGGACGAGGGCATCGCCTCCTCGTACCTGTGGAAGGAGGTCCTGGAGCAGCGCGGCTACAAGGCGAGCCTGCAACAGCTCGACCCCGGCCCGATGTTCACCGCGCTGGCCAAGGGCGACCTCGACTTCCAGACCGACACCTGGCTGCCGACCACGCACGAGCAGTACTGGAAGAAGTACGGGAGCAAGTTGGAGGACCTGGGCCAGTGGTACGGGCCCACCTCCCTGGAGCTGTCGGTGCCCTCGTACATGAAGGGCATCGAGTCGCTGGATGATCTGAAGGCCAACAAGGACAAGTTCGGCAGCAAGATCATCGGTATCGAGGCCTCGTCCGGTGAGATGGGCATCCTCAAGGACAAGATCGTCAAGGAGTACGGCCTCACCGACTGGAAGGTCGTCTCCTCCTCGACCGCGTCGATGCTGTCCGAGCTGGACCGCTCGTACAAGCAGAAGAAGCCGATCGTCACCACCCTGTGGTCGCCGCACTGGGCGTACAGCAAGTACGACCTGACCAAGCTCAAGGACCCGAAGGGTGCCTGGGGCAAGGGCGACAAGATCCACACCGTGGCGCGCAAGGGCTTCAGCAAGGACGACCCCACGGTCTCCGGCTGGCTGAAGAACTTCAAGATGAACGAGAAGGACCTCACCGAGCTGGAGGGCCTGATCACCGATGCCGGCAAGGGCAAGGAGCAGGACGCGGTCAAGGAGTGGCTGAAGAAGCACCCCGACTACGTCGACACGATGGCTCCCGTCTCCGGCGGTGGGAAGACAGAGGGCAAGGACGCGGGCAAGGCCGTGAAGCTCGGCTACTTCCCGTGGGACGAGGCGATCGCCAGCACCTACCTCTGGCAGAACATCCTCGAGGACCGTGGCTACAAGCCCAGCGTCAAGCAGCTCGACCCGGGTCCGCTGTACACCGCGCTGGCCAGAGGCGACATGGACGTCCAGTTCGACGCCTGGCTGCCGACCACGCACAAGCAGTACATGGACAAGTACGGTGACAGGATGACCGACCTCGGCAAGTGGTACGGCCCCACCTCGCTGGAACTGTCGGTGCCCTCGTACATGAAGGACGTCAAGTCGCTGGAGGACCTCAAGAACCACAAGGGTGAGTTCAAGGGGAAGATCATCGGCATCGAGGCGTCCGCCGGGATGATGGGCATCCTCAAGGACAAGGTCGTCAAGGAGTACGGTCTCACCGACTGGAAGGTCGTCTCCTCCTCGACCGCGTCGATGCTGTCCGAGCTGGACCGCTCCATCAAGAAGAAGGAGCCGGTCGTGGTCACCCTGTGGTCGCCGCACTGGGCGTACGCCAAGTACGACCTGACCAAGCTCAAGGACCCGAAGGGTGCCTGGGGCAAGGGCGACAACATCCACATGACCGGTAAGAAGACCTTCGCCAAGGACCTTCCCGAGCTGAACAAGTGGCTCAAGAAGTTCAAGCTGTCCGAGAAGGACCTCGCCTCCCTGGAGGCCGAGATCCAGAAGGGCGGCCAGGGCAAGGAGAAGGAGTCCGCCCGCAAGTGGATGGACGCCAACCCCGGCATCGTGGACAAGCTGGCCCCGGTCAGCTGACGCCCACACCGTCACACCCGAGGGGCCCCGCCCGGCAGTACTCCACTGCCGGGCGGGGCCCCTCGCCGTGGCGGGTCCGGGTCAGGAGGCCAGGTCCGGGCCGGCGTACCAGCGAGGGGCTGAGAGCCGGCCGCACCGGAGACTTCAGGAGGGTGTATGCAGGGGTCGACGTTGGCGGCGGTGGCCGTGGGCACGGTGCTGGGCGTGTTCGCCACGCTGGTAACCGATCATCTTCGTTGGCGACGTGAGCGCTCGGAGCGGGATCGTGACGCGCTCCGGGCGGCCTTTACCGACTACCTGACCGCCCTTTCCCAGGCGCGGGCCGCCTTCTCGCGGGCGGAGCCCTCCCTCGGGAGGGTCGGCGAGGGGCATGTGGTGATCAGCGAGTACGGGGTCTACACGGCGCAGCATCGACTGGAACTCGTGGCGCGAGGGGCACTGGTCGACAGGGCCCGAGGGGCCACCCTCTCCGTACTGGACCTCTACGACGTGGTGGTCGCCGGCCACCTGCCGGACTCTGGCGAGTACCTGCGCGCCTGGCAGGCCGCCCGCCGGACCCGGACGGCGTTGGTCGGGGAGATGCGGCGGGCTCTGTAGGGGATCCTGTCCCGCGCCTACCGCTCCACGGCGATACGCGCCGGCCGTGGAGCGGTAGCTAGGTCCGGGTCAGGAGGCCAGGTGGGCCGCCGCCTCGCGGTCCAGGAGGAGGCGGGTGCGCTCGCGGCCCCACACCCCGGAGGCGGGGGTCCGCTGAGGGTCCTCCTCGGACAGCAGCCGGGCCACCGCCTCGGCCTTGTCCGGGCCGGCCGCCAGCAGCCACACCTCGCGGGCCGAACGGATGGCGGGCAGGGTGAGCGAGATCCGTACCGGCGGAGGCTTGGGGGCCTCGCGTACACCCACCACGCTCCGCTCCCGTTCGGCGACCCCGGTCGAGCCGGGGAACAGGGACGCCACGTGACCGTCCGGGCCCACCCCCAACAGCAGTACGTCGAAGGGGACTTCGACCTGGTCCAGCATGGTGGCGTAGGCCTCGGCCGCCTGGTCGACGTCGGTGCCGAACAGGCCGTCCAGCGCGGGCATCGGGCGTACCCGGGGCGGGTCCAGCTGCACCCGGTCCAACAGCGCCTCGCGGGCCTGGGTCTCGTTGCGGTCCGGGTCTCCGTCGGGCAGGAACCGTTCGTCGCCCCACCACACGTCCAGCCGGCCGAAGTCCAGCAGCAGGGCCTCGGGGGAACGGACCATCTGCGACAGCACCGCGATGCCGTTGCGGCCTCCGGTGAGCACCACCGAGGCGGTGCCCCGGATCTGCTGGGCCTCGGACAGGGTGGTCAGCAGCTGTCCGGCGGCGGCCTCGGCCATCGCCTGGGCGTCGGGGTGGACCTCCACCTCCGGTGGACGGGTCATCAGCCGGCCTCCTGGGGGGTCGTGGTGTTCTCCGGCTCGGTGGGGGAAGGCTGCGGGGCGGCTTCCCCGGTGTCCTGGCTCTCCCTGGCGGCGTTCTTCCTGGTGGTGCCCCGTCGGGGCTTGCGGGGTGGCGGGTCGGCCGTCGCGGCCTCCTCGCCCAGTCGCCGTACCCCGTGGCGGATGGCCTGCTCGTAGGCGGGGTCGGGGTCGAGGCGGCGCAGCTCCTCGGTGAGCAGTTCGGCGGTCGACCTGCGGTGCAGGGCGACGTGGCGGTCCGGCTGCCCGGGCACCGCCAGTTCGGCGAGTGAGCCGTGTGCCCGGTCCAGGCAGATGTCGCCCTCACTGGTGTTGAGGCGTACGGCGGTGATGCCCGGCCCCTCGGACAGGGTGCGGCGTACCGGGACCTCCAGCCGGGCGGCCAGCCACAGGGCGAGCAGTTCCCCGCTGGGGTTGTAGCCCTCGCCCTCCACCTCGGCGGAGGCGATGACGGGGTGCCGCTGGTCCAGGGCGGCGGCCAACATGCTGCGCCAGGGCGTGATCCGGGTCCAGGCCAGGTCGGTGTCCCCCGGGGCGTAGGTGCGGGACCTCAGCTCCAGGGTGGCGGTGGGGTCCTCGGTGGCCGCGGCGTCGGTGATGCGGCGCTGGGCCAGCTTGCCCAACAGGTCCTCCGAGGGCACCTCGGGGGCGTCCTCGGGCCACCAGACGACCACCGGGGCGTCCGGCAGCAGCAGGGGGAGCACCACGCTGTAGGAGTGCGAGGCCAACTCCCCGTGCAGGCGCAGCAGGACGGTCTCGCCGGTGCCGGACTCCCCGCCCAGCCGGACCTCGGCGTCCAGCCGGGCGATGGCCCGGTCCCGGGGGGAGCGTCCGGGGCGGCGGACCACCACCAGGATGCGGGAGGGGTGTTCCTTGGAGGCCTCGCGGGCGGACTTCAACGCGTCGTAGTGGTTGCCCTCGTCGGTGACGATGACCAGGGTGAGCACCATGCCGATCGCCGGGGTGCCGGTGGCCCTGCGGCTGCGCACCAGTGCCGCGTTGATCTGGCTTGAGGTGGTGTCGGTGAGGTCGATGTTCATGGCCGCCGCCAACTCCGTCCGTCCCGTGCGAGCATCTCGTCGGCCGCCCTGGGACCCCAGGTGCCGGCGGTGTAGGGCTCGGGCCGGCCGTGGCGGGCCCAGTGCTCCTCGACCGGGTCCAGGATCTCCCAGGAGCGCTCCACCTCCTGGTGCCGGGGGAAGAGGTTGGCGTCTCCCAACAGCACGTCCAGCAGCAGCCGTTCGTAGGCCTCCGGGCTGGACTCGGTGAAGGACTCCCCGTAGGCGAAGTCCATGGTCACGTCCCGGATCTCCATGGAGGTGCCGGGCACCTTGGAGCCGAACCGGATGGTGACGCCCTCGTCCGGTTGTACCCGGATCACCAGCGCGTTCTGGCCCAGTTCCTGGGTGTCGGTGGCGTCGAAGGGGGAGTGCGGGGCCCGTTGGAAGACCACGGCGATCTCGGTGACCCGCCGGCCCAGCCGCTTGCCGGTACGCAGGTAGAACGGCACGCCGGCCCAGCGCCGGTTGTCGATCTCCAGCTTGACGGCCGCGTAGGTGTCGGTGCGGGACTCGGGGTCGATGCCCTCCTCCTCCAGGTAGCCGGGCACCTTCACCCCGCCCTGCCAGCCCGCCTGGTACTGGCCGCGTACGGTGGCCGCGTCCAGGTCGGTCGGCAGCCGCACCGCGTTGAGGACCTTCAGCTTCTCGGTGACCAGGGCCTTGGCGTCGAAGGAGGCCGGCTCCTCCATGGCGGTCAGCGCCAGGAGTTGGAGCAGGTGGTTCTGGAGTACGTCCCGTGCCGAGCCGATGCCGTCGTAGTAGCCCGCGCGACCGCCGATGCCGATGTCCTCGGCCATGGTGATCTGTACGTGGTCGACGTAGCCCCGGTTCCACAGGGGCTCGAACATGGTGTTGGCGAACCGCAGCGCCAGGATGTTCTGGACGGTCTCCTTGCCCAGGTAGTGGTCGATGCGGAAGACCTCGTGGGTGCGGAAGACCTGGTAGATGACCTGGTTCAACTCCTGGGCGCTGGCCAGGTCGTGGCCGAAGGGCTTCTCGATGACCGCGCGCCGCCAGGAGCCCTCACCGCCCTCGTTGAGGCCGTGCTTCTTCAGCTGCGAGACCACGGTGGGGAAGAACCTGGGCGGCACCGAGAGGTAGAAGGCGAAGTTGCCCCCGGTGCCCCGGGACTTGTCCAACTCCTCGATGGTGGACCGGAGTCGGGCGAACGCCTCGTCGTCGTCGAAGGTGCCCGGCACGAAGCGCATCCCCTGGGCGAGCTGCTGCCAGACCTCCTCGCGGAACTCCGTACGGGAGTGCTCCTTGACCGCGTCGTGCACCACCTCGGCGAAGTCCTCGTGCTCCCAGTCCCGGCGGGCGAAGCCCACCAGGGAGAAGCCCGGTGGCAGCAGCCCCCGGTTGGCGAGGTCGTACACCGCGGGCATCAGCTTTTTGCGTGACAAATCCCCCGTGACGCCGAAGATCACCAGTCCCGACGGTCCCGCGATACGCGGGAGCCGTCGGTCCTGGGCGTCACGGAGCGGGTTGGGGGCCGCGCCGCTCAATGGTCCTAGCCCTCCTCGGGTGCCTGGCGTTCCAGCTCCGAACGGGTCGAGGCCAGCAGGTCGTTCCAGGAGGACTCGAACTTCTCCACGCCCTCGTCCTCCAGCTGGCGGACCACCTCGTCGTAGGAGATGCCCAGCGCCTCGATGGCGTCCAGGTCCGCCCTGGCCTGCTCGTACCGTCCGCGAACGGTGTCGCCGGTGATCTCGCCGTGGTCGGCGGTGGCCTCCAGGGTGGCCTCCGGCATGGTGTTGACGGTGCCCGGGGCGACCAGCTCGGTCACGTACAGGGTGTCCGGGTACGCCGGGTCCTTCACCCCGGTCGAGGCCCACAGCGGGCGCTGGGCCTGCGCCCCCTTGGCGGCCAGCCGGGTCCAGCGGTCGGCGTGGACCGTCTCCTCGTACGCCTGGTAGGCCAGCCGGGCGTTGGCGATCGCCGCCTTGCCCTTCAGCGCCTTGGCCTCCGGGGTGCCCAGGGCCTCCAGCCGCTTGTCGATCTCGCTGTCCACCCGGGAGACGAAGAACGAGGCCACCGAGTGGATCTGGGAGATGTCCAGGCCCTTGGCGTCGGCCTTCTCCAGTCCGGCCTGGTAGGCGTCCATCACCGCCCGGTACCGCTCCAGGGAGAAGATCAGGGTCACGTTGACGCTGATCCCCAGGGAGGTGACCTCGGTGATGGCCGGCAGCCCTGCCTCCGTGGCGGGGATCTTGATCAGGGTGTTGGGGCGGTCCACCAGCCAGGCCAGCTGCTTGGCCTCGGCGACGGTGGCGTCCGTGCGGTGCGCCAGCCGGGGGTCCACCTCGATGGACACCCGGCCGTCCCGGCCGCCGGTGGACTCGAACAGCGGGCGCAGCACGTCGGCGGCGTCCCGTACGTCGGCGGTGGTGATCATGCGCAGCGCCTCGTCCACCTCGACGCCACGGCTGGCCAGTTCGGCGAGCTGCTGCTCGTAGCCCTCGCCGGAGCCGATGGCCTTCTGGAAGATCGACGGGTTGGTGGTGACCCCGACGACGTGCTGCTCGTCGATCAGCTCGCCCAGCTCGCCCGAGGAGATGCGCTGGCGGGACAGGTCGTCCAGCCAGATCGCGACGCCTTCCTCGGTCAGGCGTCCCAGTGCGTCACTCATGGATGACAACTCCTGCTAGTCGTGATCGTCTTGGGGTTCAGCCGGCCTGTGACACGGCGTCCAACGACTCCCGGGCGGCCCGTTCCACGGCCTCGGCGGTGATGCCGAACTCGCGGTAGAGGGTCTGGTAGTCGGCGGAGGCGCCGAAGTGCTCCAGCGACACGATCCGTCCCGAGTCCCCGACCCAGCGGTGCCAGGGCATGGCCACCCCGGCCTCCACCGCGACCCGGGCCCGCACCGACGGCGGCAGCACCTGGTCCCGGTACTCCTGGTCCTGCTCCTCGAACCACTCCATGGACGGCATCGACACCACCCGGGTGGGTACGCCGTCGGCCTGGAGCCGTTCGCGGGCCTCGACCGCCAACTGCACCTCGGAGCCGGTGCCGATCAGCACCACCCGGGGCGCGCCGCCCTCGGCCTCGGCCAGGACGTAACCGCCCCTGGCGGCCAGGGGGTTGGGCTCGTAGGTGGGGACGTTCTGCCGGGTGAGCGCCAGTCCGTGTGGTGCCGGCTTGGTGCCGTGCCGGCGCAGGATCTCCGCCCAACAGATCGTGGTCTCGTTGGCGTCCGCCGGCCGGACCAGGTTCAGGCCCGGGATGGCCCGCAGCGAGGCGAGGTGCTCCACCGGCTGGTGGGTGGGCCCGTCCTCACCGAGCCCGATGGAGTCGTGGGTCCACACGTGGGTGACCGGCACGCCCATCAGCGCCGCCAGCCGTACCGCGTTGCGCATGTAGTCGGAGAACACCAGGAAGGTGCCGCCGTACACCCGGGTGTTGCCGTGCAGGGCGATGCCGTTGAGGGCGCCGGCCATGGCGTGCTCGCGGATGCCGAAGTGGATGGTGCGGCCGTAGGGGTCGGCGTTCGGCAGGGGGTTGCCCGCCGGGAGGAAGGAACTGCCGTCGAAGGTGGTGTTGTTGGAGCCGGCCAGGTCGGCCGAGCCGCCCCACAGCTCCGGCACCACCGGGCCCAGCGCCTTGAGCACCGCCCCGGAGGCCTTGCGGGTGGCGACGTCCTTGCCCGCCTCGAAGCTGGGCAGCGCCTCCTCCCAGCCCTCGGGCAGCCGCCCGGCCTGGACGCGGTCGAACTCCGCCGCCCGCTCCGGTTGGGAGCTGCGCCAGGCAGCCATCTGCTTGTCCCAGGCGGCGTGCTCCTCCCGGCCCCGGTCCATGACCTTGCGGGCGTGGGCGAGCACCCGGTCCTCGACCGGGAAGTCCACCTCGGGGTCGAAGTCCAGCAGCCGCTTGGTGGCGGCCACCTCCTCCGCGCCCAGGGCCGAACCGTGGGCGGCCTCGGTGTTCTGGGCGTTGGGGGCGGGCCAGGCGATCAGCGAGCGGGCGGCGATGAAGGAGGGGCGCTCGGTCTCGGCCTGCGCGGCCTTCATCGCCCGGTACAGCCCGGCCGGGTCCAGGTCGCCGTTGGGCAGCTGGTCCACGCGCTGTACGTGCCAGCCGTAGGCCTCGTACCGGGCGCAGGTGTCCTCGGAGACGGCCGCCTCGGTGTCGCCCTCGATGGAGATGTGGTTGTCGTCCCAGAGCAGCACCAGGTTGCCCAGCTTCTGGTGGCCGGCCAGGGAGGAGGCCTCCGCGGAGATGCCCTCCTGGAGGCAGCCGTCACCGGCGACGGCCCAGATGGTGTGGTCGAACGGGGAGGTGCCGGGGGCGGCGTCGGGGTCGAACAGCCCCCGCTCGTACCGGGCGGCCATGGCCATCCCGACCGCGTTGGCGACGCCCTGCCCCAGCGGCCCGGTGGTGGTCTCCACCCCGACCGTGTGCCCGTACTCGGGGTGGCCGGGGGTGCGACTGCCCCAGGTGCGGAAGGACTTGAGGTCGTCCAGGCCCAGTCCGTAACCGGACAGGTAGAGCTGGATGTAGAGCGTGAGGCTGGAGTGGCCCACGGAGAGGACGAAACGGTCCCGGCCGGGCCACTCGGCGTCCGCCGGGTCGTGCCGCATCAGCTTCTGGAACAGAAGATAGGCGGCGGGGGCCAGACTCATCGCCGTACCGGGGTGTCCGTTGCCCACCTTCTGTACCGAGTCCATTGCCAGGACTCGGACGGTGTCGACGGCCCGCTGGTCGAGTTCGGTCCACTCGAGGTCTGTGTTGGTCGGCTTGGTGCTCACCCTGAGTCAGGGCTCCTCTCCGCGTTTTCGGTCGCCGGCTGATCGGCGCCACCGGCCAGTGCCGAGCGTACCCCTGTCGGGCCTCCCTCTCGCGCCCGTGGGGGAGGTCGTGGCAGCCGCCCCTCGGGGCGGCTGCCACGGGGTGACACGGGGCCACGCGGGGTTCGCCGCCTTCGCCGATCCCGCTGTCCCGACGGCCGGTGAACCCGGTACCCGGCCCGGTTCCTGAGGGTCACTCACCACCTGTGGCGGCAACGGTTGAGAAGGGGGCCGGTATTCCGACCCCGCCCGCTCTCGCACGGTGCCGCCCACGGGCGCTCCCGAGGCCCGCCGGTCGCTCCCGTCACCGGGGGTGGCGGCCGGGATACGCCGGGGACCAGCATGGGCCTCCCCGCCGGGAGGCGGCTCCTCGTCTCGGCCCCTGATACGGGCGCCCCACCGGCCGGACACCCCGTACCACGGGCCGGTGGCGTCCGACGGTGGCGCGGCCCTGGGCGCGGCCCGCTCTGGCGGGGGCGGGAAGGCGCGGGGAACAGGTGTCGGAAGGGCCCCGCCCCCGGGTGTGGGGCGGCCCGGAGCGGGGTGCGTCAACACGTCGACCCCCCGCGCGGGGCGGCTGTGGCCAAGGTCTACAGTGGCGTGGTACGTGCGAGCCACCTCCGCCGGTCGGGGGTGCTCTCGCTTGTTGCAGAGGCGGCGCGAGCCGCACCGTGTCACTTGTCAGGGGTGTTCGTGACCGCCGTCGAATCCCGTCCCGCCGGGGTGCTCGAACCGCATCATCCACGCCATCCCCGTGGTGCCCGTGTCGCCGCCTTCGTGGCCCTCACCAAGCCGCGCATCATCGAGCTGCTGCTCATCACCACGGTGCCGGTGATGTTCCTGGCCGCGCAGGGCGTACCGGACCTGTGGCTGGTGCTGGCGACCTGTACCGGCGGCTACCTGTCGGCCGGCGGGGCCAACGCCCTCAACATGTACATCGACCGCGACATCGACGCCCTGATGCACCGCACCGAGCGGCGTCCCCTGGTCACCGGGATCGTCAGCCCCCGGGAGGGGCTGGTCTTCGGACTGGCCCTGGCCGTGGTCTCCACCCTGTGGTTCGGGCTGCTGGTCAACTGGCTGTCGGCGGCGCTCGCCCTGGGCGCGCTGCTGTTCTACGTCCTCGTGTACACCCTGCTGCTCAAGCGGCGGACCTCCCAGAACATCGTCTGGGGCGGCATCGCCGGCTGTATGCCGGTGCTGATCGGCTGGTCCTCGGTGACCAACGAGGTCAGCTGGGCCGCCGTGGTGCTGTTCCTGGTGATGTTCTTCTGGACCCCGCCGCACTACTGGCCGCTGTCGATGAAGGTCAAGGACGACTACGCCCGCGTCGGGGTCCCGATGCTCCCGGTGATCGCCGCCAACACGGTGGTCGCCCGGCAGATCGTCCTCTACAGCTGGGTGATGGTGGCCGTCTCCCTGGCGCTGTGGCCGCTGGGCTACGTCGGCTGGTTCTACCCCCTGGTGGCGGTGCTCGCCGGAGCCTGGTGGCTGAAGGAGGCGCACGGTCTACGAGCCCGCGCCAAGGCCGGGGTCACCGGTGCCGCGCTGCGCGAGATGCGGCTGTTCCACTGGTCGATCACCTATGTCTCGGTGTTGTTCGTCGCCGTCGCCGTGGACCCCTTCCTGCGCTGACCCCCGCGCTGGGACCCCCGTACCACCCGCCGTGTGTGGTGTCGGTCATCCACGGGTGCCCCGGCTCGTTACCAGTAGGTAGCATCGGCTCATGGCAGATCCAGCAGAGGTAGCAGACCCGGCGAAGACCGCCGACCAGTCCCGGCGGGCCAAGCGGGACCGCAAGCGGACCAGCAAGCTCGCCCGCCAGATCGAGTCCTTCGCCAAGTCCCACGGCGGTTCGGTCGAGGGGCAGATCGCCTACATCGGTGAACGCGGTGCCCGCGTCGTGCTCGTCGCCGAGAACGGGGACTGGGGCGACCTGGTGGCTCCCAGCCAGGAGGTCGCCGAACAGGCCGTGGAGCGCTCCGGGATCACCGTGCACGAGAAGTTCGACGGCGCCCTCGCCGACCGGGTGCGCACCGGCCCCTACGAGTGGACCCGCATGGCCGGCTCCCAGTTCGGCGGCCCCAGCAACGACTGACCCGGGTACGGGGCGCCACCGGGCTCAGCCCGCCCGGCGCCCCGGACGGGCTGAGCCCCAGGCCGGTGACCTCAGCGGGCGGCGGGCTGGAGGTCGGGCTCCGAGCGGGGTGCCGCCACGCTGGCGGAGGCCTCGGGGGCGCCCCGCTCCCGCATCGACAGCAGGACGCGGAGCACCGCGCACCACACCACGGCCGAGCCCAACAGGTGGGCGCCGACCAGGAGTTCGGGCAGCTCGGTGAAGAACTGCACATAGCCGATCACGCCCTGGGCCAGCAGCACCAGCACCAGGTCACGCACCGCGGTACGGGGGCCCGAGGGGGCGTCCACCGCGCGCAGCACCGCCGCCAGGGCCAGGGTCACCAGGACCACCGCCCAGGCCAGGTAGGCGTGCACATGCGCCGCCCCCTCCCAGTCCACGGGCATCCGGGGCACGTCGCTGTTGTCGCCGGCGTGCGGGCCGGAGCCGGTGACCACGGTGCCGGCCACCACCAGGGCGCCGGACAGGACGACCAGGGTCCAGGTCAGCCGGCGTGCCACCGGGCCCGCCCGGGGGCGGGGCGGTACGTCGCCCTCCCGGGAGCGGTACCAGGTGATCATGGCGACGGTCAGCAGGCCGCTGGCGGCCAGGAAGTGGCCGGCCACGGTGTACGGGTTCAGCTCGGTGAGCACCGTGATACCGCCGAGCACCGCGTTGGACATCACCAGCCAGAACTGCGACCAGGCGAGCCGGCCCAGCCCCCGGCGCACCGGCTTGGCGCTCCGGGCGGCCACGATGGCCCAGCCCACCGCCGCGCACAGCACGTAGGTGAGCATCCGGTTGCCGAACTCGATGGCGCCGTGCAGCCCCATCTCCGGGGTGGCGGTCAGGCTGTCCTCACCGCACTTGGGCCAGGTCTCGCAGCCGAGTCCCGAGCCGGTCAGCCGTACCGCTCCGCCGGTGACCACGATGACCACGCTCATCACCAGCGCGGACAGGGTGGCCCGCTCCAGGGTGCGCTGGCTCGGGGTCCACCGGCTGGCGACGTAGGCGACGGGGTTGCGGCCGATCCTCGCGGCTTCCCTCAGTTTGGACACGGGGTTATCGTAGGCGAGCGCTTGTGCGCGCTTTCACGAGGGGCGGCCGGCGGTCCCGGGCGGGCAACGGCGCCCGGCAGGGGGTCAGTCCCAGCGGAAGAAACGTGCCGCGGCGGCCAGGGCCAGCACCGCCCACACCCCCAGCACCCCGAGCTGTTCCCAGGGCAGGCCGGCGCCCTCGCGCAGCACCTCCCGCAGCCCCTCGGCCAGTGCCGGCACGGGCAGCAGCTCCAGCCCGGCCCGCACCCCGTCGGGGAACCGCTCCAGAGGCACCACCACCCCGCCGCACAGCAGCAGCAGGACGAACACCAGGTTGGCGGCGGCGAGGGTGGCCTCCGCGCGCAGGGTGCCGGCCATCAGCAGGCCGAGCCCGGAGAAGGCGGCGGTGCCCAGCAGCAACAGCAGTGCCACGGTGAGGGGTTGGCCGTGGGGCGACCAGCCCAGGGCCAGGGCCACACAGGTCAGCAGGGCGATCTGGAGGATCTCGATCGCCAGTACCGAGCAGGTCTTGGCGACCATCAGCGCCCAGCGGGGCAGGGGGGAGCAGCCCAGCCGCTTCAGCACCCCGTACCGCCGCTCGAACCCGGTCGAGATGGCCTGGCCGGTGAAGGCGGTGGACAGTACCGCCAGCGCCAGTACCCCGGGGGTGAGGTAGTCCACCCGGCTGCCCCCGCCGGTGCCCGAGACGTCCACGATGTCGACCAGGCTGAACAGGGTCAGCAACACGGTGGGGATCACCACGGTCAACAGCAGCTGCTCGCCGTGCCGTAGCAGCATCCGGGTCTCCAGCAGGGCCTGCGCCAGCACCATGCGCCCCAGGGGCGCGGCTCCCGGACGGGGGGTGAACCCCTCGGCCCGGCCGGTGTCCGTACTCATCCGCGCAGCTCCCTACCGGTCAGCTCCAGGAACACGTCCTCCAGGGTCAGCCGCTCCACGGTGATCCGGTCCGGCATCACCCCATGCTGGGCGCACCAGGCGGTGACGGTCGCCAGCAGCTGGGGGTCGATGGTGCCGGTCAGCCGGTACGAGCCGGGCGTGGCCTCGACGGCGGCGCAGTCGTCCGGCAGCGCCTTGAGTAGTGACTCCAGGTCCAGGGCCGGCTGGCCGGTGAAGCGCAGGCTGTTCTCCGCCCCGCCCCGGCACAGCTGTTCGGGGCTGCCCTCGGCGATGACCCGGCCGCCGTCCACGATGGCGACGTGGTCGGACAGCTCCTCGGCCTCCTCCATGTGGTGGGTGCTGAGCACCACGGTCACCCCGTCCTGGCGCAGTCGGCGCACCAACTCCCAGGTGGCGCGCCGTGCTTGTGGGTCCAGGCCGGCCGTCGGCTCGTCCAGGAACACCAGCTCGGGGCGGCCCACCACCGCCATGGCCAGGGCCAGTCTGCGTTGCTGCCCCCCGGAGAGCCGGCGGTACGGGGTACGGCCGCAGCTCCCGAGGCCCAGTCGCTCCACCAGGGCGTCCACGTCCAGGGGGTGGGCGTGCAGGGAGGCCGTGTGGCGCAGCATCTCGACCGCGCGGACACCGGGGTAGACCCCGCCGGACTGGAGCATCACCCCGATCCTGGGGTGTAGGGCCTCGGCGTCGCGTACCGGGTCCAGGCCCAGCACCCGTACGGTGCCGGCGTCGGGGCGGAGGTAGCCCTCGCAGGTCTCGATGGTGGTGGTCTTACCGGCGCCGTTGGGGCCCAGCACGCAGGTCACCGAACCGGCGGCGACCGTGAGGTGGAGGTCGTTCACGGCGGTCTTGGCGCCGAAGCGTTTGACCAGCCCCTCGACCCGTACCGCCGCTGCGTTCTGCATGTCCGCGAGTGTAGGGAGCGGCCGGTGGGCGTGTGGCGGCGGGTCGTGTCGGGGCGGTTCCGGGGAGTGGTGAACGGCCGGCGAACGGCCGCTGAGCAGCCGTCGAGTAAGGGTCGCCTTACGTGACGCACCCCATCCGGGTGCGTCAGGATGCGGCTTGCCGGGCTTCGCGGAATTACGCAACAATGGCGTTGTGAAAAACGCGGGAGACGCCGAACAGCCAGCGACGGACACGTCCGCCGCCGGTTCCGTCGTGCCTCCCGCCACGGACGAGCAGCACGGGACGCGCAACAAGGTCGCCCGCTCCATCCTCGACCACGGCCCCTCCACCGCCGCCCAGCTCGCCCTGAGGCTGGGCCTCACCCAGGCCGCCGTACGCCGGCACCTGGACACCCTGGTGGGTGAGGGCACCGTGGAGTCCCGTGAGCAGCGGGTGTACGGGTCGCGGCGACGCGGCCGGCCCGCCCGGGTCTTCGCGCTCACCGACTACGGTCGGGACGCCTTCGACCAGGACTACGACCGGCTGGCCGTGGACGCCCTGCGCTGGATCGCGCAGTCGGCGGGCGGCGGCGAGCTGGGGGCGGCGGCGGTCGCCGCCTTCGCCCGGGCCCGGATGGCCGGGGCGACCCAGAGGTACCGTGAGGCGATCAAGGACGCCGAACCGCAGGACCGCGTACGGGCCCTGGCCCGGGCGCTGACCGAGGACGGTTACGCCGCGACGGCACGGGAGGCGCCCACCTCGGTGGGTGAGCAGCTGTGCCAGCACCACTGCCCGGTGGCGCACGTGGCGGAGCGGTTCCCGCAGCTGTGCGAGGTGGAGACCGAGGTGTTCTCCGAACTCCTCGGCACCCATGTGCAACGGTTGGCGACCATCGCCCACGGAGACGGGGTGTGCACCACCTTCGTACCGCGCGGCCAGTCGCCCCCCAGGGCCGGCCCGCAGGTGCAGCGGACCGGGAACGGAACCGCGCCCCGGCACCCCAAACAGACCACACAGCCCCCGAAGCACAAACCGTCGACCACCGCGTCCAGCAAGCGACGCGCCACCACAGCATCTGCGCAACAGGCCGGGAGGAACCCCGCATGACGCTCCCCACGGAGACCGCCCACCCCGAGCTGGAGGGCTTGGGAAGGTACGAGTACGGCTGGGCCGACTCCGACGTCGCCGGCGCCGCCGCCAAGCGGGGCCTGTCCGACGCGGTGGTCCGCGACATCTCGTCGAAGAAGGACGAGCCGGAGTGGATGTTGAAGCTCCGCCTCAAGGGCCACAAGCTGTTCCAGAAGAAGCCCATGCCCAACTGGGGTTCGGACCTCAGCGGCATCGACTTCGACAACATCAAGTACTTCGTCCGCTCCACCGAGAAGCAGGCCCAGAGCTGGGAGGACCTGCCGGAGGACATCAAGAACACCTACGACAGGCTGGGCATCCCCGAGGCGGAGAAGCAGCGGCTGGTCGCCGGTGTGGCCGCCCAGTACGAGTCCGAGGTGGTCTACCACCAGATCCGTGAGGACCTGGAGCAGCAGGGCGTGCTGTTCCTGGACACCGACACCGCGCTGCGTGAGCACCCGGACCTCTTCCGGGAGCACTTCGCCACGGTGATCCCACCCGGGGACAACAAGTTCGCCGCCCTCAACACCGCCGTGTGGTCCGGGGGTTCGTTCATCTACGTGCCGCCGGGCGTCCACGTGGACATCCCGCTCCAGGCCTACTTCCGCATCAACACCGAGAACATGGGCCAGTTCGAGCGGACCCTGATCATCGTCGACGAGAACGCCTACGTGCACTACGTCGAGGGCTGCACCGCCCCGATCTACAACTCCGACTCGCTGCACTCCGCCGTGGTGGAGATCATCGTGAAGAAGGGCGGCCGTTGCCGCTACACCACGATCCAGAACTGGTCCAACAACGTCTACAACCTGGTCACCAAGCGTGCCGTGGCCTACGAGGGCGCCACCATGGAGTGGGTGGACGGCAACCTCGGCTCCAAGGTCACCATGAAGTACCCGGCCGTCTACCTGATGGGCGAGCACGCCAAGGGCGAGACCCTGTCGGTGGCCTTCGCCGGTGAGGGCCAGCACCAGGACGCCGGCGCCAAGATGGTGCACATGGCGCCCAACACCTCCTCCAACATCGTCTCCAAGTCGGTGGCCCGCGGTGGTGGCCGCACCTCCTACCGCGGCCTGATCGAGATCGGCGAGGGCGCCCCCGGCTCCAAGTCCAACGTGCTGTGCGACGCGCTGCTGGTGGACACCGTCTCCCGCTCCGACACCTACCCCTACGTCGACGTCCGCGAGGACGACGTGACCATGGGGCACGAGGCCACCGTCTCCAAGGTGAGCGACGACCAGCTGTTCTACCTGATGAGCCGTGGCCTGTCCGAGGACGAGGCGATGGCGATGATCGTCCGGGGCTTCGTGGAGCCGATCGCCAAGGAGCTGCCGATGGAGTACGCCCTGGAACTGAACCGGCTGATCGAGCTGCAGATGGAGGGCGCCGTCGGCTGACGCCGGCCCGCCCCCGCCGGTGACAGCCGTACCGGAACCCCGTACCGACGATTCGGTGAACGAGCCGAGGAGCGCCCCGGCCCCAGGCCGAGCCGCGCGTGGAGCGGGCACCGAGCGATCGGTGCCCCGCACGGTGAGCGAACACAAAGAAAGCGAGCACGACAACAGCCATGTCTGAGGCTCAGAAGTCCCCCGAGGATCCGCGCGGAGCCACGACCCAGGGGGTATCCACGCCGGTGGGCGCAGAGGCCACCGGGGCTCTCGCGGTGGCGGCGGAGTCGTCCGTCGCCACCCGGATGAGTGCCCCGCCCTCCTTCGAGGTGACCGACTTCCCGGTGCCGCACGGCCGCGAGGAGGAGTGGCGGTTCACCCCCCTGGAGCGACTGCGCGGACTGCACGACGGCACCGCCGAGGCCACCAGCGGCGCGGTGAAGCTGGACATCGAGGCGCCGGAGCGGGTCACCGTGGAGACGGTGGACCGCACCGACTCCCGCCTGGGCCGGTCCGGCAAGCCGGTGGACCGCATCGCCGCGCAGGCGTTCAGCTCCTTCGAGCGCGCCACCGTGGTCACGGTGCCCCGCGAGGTCGCCCTCGACGAGCCGATCCGGGTCAACCTGCACGGCCAGGGCGGGGTGTCCTACGGGCACACCGTCTTCGAGCTGGAGGCCTTCGCGGAGGCGGTGGTGGTCATCAACCACACCGGCGACGCGGTGCGTGCCGCCAACGTGGAGTTCGTCCTCGGTGACGGTGCCCGGCTGACCGTGGTGTCGGTGCAGGACTGGGAGAGCGAGGCGGTGTACTGCTCCCAGCACAACGCGCTGGTGGGCCGGGACGCCAGCTTCAAGTCCGTGGTCGTCACCTTCGGCGGCGACGTGGTGCGGTTGCACCCCCGGGTCGAGTACGCGGACCAGGGTGGTGAGGCGGAGCTGTACGGGCTGTTCTTCACCGACAACGGCCAGCACCACGAGCACCGGCTGCTGGTGGACCACAACACCGCCAACTGCCGCAGCAACGTGGCGTACAAGGGCGCCCTCCAGGGCGAGAACGCCCACGCGGTGTGGATCGGTGACGTGGTGATCCGCGCCGCCGCCACCGGTACGGACACCTACGAACTCAACCGCAACCTGGTGCTCACCGACGGGGCCCGGGTGGACTCGGTGCCCAACCTGGAGATCGAGACCGGCGAGATCGTCGGCGCCGGGCACGCCTCGGCCACCGGCCGTTTCGACGACGAGCAGCTGTTCTACCTGATGGCGCGCGGCATCACCGCCGAGGAGGCGCGACGCCTGGTGGTGCGCGGCTTCTTCGCCGAACTGGTGCAGCAGATCGGCCTGCCCGACGTGCAGGAGCGGCTGCTGGCCAAGATCGACGAGGAGCTGGAGGCGTCGGTCGGATGAGCGCGTTCGTGAGGGTCGCCGCCCTGGGGGACCTGGAGGAGGACACCCCCACCCTGGTGGAGGTCGACGGTGTGCCGATCTCCCTGGTCCACACCGAGGGCGAGGTGTTCGCGATCTACGACATCTGCTCGCACGCCAACGTCTCGCTCTCCGAGGGCGAGGTGGAGGACTGCTCCATCGAGTGCTGGCTGCACGGCTCCAGCTTCGACCTGCGCACCGGAAAGCCCTCGGGACTGCCCGCGACACGTCCTGTCCCCGTATACCCCGTAAAGATCGAAGGAGACGGCCCCGGCGCGGCTGTGCTCGTCTCCGTCACCCAGGAGTCCTGAGTCCCATGGCAACGCTTGAGATCCACGACCTGCACGTCTCCGTCGAGGCCGAGGGCGGCCCCCGGGAGATCCTGCGCGGGGTCGACCTGACCGTGAAGCAGGGCGAGACCCACGCCATCATGGGCCCCAACGGCTCTGGCAAGTCGACCCTGGCCTACTCCCTGGCCGGCCACCCCAAGTATCAGGTCACCAGCGGCACGGTGACCCTGGACGGGGAGGACGTGCTGGAGATGTCCGTCGACGAGCGGGCCCGGGCCGGCGTCTTCCTCGCCATGCAGTACCCGGTGGAGGTCCCCGGCGTCTCCGTCTCCAACTTCCTGCGCACCTCGGCCACCGCGATCCGGGGCGAGGCCCCCAAGCTGCGGACCTGGGTGAAGGAGGTCAAGGAGGCCATGGAGCGCCTCAGCATCGACCCCTCCTTCGCCGAGCGGAACGTCAACGAGGGCTTCTCCGGCGGTGAGAAGAAGCGCCACGAGATCCTCCAACTGGAGCTGCTGCGGCCCAAGATCGCGGTCCTCGACGAGACCGACTCCGGTCTGGACGTGGACGCCCTGCGGGTGGTCTCCGAGGGCGTCAACCGGGTGCGGGAGAACGGTGACGTCGGCACCCTGCTGATCACCCACTACACCCGCATCCTGCGGTACATCAAGCCCGACCACGTCCACGTGTTCGCCAAGGGCCGGATCGCCGAGTCCGGCGGCCCGGAGCTGGCGGACAAGCTGGAGGAGGAGGGCTACGAGGCGTATGTGAAGGGTGGCGCTAGCGCGTGACTTCCCCCCTGGCCGACCCGTCCCGGCTGCTGGACACCGAGTCGATCCGCAAGGACTTCCCGGCCCTGGACCGGCTGGTGCACGACGACAAGAAGCTGGTGTACCTGGACAACGCGGCGACCTCGCAGAAGCCGCGCCAGGTCCTGGACGCCCTGAGCGACTACTACGAGCGCCACAACGCCAACGTGCACCGAGGGGTGCACGTACTGGCCGAGGAGGCCACCGCGCTGTACGAGGGGGCCCGTGACAAGGTCGCCGCCTTCGTCAACGCCCCCAGCCGGGACGAGGTGGTGTTCACCAAGAACGCCTCGGAGTCCCTCAACACGGTGGCCAACCTCCTCGGGCTGGCCGACGAGCCGTACCGGGTGGACGCCGGCACCGAGATCGTCATCTCGGAGATGGAGCACCACTCCAACATCGTCCCCTGGCAGCTGCTCGCCCAGCGCAGCGGAGCCACCCTCAAGTGGTTCGGTCTCACCGAGGACGGGCGGCTGGACCTGGAGCGGATCGAGGAGGTCATCACCGAGCGCACCAAGGTGGTCTCCTTCACCCTGGTCTCCAACATCCTGGGCACCGTCAACCCGGTGGAGACCATCGTCCGCCGGGCCCAGGAGGTCGGGGCCCTGGTGGTGATCGACGCCTCCCAGGCGGCGCCGCACATGGCCCTGGACGTACAGGAGTTGCAGGCCGACTTCGTGGCGTTCACCGGGCACAAGATGTGCGGGCCCACCGGCATCGGCGTGCTGTGGGGCCGGCTGGAGCTGCTGGAGGACCTGCCCCCCTTCCTGGGTGGCGGGGAGATGATCGAGACCGTCTCCATGCACTCCTCGACCTACGCCCCGGCGCCGCACAAGTTCGAGGCGGGCACCCCGCCGATCGCCCAGGCGGTCGGACTGGGGGCGGCCGTGGACTACCTGTCCGCGATCGGCATGGACCGGATCCAGGAGCACGAGCACGCCCTGACCGAGTACGCGGTGGCCCGTCTGCGCGACGTGCCCGACCTGCGGTTCATCGGCCCGACCACGGCCGAGGAGCGGGGCGCCACCATCTCGTTCACCCTCGGCGACATCCACCCCCACGACGTGGGGCAGGTGCTGGACGAACAGGGCATCGCGGTACGGGTGGGCCACCACTGCGCCCGCCCGGTGTGCCTGCGGTACGGAATTCCGGCGACCACCCGGGCGTCGTTCTACCTGTACTCCACACCGGCCGAGGTGGACGCCCTGGTGGACGGTCTGGAGCACGTTCGGAACTTCTTCGGCTAGGGGCGGTTGTGAAGCTCGACTCGATGTACCAGGAAGTGATCCTGGACCACTACAAGCACCCCCACGGTCGTGGGCTGCGCCAGGGTGACGCGGAGGTGCATCACGTCAACCCCACCTGCGGTGACGAGATCACCCTGCGGGTGCGCTACGAGGGTGAGAGGGTGGCGGACGTCAGCTACGAGGGGCAGGGCTGTTCCATCAGCCAGGCCAGCGCCTCGGTGCTGAACGAACTGCTGGTGGGCAAGACCCTCCAGGAGGCCCTCCGGGTCCAGGACGCCTTTCTGGAACTGATGCAGTCCAAGGGCAAGTTGGAGCCCGACGACGCCATGGAGGACGTCCTGGAGGACGCGGTCGCCTTCGCCGGGGTATCGAAGTACCCGGCACGGGTGAAGTGCGCGTTGCTCAGCTGGATGGCATGGAAGGACGCCACTGCCCAGGCACTGGGCGAGAGCGCGGTGAAGGAGACGGCATGAGCGAGACCACCACACAGCCCGCGAGTGAGGAAGAGGTCCGCGAGGCCCTCTACGACGTCGTGGACCCGGAGTTGGGCATCGACGTGGTCAACCTGGGCCTGATCTACGGGGTGACCATCGACGAGGACAACGTCGCCACCCTGGACATGACGCTCACCTCGGCGGCCTGCCCGCTGACCGACGTGATCGAGGACCAGGCCAGGACGGCGACCGACGGACTGGTCAACGACCTCAAGATCAACTGGGTCTGGATGCCCCCGTGGGGCCCGGAGAAGATCACCGACGAGGGACGCGAGCAGCTGCGTGCCCTCGGCTTCAACGTCTGACCCGAGCGTCTGGCCGGGGCTTCCGCCCCCGGCGTCCGACCTCCCGGCGCCGCCATCGGCGGCGACCGTCCGGGCCCGTACGGCACCGGGGCGCGAGCCCCGTCGTACGGGCCCTCGGTCTGTGTCGCCGGCCCTTGGGTACGGCCCGTGGACGACCGTTGTGTACGCCCGTACGCATCGGTCATAGGCTGGACGCCATGACCTACGCGACGCTCGCCGGAGCCATCCTGGCCGAGGTGCTCGGCACCTCCTCGATGAAGTACAGCGAGGGCTTCACGCGACTGTGGCCCACCCTCGGCGCGGTCGCCGGGTACCTCGTCGCCTTCGCGCTGCTCGCCCAGACCCTCAAGACCATGTCCGTCGGCACCGCCTACGCGATATGGGCCGGACTGGGCACCGCCGCCATCGCCGCCATCGGCATGGCCTTCATGGGCGAGGCCGCCAACGCGGCGAAGATCACCGGACTGGCACTGGTCATCGCCGGTGTGGTGGTCCTCAACCTGGGCGGCGCGCACTGATGGCCCGCCGCCACGACCCCCGGCGCCGGGAACGCATCATCGACGCCGCGATGCGGCTGATCGCCTCCGAGGGCCTCGCCGGACTCAGCCACCGCACCGTGGCCGCCGAGGCCGACGTCCCCCTCGGCTCCACCACGTACCACTTCGCCAGCCTGGACGAACTGCTGGTCGCCGCACTGCGCAGGGTGGCCGAGGAACAGCGCGGCGACTCCGCCTGGACACGCCACCTGGACCCCGGAGTCCCCCTGGAGGACGGGCTGTTGGCGTTGCTGGAGGAGTGGTGCGAGGACCCCGCGCGGCTGCGCCTGGAGTACGACCTGTACCTGGCCGCCCTGCGCAGGCCGGCGCTGCGCCCCGTCGCCGCGAGCTGGCTGGACGACATGGTGGAGCTGCTCAGCGCCCGTACCGGCGACCCGGCTCTGGCCCGCGCGCTGGTGGCCCTGACGGACGGACTGATGCTCCAACACCTGCTCACCGGACGGCCGTTGGACCGTGAGGTGACCCGCGAGACCCTGGGCCGGCTGGTGGGGGCGCGCACCGTCGGCTGAGACGGGTTCGCCAGTCCCACGCGCCGACGGATACCGTGCTGCCATGAGCGATGCTTCCACCGCAGCCCCCGCCACCGGCGCCGTCGCCGCCGGTCTCGCCACCGTCACCGACGACGGGGTCGTCCTCGACACCTGGTTCCCCGCCCCCGAGCTGACCGACACCCCCGGGCCGGCCGGCACCGAACGGCTGGACGCCGAACGGGCCGCCCAACTGCTGGGAGCACGGGCCCCGAAGGCCCTGCGCCGGGACGACCGACGCGGTGTGGAGACCGTCGCCGTGCGGACGGTGATCGCCTCGCTGGACGACAAGCCCCTGGACACCCACGACGTCTACCTGCGCCTGCACCTGCTCAGCCACCGCCTGGTGCGCCCGCACGGCCAGAACCTGGAGGGCATCTTCGCCCTGCTGGCCAACGTCGCCTGGACCACTCTCGGCCCGGTCCCGGTGGACCGGCTGGCCGACGCCCGGCTCGCCGCCCGCGCGGAGGGCCTGCACCTGGCGGTCACCAGTGTCGACAAGTTCCCGAGGATGACCGACTACGTCGCGCCCACCGGGGTGCGGATCGGGGACGCGGACCGGGTACGCCTGGGCGCCCACCTGGCCGAGGGCACCACGGTGATGCACGAGGGCTTCGTCAACTTCAACGCCGGCACCCTGGGCACCTCCATGGTCGAGGGCCGGATCAGCGCGGGTGTGGTGGTCGGCGACGGCTCCGACGTCGGCGGGGGCGCCTCGATCATGGGCACCCTCTCCGGGGGCGGCAAGCAGACCATCTCCCTGGGCGAGCGCTGCCTGTTGGGCGCCGAGGCGGGGCTGGGCATCTCCCTGGGCGACGACTGCGTGGTGGAGGCCGGCCTCTACGTCACGGCCGGCACCCGGATCACCCTGCCCGACGGCGACGTGGTCAAGGCGTTGGAGCTGTCCGGGGCCACCAACCTGCTGTTCCGCCGCAACTCCACCACCGGCGTTGTCGAGGCCCTGCCGCGCAGCGGCTCCTGGGGCGGGCTCAACGAGGCTCTGCACAGCCACAACTAGGGCACGTCGACCGGGATCCGCTCAGGGGCGCGCGTGCGGTGACACCGCACGCGCCGCACCTCGCCGCGTTGCCCCGTCGTCGCGGGCGGAGGAGTCCGATACGCCGTATCGGACTCCTCCGCCGTGCTCCGTCCCCTCGCGCACCACACCAGAACGCGCTCACCGGTCTCCCGGCACCCGCACGACACACCCAGGGCGGCACCGTCCGGGCCCTGAGGGGGCGGTGACCGCTTCCGCGACGTCACGCCCCGTGCGCCCTCCCATGGTGCGAACGGCGCCGGCCACCGCCCGCCGCGCGGGTCCGGGGCCGTACACCCTCGCGGCGTACCGCCCCGGACCGGGGAGCGGGGGCTGGGGCCAGGGGGCCCACCGCGCCCCGGATAGGCTGCTGACATGCGTGAACTGGCGTCGGGAGTGCGGTACTTGGGGCGGGGCCACCGATGGGTGGCGGAGAACCGCAGATCCTACGGATTCGCCCTGCTGCCCGGGGTGATCTCCCTGGTGCTGTACGGGATGGCGTTGGTGGCCCTGGTGCTCTGGGTGGACGACCTGGCCGTCTGGGCCACCCCCTTCGCCGACGACTGGGGTCCCGGCACCCGGATGGGACTGCGCGGCCTGGTGATCGCGCTGACGGTGGTGCTGGCCCTGACCCTGACCGTCCTCACCTTCACCGCCGTCACCCTGCTGATCGGCGACCCCTTCTACGAGGCGCTCTCGGAACGGGTGGAGGAGTCGGAGGGCGACTGCCCCGAGGGGCCGGACCGCCCCCTGTGGCGGGAGTTGTGGATCTCGCTGCGCGACAGCGTCCACGTACTGCTGCGGGCCCTGGTGTTCACGGTGCCGCTGTTCTTCCTCGGCTTCGTGCCGGTCATCGGCCAGACCGTGGTACCGGTGCTCACCGTCTGCGTCTCCGGCTACTTCCTCACCGTGGAACTGACCTCGGTCGCCATGCAGCGCCGTGACATCCCGGTACGGGAACGGCTCGCCCTGGTGCGCCGGCACCGCAGTGTGGCCGTGTCCTTCGGGGTGCCGCTGGTGCTCGGGTTCCTGGTGCCCCTGCTGGCGGTGTTCCTGATGCCCGGGGCCGTCGCGGGAGCCACCCTGCTGGTGCGGGACCTGACGGCCGAGGAGGAGCCGGAGCCCGAACCGGCCGCGGAGCCGGACCTGTTCCGCAAGCGGTAGCCGCACGGGTCACCGAACGGTTCTGGGGCACCCCCGACGGGGGTGCCCCAGAACCGTGTGTACGCCTCGGCCAGAGGGCCGGCCCGGCGTCCGGGTCAGCGGAGCCGGAGCCGTACGACCTGCGGGTCGTGGTCGCTGATCTGGTCGTGGAACTCGGCGTTGATGTGCACGATGTCGTAGTCCGGGCGGCCGACCCCGGGGCTGGTGAGGATGTGGTCCAGCGCCTGGGAGTTGCCGTTGAAGACGTAGCCGTAGCGCTCGGAGCGGTCCAGGCGCAGCATCGGGTTCTTCAGCGCCTTGTGGGTCAGCGCCTTCAGGGACGGGGAGAACGGGAAGTCGTTGAAGTCACCGGCCGCGATCACCGCCGCGTTCCGGTCGACCTTCCGCAGGTCCTTCACGAAGGAGTTGACCAGCTTCGCCTGCTCCACCCGCTGGGGCTCGGAGTTGCGGGCCGGAGGCTGGAAGACGCCCTCCAGGGGCTGGTCCCCGTCCAGGTCGCCGCCGCCCTTGGAACTGAAGTGGTTGGCGATGACGAACACCGGCTTGCCCCGGAAGGAGAACTCGCCGGCCAGCGGCTTGCGGGCGGCCTCCCAGGCCTCGTCGGTGGGGGAGATCCGGCCGGGCGAGGCGGACAGGGCGGGCTGGCCGTCCTCGTCGACCACCGTGGTCGGGGTGGTGGCGTCGCCGCCCTCGCGGTCGGTGAAGGAGACCCGCTCGGGGTTGTAGAGGAACGCCACCCGGATGTTGCCGCCGGGCTGGCCGCCGTCCGCCTTGTCCTCGGGGTCGATCTGACGCCACTCGTAGGCGGGTCCACCGGCCTTCTTGATGGCGTCGGTCAGCAGCTTGAGCGTCTTGTCGGCGGTCACCACCCCGTCGTCCTCGGGGCCGGTGTCGTCCTGGACCTCCTCCAGGTTGACGATGTCGGGGGAGGCGAGGTTCTTCACCAGGGCCTGGGCCAGTTCCTCGAACTTCTCCGGCTCGCTGGCGGGGGAGAGGTTCTCGACGTTGTAGGTGGCCACCGCCAGTTCGTCGTCCTTCTGCGGACGGGTGTGCTCCCGCTCCAGGCCACCGGAGCGCACCTCGCCCAGCTCGGTGGCCCGCAGGGTGTAGCCGCCGAACTGGTCGTAGTCCAGGGGGCCGACGGTGCGCCCGCGCACCTTGTCACCCACGTTGGCCTTGGGGAAGGGGTTCTCCTTCAACGGCAGCAGCGAGGTCACCTTGATCCGGGCGCCGTTCTGCTGCTCGTAGGAGCCGTAGAGGGTGCCGCCCCGCTCGGTGCGGTTCTGTCGGCGGTCGGCGGTGACCCACAACTCGTCGTACTGGGTGGTGGGGCCGACCACCGGGGCGTCGCTGACCTGGGTGCGCATTCCCTCCAGGGACTCGTAGAGGTCCAGGGCGTAGCGGTGGGGGCGCAGGGTCCGGTCCTCGATGCTCTTGCCGCCGGCGGTCGGGGCGTAGGACCGGGGAACGGTGTGGGAGTTGAGGCGCTTGGCCCGGGGCAGCTTGTTGTCCTGGGAGGTCACCGTCCACTCGGCCTTGGACAGTTGGGTCGCGGACTGGCCGCCGCCCTCCTTCCCGCCGGGGTAGTACTCGCTGACCTCGCCGGACACCCGCAGCGCGTCCCCGACCTTCACCGACGGGGACTCCTTGCCGGTGAAGACGAAGATGCCCTCGCTGGTGGCGGGGTTGTCGTCGGGCTTGGTGTCCTGGAACCAGAAGCCGCGGGCCTCTCCGAAGTCCCGTACGGCGGTGACCACTCCGGGCACCTCGCTGACGGTCTTGCCGGCGTACGGGGAGACCCGGGTCTCGCCCTGGATGTCGTGGATGCGCACCTGGGGGCTGTCACTCGCGAAGGAGGAGGGCAACGCGATCAGCGAGGTGCAGCACAGTGCCGCGGTGGTGAGCGCGCAGCGCCGTATCAGGCGGGCGGACGGGTGTCGTGCGGTCAAGGGGATCTCCTCCAGGGGGTGGCGTGAAGAGGATGGCGAGACGTGTTCGTCGTCTACGCGCGTAAGGTAGCGCAATCCAGCCAGGCTGGCTGCGGCCCGTCCCACTCTCGGAAGGGTGAGTGGTTCTGTCGGGGCGGCGGGGCCCAGCCCGCGCGTCTACGCTGAGGCCCTGACCCGGCACCACCCTTTCCCAAGGAGATGAACAGCGTGATGACTGGCGACGACCGCTTCGTCATGCCCCCGGTACGGTTGCCTGACGCGGCGGTTCTCGCGGAGGAGGCCCGTGCCACGCCGCTGCTCTCCCGTGCGGTACGGCTGACCCGTTGGGCCAAGGCGGGCGTACGGGTGGGCGCCGGCGGGGAGTTGTCGGACTCCCGCCTGGCGGAGGCGGTCACCGAACTGTCCCTGGAGGGGGAACCGCACGCGGAGGCGCTGGTCAGCGACGCCTGGAACTTCGCGGTGGACGTCGGGCTGCTGGAGGTCGAGGAGGACCCCGGCGCCGAGGGGACCGAGGCGGCCGGGGTCGGGGACGACGAGGAGAGCGGCACCGCCACACCCGTGCCGAACCTGGACGAACTGATCGCGTCCCCGGAGGAGTTGCTGGAGGCCTGGGGCCGTGGCACCGAGGCGGTGGTCGCGGAGGCGACCCTGCCCAGCCTGGAGGAACTCATCGGCGACGTGGACCAACTGGTCGCCGAGAACGGGGAGATCGACCCCTCCTCGCTGGACCTGGACCGGTTCGACTGGGACGAGGAGGAGGCGGCCAACACCCTCACCAGCGCGCTGGGCAACCTCTACCTGATGGTCGCCACCGAGGCCGTAGCCACCGACAGCATGGTGCCGCTGCCGGTGGTCGCCGCCAGCCTGGTCATCCCCGAGGACATGGACGAGCCCACCGACGAGGTGCTGGGCGAGGTCTCCGAAACCATGATCATGCTCGATGGCTGGTTCCGGTCCATCGAGCCCACCGGACTCATCGCCTACCGCCCGGTGGACGACGCCCTGACCGAGGACGCCGACGGAGGAGCCGTCCCCCTCGACGAGGAGGAGGACGTCAGCCAGTACGGCATGGTCCGGCTGACCCCGCTGGGCGTCTACCTGGTGCGCGAGCGGCTACGCGAGGAGGGCGCCGACGCCCCGCTGGTCGGGGAGTTGGCCGAGGTGGACGCCCGCCGGCTGCTGGCGACACTGCCCTGGCACGGTGACCTGGCGGCGCGGGAGGAGATCGCGGGCTGGCTGTCCGGGCGGGAGCCGGTGGCCGCCGCCCGGGAGTTGTTGGAGGCGGCCCGGGGCGCGGATCCCGAGGCGCCGGCCCGACGGCTGGCCTGTCAGCAGACCCTGTCGCTGATGGACGCGGAGGCGGAGCCGGCGCTGCGGGCGGTGCTGGACGACCGCGAACTGGGTGGACTGGCCCGGGTGTGGCTGACCGAGGTCGGGGTGGGCCAGGTGCCGCCGCCGGACGAGGAGATGGTGTTCTGGCTGACCGTGGACACCCTGGCCGCCCAGCTGCGGATCAACAGCGACCCCTCCGAACTCCAGGAGCTGGTGGGCGGGTTGCTGGAGCAGCACACCGGGTTCTTCGACGCGGTGTGGCGCACCGGCCACCCGGCCACCGCCGACGTGCTGGAGGGGGTCGCGGAGCTGCTGCCCGACAAGGAGGCGGCCAAGGAGGCCCGGCGGGCCGCCTACCGGGCGCGCTCCCAGTGACCGACCGTTCCGGGCCCGGTCACGGTGACCGGGCCCGGAACGGGGGCCGTGCTCACAGGCTGGCGGACGCCGGCTTGACCATGCCGCGTACGGTGCGGGCGTCGACGTACTCGCCCATGGCGGTCATCTGCCACTCCCCGGCCGGCTGACGCACCAGCCGGCACATCAGCACCCCGGTGCGGGGCTCGGCGTCGGAGAGGTCGAAGCGGACCAGTTCCGCGCCGCTGCCGGCGTCCAGCAGCCGGCAGTACGCCTTGGCCACGTCGGTGAACTTCTGCCCGGAGAAGGAGTTGACGGTGAACACCAGGGCGACCACCTCGGGGGGCACCTGGCCCAGCCGTACGGTGATGCTCTCGTCGTCGCCGGCACCCTCCCCGGTGAGGTTGTCCCCGGAGTGCTCCACGGCGCCGTCGAGCACCTTGAGCCGGCCGAAGTAGCAGTTGACGACCTTCTTGCCGCGACTGTCGAAGGCGATCACCGAGGCGTCCAGGTCGACGCTGCGCCCCCGGTACGCCGGCTCCCAGCCCAGGCCCATCCGTACCGCGCTGAGCAGCGGCTGGCCGCCCTTGACCAGGGACACCGACTGGTTCTTCCGCAGGTCGACCCGTCCCTTGTCCAGGTTGACCGGGCCGGAGCCGGTCGGCGCGGGCGGGGGAGCGGCCGGAGCCTGGGGCGCTGGTGGCGCCGTCGGAGGCGGAGGCGCCTGGGGTGCCGTGGGGGCCGGCCCCGGCGATGGGGTGGGCTGGGGTGCCTGGGCGGCGTCCGGCTCGGAGACGTCCACCCCGAAGTCGGTGGCGATGCCGGCGAGCCCCTGGGCGTACCCCTGCCCGACGGCCCGCAGCTTCCAGTCACCGCCACGGCGGTAGACCTCCATCACCACCAGGGCGGTCTCCGGGCCGAGCCCCGGCGGGGTGAACCGGGCCAGTTCGGTGCCGCTGCCGGCGTCCCGGGCGACCGCGGTTGGCTCCAGCCCCTGGAAGCTGCGCCCACCGTCCAGGCTCGCGGTGACCACCACCCGGTCCACTCCGGCCGGGACCGCCGAGGTGTCCACGGTGATGCTGTCGGCGCCGCCCGGGCCGCCCGCCCGGTGGGCGACCCCCGGGGCGGAGGGCTGGTTGTAGAACACGAAGTCCTGGTCGGACCGCACCTTGCCGTCGGGGCCCAACAGCAGGCCGGACACGTCCAGTTGGGTCGGAGCGGTCACCTCGACGGCGACATGGGTGGCGGCGAGGGGCACGTTGGCGCCCGGGGTCAGTGCGGTCATACCGCTAGGAACGTCCTCCCGGGCTTTGCGGTTCCTTTGCCCCGCCGTCCGGTCGTCCCCGGTCGGTCCGCCGCCACCTCGGGCGCCACTGGGGGCGCCACTCGGGGCGCTGTCCCGGTGCCGGTTCAGCGCTTCCGACGGGAGTGGCCGAACAGGATGCGGTAGATCACCAGCAGGACCAGGGCGCCGGCGACCGCCGCCACCCACAGCTGGGGCGCCGCGAGGTTGTGGCGTACCGGCTTGTCCAGGAAGGTCGACGACAGCCAGGTCCCGATGAAGGCGCCGGCGATGCCGATGAAGGTGGTGCCCACCAGCCCGCCGGGGTCCCTGCCGGGAAGCAGCACCTTGGCGACCACTCCGGCGATCAGCCCCAACAACAGCCAGCTGAGCAGGCCGGAGTCGGCGAGCTGGTGGAGTTCGAGATCTTCGGCGAGGTGGGTCACGGGGCTCACATCCACGATCGGGGGACACGGGTACACCCACTGCTGCCCCCTCCTGACCGGGCCATGCCAGGTAGTAGGGCCAACCCGCCCCGTATGCCCGGAGGTTGGTGTATCGGGTGGGGGGATGTCACATCCACGGCGGCCACCCCGTCACCTTGGTGAGACGCCCCGGGGCACCGGGGCGCGACCGAGGAGGAAGACATGGCCTATCTGTCCCTGGACCCCCCGCGCGGACCGCTTCTCCGGTTCACCGACTGGTACGCGCGCCGCCGGTTCGGCAGGAGCCTCGGGCCGATGCGGGCGACCGGCCACCACACCGGGGTGACCTGGGCGCTGGCCCGGCTGGAGATGTCCGTGGAGCGCTGGAAGGCCCTGGACCCGCAGCTGAAGACCCTGGCGGTGATGGCCAGCGCGGCCCGGACCAACTGCTCCTGGTGCCTGGACTTCGGCCACTGGAAGGCCGAGGGCGACGGGATGCCCATGGAGAAGCTGCGCCTGGTACCGGTCTGGCGCGACCACCCGGAGTCCTTCACCGAACGGGAACGCCGGGTCATGGCGTACGCGGAGGCCATGACCGACACCGAGCCCACCGTCACCGAGGAGGACGCCCGCTGGCTGGTGGAACACCTGGGGGAGAAGGCCTTCGAGGAACTGGTGGTGATCGTCGGGGTGGAGAACCTCCGCTCCCGGGTCAACCTCGGCAACGGCCTGGTCAGCGAGGGCTTCTCGGACCAGTGCGAGGTACGGCCGCTGCCCCGCCCCTGACCGGCCGCCCGGCCGGACCCCCGTTCCGGCCGGGCGACACCCGGGCCCCGCCCCCACCTCACCCGGGGGTGACGAAGCCCTGCTCGTAGGCGGCGATCACCGCCTGGGTACGGTCCCGGGCGCCCAACTTGCCCAGCAGCGCCCCCACATGGGACTTCACGGTGGCCGGCCCCACCGACAGCTCCCGGGCGATCTCCCCGTTGGTCAGCCCCCGGGCCATCAGCCGCAGCACCTCCGCCTCCCGGGCCGTCAGCCGCTCCCGCAACGCCCGCCCCCGGTCACGGCGCGCGTGCCGGGCGGCCAACTCCCGTACCGCGGAGGGGAACAGCAGCGAGTCACCGCGCGCCACCACCCGTACCGCCCGCAGCAGTTCCTCGGGGGTGGCCCGCTTCAGGACGAACCCCTGGGCGCCGGCCCGCAGCGCCTCGTACACGAAGGAGTCGTTCTCGAAGGTGGTGACCACCAGGACCCGGGGCGCCCGCTCACCCATGGTGGCCAGCAGCTGGCGGGTGGCCTGGATGCCGTCCACCCCGGGCATCCGTACGTCCATCAACACCACGTCCGGGCACAGCGACCGCGCCAACCCCAGCGCCTCCGCCCCGGTGGTGGCCTCGCCCACCACCTCCAGGTCCTCCTCGGCCCCCAGCAGCGCCCGCAGCGCGGTACGCACCAGCCGCTCGTCGTCGGCCACCAGCAGCCGCAGCCGCTCCCCGTCCCCGGACTGGTCCCGCTCCCCGTTCACCGGTCGACTCCTCCGCTCGCTCCGTCCCACGGCAACCGCACCCGCAGCCACCAGTCGCCCCCGTCGGGGCCGGCCTCCGCCGTGCCGCCCAGCGCGGCGGCCCGCTCCAGCACACCCCGCACGCCCCGGCCGCCCGAGGTGCCGTGCGGCGGGGGAGCGGCGGCCATCGGGTTGCGTAGCGACAGCCCCAACTCCCGCTGTTCCACGGTCAGTCGGAGCCGTACCGAGGGGGAGGCGGCGTGCCGCAGCACATTGGTCAGCCCCTCCTGGACCATCCGGTACACCTCGGCCGACAGCCGGCCCGGCAGCGCCCCCAGGTCCCCGCTGAACTCGGTCTCCACCCGCAGGCCGGCAGCCTCCACCCGGGAGAGCAGCCCGGGCAGCTCCTCCGCCAGGGTGGGGCCCAGCGGCCGGCCGGCGTCCGGCGTGCCGGTCCCCTCCTCCCGCAACACCCCCAGTACGGCGTCCAGTTCACCCACCGAACGGCGGCTGGTCTCCTCGATGGCCTCCAGCGCCTCCCGTACGAACTCCGGGTCCGCCTCCAGCACCCGCCGGGCCGCCGACGCCTGGAGGGCCACCGCGCTCAGCGCGTGCCCCACCGAGTCGTGCAACTCCCTGGCCAGCCGGTTGCGGGAGGCCAGCACCGCCGCCCGCCGTTCGGCGGCGGCCAGCCGCTCCGCCGGAGTGGGCCCCAGCAGGGCCACCGCCGACCGGGCCAGCAGGGCACCGCAGGCCCACACCAGCACCACCACCAGGGCCAGCAGGCCCAGCCCGAGTACCGGGGCCAGCACCAGCCACGACCCGTCCAGCGCCTGACCCCAGCGAGAGTCGCGCAACGTGGCGGAGAAGGGCGTCAGGACCAGCACCACCCCCAGCGGGGGTACCGCCAGGGTGACGCCGCTGACCACCCCGCCCAGCCCCAGGTGGAGGGTGTACCAGGCGGCCGTACGCCGTCGGGCCGCCCCACCGGCCGCCTCGCCGGACAGCTCCTCGCCCGGTACCCCGCACAGGGCGCGCACCGCCTGCACCTCCAGGCTCCGGGCCAGGGGGAACAGCCCGGTCACGGCCACCACCGGCAGCGCCACCGCGAAGGTCACCAGCTGCCAGCCCAGGTGCTGCAAGGGCTGGGCCTGCCGCCACACCGCCTGCACCGGTACCGAGACCAGCAGGAAGTAGGGCATCAACAGGGCGCCCCCGAGCAGCAGGTGCAGCCACCGCAGCCGGGTCCGCCGCCACCACGGGGCCACTTTCCGTCGCGGGGCCGCCGTCCGCCGCCACGACGCGGCTACCGACGCCCTCATCCGACGGCCACCGGCCCGGTCCCGGCCGAGTCCCGGGAACGTTCCCGCAGTACGGCGGCGAGCAGGGCGCCCACCAGCAGGCCGACGATCATCTGCCCAGCGTAGGTGAGGTCCATCATCGCGGTGTGCCGCTCGGTGACCGGGGAGTCAGGGGCCACCACCGAGGTCAACAGCACCCAGCCGCCCCAGGAGAACGGCACCGCCGACCCCAGCCACCCCAGGGCCAGCGCCCCGGTCGGTGCCAGCCACCGCCAGCCGCCCAGGCCCAGTACGAGCGCGGCCAGCAGGGCGGCCAGACAGTAGCCGGCGAACACCGCCTCGGTGATCCGGCTGTCGACGCTGAGGTGCTCGATCCGCTGCCGGTTCAGCCCGACGGTGGCGCCGGTCGCCCACAGCAGGTGCGCGGTCAGAGGCGGCAGGGCCGCCACCCCGGCGATGACTCCGGCTGTCCCGGCGACCCTTCGCCGGCCCGGTACGCTCCCGCTCCACGGCGCGTCCGACCGGCCCTGCGGCAGGTGCCCCCAGCGGTGGTGGGCGTAGCGGACGAAGAGCCAGCCCAGGGTCACGGCCTGGACCACGAAGCCGCCGTACACCAGGGACCACACCCACGCGTCCAGCATCCCTCCGGCACCGCTGCCGTGGGTGAGTGAACCGCCGCCCCCGGTCAGTACGGAGTGCAGGGTCTGCGCGGGCATCGCCACCACGACCGGCCCCAGCAGTCCGCTGGCGATCCACAGGGGGACCAGCAGCACCCAGCCCGGCAGCCTCCGCCCCCAGGGCTGGGTCAGCAGCAGTGCCAGCACCACCACGGCCAGGTCCATGCACACGGTCAGCAGGTTGAGGGCCATCAGCTGGTTGCCGCTCTCCCGCAGGGGGCTGCCCGGCGGGATGCCGATCCTCCCGCCGGAGAGCCAGACGACCTTCAGGGTGAGGTACGGCAGGCAGGAGGCGATGGCGAGGACACGCAGCGGCTGACTTCTCATGCCGTCCACGGTGTCGTCCCCCGGGAGGCTGCACCTCCTGCCGGAAGACGAACCGTCCCCACCGCGCGGGGGAGAACGCGCCCCGGTTGTCCTCCTCACGGAGCCCACCGCCACGGGACCGTGTGCGGAGCCGGGGGCCGTACCGACCGGGGCGCCGGGACCCCGCCCGGCCGGTACGGCTCTCGCCACGGAACCGTTCCCGTCCGCCGAGGTGACCCGGCACAGGCCCGTGACCTGCGGACATAAGCCCGGGCCGGGGGCGCCAGAAGGAGAACTGTGATGGACAGCGCCCCCGGCCGGGGCCACAGTGGCGACATGGAGACAGCCCAGGACACCCCAACACCCCGCCACAGCCTCGCCGGTGAGGACTTCGCCCCCCGGGACGGGGTCTACCTCAACACCGCCTCGGCCGGCATCGCCCCCCTCGCCTCCGCCTCCGCCGTCAGTCGCGCCGCCGAGGACTACGCCCGGGGGCGACTGGACCTGGACCAGATGTTCGTACGGTTCCAGCAGGTGCGGGAGACCTTCGCCCGCATCGCCCGGGTGCCCTCGGAACGGGTCGCCCTGGGGGCGTCGGTCGCCGTCCACGCCGCGCTGGTCGCCGCCTCGCTGCCCGAGGACACCGAAGTGCTCGTCCCCGAGGGGGACTTCAGCTCCCTGGTCACCCCCTTCGACCTCAGCCCCCGGGTCACCCTGCGCGCCGTCCCCCTGGAGCGGCTGGCCGAGGAGGTGGGGCCGCGCACCTCGATGGTGGTGACCAGCGCCGCCCAGTCCCGCGACGGCCGGGTGGCCGACCTGCCGGCGGTGCGGACGGCCGCCCACGCCCACGGCGCCCGGGTGCTGGTGGACGGCACCCAGGCGGTCGGCTGGATGGACCTCGACCCCGACCACTACGACTACCTGCTGTGCGGCGCCTACAAGTGGCTGATGTGCCCCCACGGGGTGTCGTTCCTGGTGGTGCCGCCCGAGGTGCTGGAGAACCCCGGGTCGCTGGTGCCCTACCGGGCGGGCTGGGTGGCCGGCGCCGTTCCCTGGGACAGCACCTACGGTCCGGTACGGGAGTTCGCCGACACGGCCCGCCGCTACGACGAGCGGCCGGCGTTCCTGTCCTACCTCGGGGCCCTGCCGTCCCTGGAACTGGTCGAACGGCACGGCACCCGGACCATCGGCGCCTGGGACCTGGCGCTGGCCGAACGCTTCCGGGCCGGGGCCCGTGACCTGGGCCTGGAGCCGGTGGACGCGCCCTCACCGATCGTCGCGGTGCCGGGTCTGGGGGAGCGGGCCGAGGCCCTGGGACAGCAGGGGGTCAGGGTGTCGGTACGGGCCGGCAACCTACGGGCCGCCTTCCACCTCTACAACAGCGAGGCGGACGTGGACCGGCTCCTGGAGGTGCTGGCCCCCCGGGGCTGAGCGGGGCCCGCCCGGTGCGGTGGTACGGGCGGTGCCACGGCCGACCGGGACAGCGGGAACGCGACGCGCAGGAGGGGGAGGGCACCAGGCCCTCCCCCTCCCGTACACCGGTGACCGTGCGGTCGGATGCGGTGTGGCGCCGGCTACCTCACCGGGGTGAAGTCACGGGCGCCGATGAACTCCGGCCGGCGGACGGGAGCCGCGAAGGGCTCGACCGCGGCGTTCTCGACACTGTTGAAAACGATGAAGACGTTGCTCCGAGGGTACGGAGTGATGTTGTCTCCCGAACCGTGCATGCAGTTGCAGTCGAACATGGTGGCCGAACCGGGCGCACCCGTGAACAGCTTGATCCCATGCGAGTCCGCGAAGCGCGTGAGTGCCTCGTCGGAGGGCGTACCGGCGTCCTGCATCTGAAGGGACTTCTTGTAGTTGTCCTTCGGAGTCGAGCCCGCGCAGCCCAGGAAGGTCTTGTGCGAGCCCGGCATGATCATCAAGCCGCCGTTGGTGTCGTGGTTCCGCGTCAACGCGATCGAGATCGAGACGGTCCGCATACGGGGCAGACCGTCCTCGGCGTGCCACGTCTCGAAGTCCGAGTGCCAGTAGAACCCCGTGGCGCCGAACCCCGGCTTGACGTTGATCCGGCTCTGGTGGACGTACACGTCCGAGCCGAGTATCTGCCGGGCACGCTCGACCACACGGGGGTCACGCACCAGTTCCGCGAAGACCTTGCTGATCTTGTGCACCTCGAACACGGACCGGACGTCCTGCGACTTCGGCTCGACGATCGAGCGTTCGTCCGCGCGGATCTCCGGGTCCGAGATGAGCCTTTCCAGTTCCTGCGAGTAGACCGACACCTCGTCCGGGGTGATCAGTTGGTCCACCACATGGAACCCGTCCCGCTCGAAGTCCGACAGGTCCGAGGCCGCCAGCGGCCCAGGAGTCCCCGGTTCGGACCACACCACCGGATCGACCCGGGGGGTGGCCACCTCGGTGGTTCCGCGAGTCGGGTACAGGTCGGCGATGGTGCGCTCGGGTGCGGTGGTCATGGTGTTGCCTTCCTCTCCTCTCGTACGGCCCTGTGGGCGGTCAGGCGAGGTTGAACGGAGGAACTCAGCCCTCGTCCGGCTCGGTGAGCAACGGGTAGACGCCGTTCTCGTCGTGGTCCTCCCGGCCGGTGACCGGGGGGTTGAAGACACACACGACGCGGAAGTCGCTCTTCGGTCGAACCGTGTGCTTCTCGTGCCCGTCGAGCAGGTACATCGTTCCCGGCGAGATCCAGTGCTTCTCGCCGGTCTCGTCGTTGGTGAGTTCGGCCTCGCCCTCTACGCAGAGTACGGCTTCGATGTGGTTGGCGTACCACATGGATGTTTCCGTCCCCGCGTAAAGCGTGGTCTCGTGCAGGGAGAAGCCCACTCGCTCCTTCGCCAGCACGATGCGCTTACTACGCCAGGTACCCGAAGCGGACCTGACATCACGGTCGGTTCCCTCGATGTCCTTGAAGGATCGAACGATCACGGTGGTGGCTGCCTTTCTGTATCACTGGCGCGGCCCGCCCCGGTGAGACGGGGCGGGCCGCGCTCAGGCGGAGCTAGGAGGTCTCACGTACGGACCGCGCCAGGATACGCAGCCCTTCGTCCAGTTCGTCCGGGGTGATGGTCAGCGCCGGGAGCAACTTCACGACCTCGCTCTGGGGACCCGAGGTCTCCAGGAGCAGGCCCAGGTCGAAGGCGCGCTTGCAGACGGCGCCGGCCCGGTCCTTGTCCTGGAACTCCAGGCCCCACACCAGACCGCGACCGCGGTACTCGGCGTTGGCCTCGGGGTTCTCCTCCACGATGGCGCGCAGGGACTGCTCGACCTGCTCGCCCCGGGCCAGGGTCTGCTTCTCCATCTGGCCGTCGGTCCAGTAGGTGTCCAGCGCGGCGGCGGCGGTCACGAACGCGGGGTTGTTGCCGCGGAAGGTGCCGTTGTGCTCGCCCGGCTCCCAGATGTCCAGCTCCGGCCGGAACAGGGTGAGCGCCAGGGGCATCCCGTAGCCGCCGATGGACTTGGACAGGGTGATGATGTCCGGGACGATGCCGGCCTCCTCGAAGGAGAAGAAGGCGCCGGTACGGCCGCAGCCCATCTGGATGTCGTCCACGATCAGCAGCATGTCGTGCCGCTTGCACAGCTCGGACAGCTGACGCAGCCACTCGGGACGGGCCACGTTGATGCCGCCCTCGCCCTGGACCGTCTCCACGATCACCGCGGCCGGCTTGTTGAGGCCGGACCCCTGGTCCTCCAGCAGGCGCTCGAACCAGATGAAGTCCTGGACCGAGCCGTCGAGGTAGTCGTCGAACGGCATCGGGGTGCCGTGCACCAGCGGGATACCGGCGCCGGCGCGCTTGAAGGCGTTGCCGGTGACGGCCAGGGAGCCCAGCGACATCCCGTGGAAGGCGTTGGTGAAGGAGACGATGGCCTCCCGCCCCTTCACCTTGCGGGCCAGCTTGAGCGCCGCCTCCACGGAGTTGGTGCCGGTCGGGCCGGGGAACATGACCTTGTGGTCCAGTTCGCGGGGCCGCAGGATGGTGTCGCGGAACGACTCCAGGAAGGCCCGCTTGGCCGTGGTGGACATGTCCAGGCCGTGGGTGACGCCGTCCCGCTCCAGATAGTCGAGCAGGGCGCGTTTGAGTACCGGGTTGTTGTGGCCGTAGTTGAGAGTGCCCGCGCCGGCGAAGAAGTCGAGGTAGGTGTGGCCGTCCTCGTCGTACATGTGGCTGCCCTGGGCGCGGTCGAAGATGGTGGGCCAGCCACGGCAGTAGCTGCGCACCTCCGACTCCAGGGTCTCGAAGACACTCAGGTCGGGTTGGGTGATGGTCACAGCAGTCTCCTGGGGTGAGTCTGGGAAGTCGTCTCGACGTTCTGGGTCTCGCGCCGCGCTGTTCACTCGGACTGACGGGGCCTGGGCTCCGTCCCGGGGCGCACGATCAGGTGCGTCGGCGGTCAGTCCTGCCGTCCGCCGGGAAACGTGATCGGGCCGATCCGGTACAGCACCTCGGGTTCGTGGCCCTCACCGGGGAAGGCCTCCGCCTCGAACAGCACCTCCCGTTCCACCGGGGCGCCGTGTCGTTCGGCGAACGAGGTGAACAGCCGGTTCGAGGGGGTGTTGTCCGGGGTCACCGTCGTCTCGATGCCGTTCACGCCCAACTCCCGGGCGGTGCGGAAGGTGAGGCCGTCCAGCATCGCGGCGGCCAGCCCCCGACCTCGCTGCGAGTCGTCCACGGCCACCTGCCAGATCAGCAGGGTTCCGGGGCTCCGGGGTCGGACGTAGCCGGTGATGAAGCCGACCGCTTCGCCGTCCTGGTCCTTCGCCACCACCGAGGTCTCCGCGAAGTCGCGGCACCACAGCAGGTAGCTGTACGAGGAGTTGAGGTCGAGCGTCTTGGAGTCGCGGGCGATACGCCACAACGCGGCTCCGTCCTCCAGCGTGGGAGTGTCGAGCTTCAGGCCCTCCGGTATTTCACGCAAATCACTGTGGGCACCTGCAAGGTCTGCTTGTGCGGCGGTCATGCGTATTGAATTTACCGAGGAGAATCAGAAATCGCATCGTGGCGAGGGGTTACGTCGGCCTCGTCGATGTGTTATCGCGCGAGTGCGCGCAGGCGTACGAAAGGCCCTCGTTACCGGGGGCTTTGTCCTGGTATTACGGGGCGAAACGGGCACCCTGTGGAGTCGGTCACATTGTGGTCACGAGATGGAGAACCAGAGTGAACGTGTGCCCGATGTTAACGAAGTCTTAGCGTTTGGAGTCCGGGATGCGGGGCAGTAGAAGGCGGGAAGCTGCACTCTCCGATAATTCCCGGGTGAGTCATCTTCGCATTCCATCACGTTGAGTCAAGGTCCCTACCAAGATTCTTTTGGCGAGGAATTTGGCGTCCCGTCAGATCGCCATCCGGGGCGCTCCCGCGCATTCCGCGAATTGCCCCTCGTCACAGGCGGTCCGGCTCCCCGCCCCCACTTCCCGGCGGGGTCGGGACCGTCTCCTCGGAGGCCCTGGGGATCGCCGGGCCGCACTCGTAGAGTGCCGTCATGAGCGATGCCGCAGTGCTCCACGTCAGCGGACGGATCCTGGTCAGCCCCGAGGAGGTGCGCGACCAGTTGTGGGTGGTGGACGGCAGGATCACCTACCAGCCGCCACCGCCGACCACCGAGGTCACCGCCCTGTCCGGCTGGGTGCTGCCCGGGCTGGTGGACGCCCACTGCCATGTCGGTCTGGACGCCCACGGCCCGGTGGACGCCGAGACCAGCGAGAAGCAGGCGCTGACCGAGCGCGAGGCCGGGACCCTGCTGTTGCGGGACGCCGGCTCGCCCTCCGACACCCGCTGGATCGACGAGCGTGAGGACCTGCCGAAGATCATCCGGGCCGGACGCCACATCGCGCGGACCCGGCGCTACATCCGCAACTACGCCCACGAGATCGAACCGGGCGACCTCACCGCCTACGTACGCCGGGAGGCCCGGCGCGGAGACGGCTGGGTGAAGCTGGTCGGCGACTGGATCGACCGCGAGGAGGGCGACCTCGCCGCCTGCTGGCCCCGGAACGCCCTGGACGAGGCGATCGCCGCCGCCCACGAGGAGGGCGCCCGGGTCACCGCCCACTGCTTCGCCGAGTGCTCGCTACGGGACCTGGTGGAGGCCGGCATCGACTGCGTCGAGCACGCCACCGGCCTCACCCAGGAGTTGATCCCGCTGTTCGCCGAACGCGGGGTGGCCATCGTGCCGACCCTGGTCAACATCGCCACCTTCCCCCGGCTCGCCGAGGGCGGGGAGGGGAAGTTCCCCCGCTGGTCCGCCCATATGCGCCGGCTGCACGAGCGGCGCTACGACACCGTGCGGGACGCCTACGACGCGGGCATCCCGGTGTTCGTGGGCACCGACGCGGGCGGTTCGCTGGCCCACGGACTGGTGGCCGAGGAGGTCGGGGAACTGACCCGGGCCGGCATCCCTGCCCTGGACGCGCTGGCCGCGACCACCTGGAGCGCCCGGGACTGGCTGGGCAGGCCCGGACTGTCCGAGGGCGCCCCGGCGGACCTGCTGGTGTACGAGGCCGACCCCCGGCAGGACGTACGGGTGCTGGCCGGCCCCAAGAGGGTGGTGCTCAGGGGCCGGATCGTCGGCTGAGCGGCTGAGCCCCTGAGCCCCCGAGCCCTGGGCTCAGCCCCTGAGTGGCTGAGCCCTGGGCTGGTGGGCCCCCTGAGCCCCGGCCCCCGAGTGCCCGAGCCTCTGGGCCGGTTCCGTTGCCGGTGCCCCGGGCCGGGGCACCGCCGGTGGGGGTTCGGCGAACCCCCACACGTTCCGGGGGCAACCGGGTCGGACCGTCGGCCCCTGGGCCGTCCGTCAGCCGCTGTGCGGGGCCCGCTCCAGGCCACGGCGCTCCGGGCCGGCAACGCTGCTCCGGGGTGGCGTGGTCCCGCCCACGCGACCCTCTTCGGGTGGGCGGCTTGGCCCGGGCGGCCGACGCCCCGCTTCGGTGCGAGTGGTCGGTACCCCGCTGGCCGTGACGTCGTGACGTGGGGAGGGCGGTACGCGGTGCCAGGGAGCGGTGACGCCCCTGGGTGGGGCGGATCAGGGGCACCGCCCGGGTGCCCGAGGGCTTCGGGGGCGGGAGGGCGGTGCGCTCCGGGGGCGCCGACGCTCCCTGAGGTCCGGTGGCCCCGCCTGCGGGGCGACCCCGGGTCCGGTTCCGCGGGCGCCGACGCTCCCGGGTGCCCCTGGCCACCCCGACCCCGCGAGTGCCGGCCCGGGGCCGGGCCCGCGTACACCCCAACTCGCCCGTGGGAGCCGCCACATGGAGCGGCGCGAGACGGCAGGGCCCTCCCCGTTCCCGTCAGGGTCGGCGCACGAGGATCCGGCAGGAGTCAGGCGGAGGGCGGACAGGAAACGGCCCCGGACGCGGGGTGCGTCCGGGGCCGACCTCGGCGGCGGTTCAGGCCGCGATCAGATAGATGCCGTACGCCACCGCCACCGCGCACAGGGTGAAGCAGAGGTAGGCGCCGGTCCGGGACAGCTGGCTGGTGGCGGTGCCGTCGGCCTTCCGCGCGGTGGAGCCGGTGATGCCCAGGGTGAACACACCCACCAGGGCGACCGTCGCCACCATGCTGATGCCGAAGACCTGCCCCAGCGCGGCCCAGTCGATGTCCATCGTGGTCCGAAGTCCTTCCGTACGAGGGGAGTTGGCGTGAGCGGTACCGGACCGACAGCGGTCAGGAAGCCACGCCGGAGGCGGTCGGACGGGCCCCGTTGGCACCGGAGGAGTCCCGTGGCTCGGCGGAACGCGGTTCCGGGATGGTGGGCCTGGCGCCCTGCGCCGAGGTCGGTTCCGTCACCGCGCCGGCGGTCGGCGGGGGAGTGACCGTCCTCAGGGCGGTGGTGACCACCCCGGGCTGCTCCTCGGGGTCGTCGGCCACCGGAGCCACGTCGTTGACGTTGGTGTGGTCGACCCGTTCCCGACGGGACCGGACGTAGATGGCGCCGCACACCAGCAGGGCCAGTACCGCGACGGTGCACACGCCCCAGTCGCCCCGCTCCGCCAGCAGGGCGGAACCGGCGGACACCAGGCCGGCGGCCGGCAGGGTCAGGGCCCAGCCGGCGACCATCCGGCCGGCGGTGGACCACCGTACGATGCCGCCCTTGCGGCCGAGGCCGGCTCCCATCACCGCGCCCGAGCAGACGTGGGTGGTGGACAGCGAGAAGCCGATGTGGGACGAGGCGAGGATGGTGACCGCCGCGCTGGTCTGCGCGGAGAACCCCTGCGGGGGCTGGATGTCGGTCAGCCCCTTGCCCAGGGTGCGGATGATGCGCCAGCCGCCCAGGTAGGTGCCCATGGCGATGGCCAGCCCGGCGGAGGCGATGACCCACAGCGGCGGGTCGGCGTCGGCGCCCAGGGCACCACCGGTGATCAGGGCCAGGGTGATGACGCCCATGGTCTTCTGCGCGTCGTTGGTGCCGTGGGCCAGGGAGACCAGGCCGGCGGAGGTGATCTGTCCGGCGCGGTAGCCCTTGGCGGTCTGGGCCGGGTCGGCGTTGCGGCTGAGCCGGTAGGTCAGCTTGGTCGCGGACACCGAGGCCAGTCCGGCGACCAGCGGGGCGGCCAGCGCGGGGATCAGCACCTTCATGACGACCACGCCGCCGTTGACGGCGTCGAAGCCGACCGAGGCGATGGTGGCGCCCAGCAGACCACCCATCAGGGCGTGGGAGGAGCTGGAGGGCAGGCCCGCCAGCCAGGTCAGCATGTTCCAGATGATGGCGCCGACCAGACCGGCGAAGATCACTTCGGGTCTGATGCCGGCGCCCTCGTCGATGATGCCCGAGGAGATGGTCTTGGCGACCTCCACGGACAGGAAGGCCCCCACGAGGTTGAGGACCGCGGACATGGCCACCGCCGTCTTGGGCTTGAGGGCCCCGGTGGAGATGGTGGTCGCCATCGCGTTGGCGGTGTCGTGGAAGCCGTTGGTGAAGTCGAAGACCAAGGCCGTGATGATCACGATCCCGATGAGAAGCGAGATGTGTTCCATGCACCCAGGCAATCCGTTCGGGGGCCAGTGACTCGGTGAACGTAGAGAGAACGAGTGAACGGAAGGTGAACTCAGTCGGGCGCTGTGGTGTCGCGTCACGGGGAGCGTCGTGTGCTGTCGGGGTAGGACGGGCGAAGCGGGACGTAACGCGCGCACCGTGTCCAACGGGCCGACCCCGGCCCGCCCTTGGGGCACCCCCGGTGGTGGCCGTCTACAGTGCACCCGGAGGTGAGGCTATGCGTGACGCGTGGCGCGAGCTGGTACACACCGCACGGCGTACCGCCGAGGCCGGACTGGTGCACGGCACCTCGGGCAACGTCTCCCTGCGGTGGGGTGACACGGTGCTGATCACCCCCACCGGGGTGCCGTACGAGCGGCTGGACGAGGACGACCCCTGCGCGGTGGACCTGGACGGACAGCGGGTGGCCGGCAGCCTGCGCCCCACCAGCGAACTGCCCCTCCACCTGGCCCTGTACCGGCACACCGAGGCCCGGGCGGTGGTGCACACCCACGCCGTCCACGCCACCGCCGTCTCCACCCTCGTCACCGAACTGCCCGCGCTGCACTACCTGTGCGCCCTGCTCGGCGGACCGGTGCGGGTCGCCCCGTACGCCACCTACGGCAGCCAGGAACTGGCGGACCACATGCTCGACGCCCTACGGGACCGCACCGGCTGCCTGCTCGCCCACCACGGCACCGTGGTCTACGGCGACACCCTCGACCAGGCCTACGACCACACCGCCCAGCTGGAGTGGATGTGCCAGCTGTGGCTGCTGGCCTCCTCGGTGCCCGGACGCGCCCCGGCCGTGCTGCCCGACGAGGAGATCGCACGGGTGGTCGGCAAGCTGCGCCACTACGGGCAGCGGCCCGACGCCTCCGACTGACCCCCGGTCACCCCCGCCGGGGTACGGCCCGCACGGGGGCGCGCCCCGGCCGTCCCCGGGCCGGCGCCACTCCGTGGACCCGGTGGGCTGGCCACCGCCCGGGTGCTGCCCGACACTGAGGGCGATGCGCCCGTGGAACCCGAGAGACCCCAAGTACGCCGCGACCTGGGTCGCCGCCGGACTGCTCGGTGCCGGCGCGGCGGCCCTGGCCGCCGGACGGTACGCGACCCACCGTGCCCTGAACCCGGCCCGCCCGTCCGGCGGCGTACCCCTGCCGGCCGGCTTCACCCGCGCGCCCCTGGTGGTCCACGAGGTGCGGCCGGCCGAGGAGGGCCGGCCCGCCACCGTCGCCCTGTCCCGTTCCCTGTGGTCCCAACTGCCCGGCACCTACGGGCTGGCCGGTTCCGGCAGCCACGCGGTGGTCGGCCCGCCCCTGGCCCCGGGCCCGGGCGGTGCCTCCCCCGAGGTCCCCGCCGACGTGGTGCTACGGCCCCTGGAACGCGTCAGCCACGGGGAGTTGAGGCCCGGCGACCGGGTCTGGCTCACCCCGCAGGTGTACGCCGGCAACCCCCGCGACGCCCTGGACCTGGACCACGCCGACGTCGACGTACCGGGCGAACTCGGGCCGCTGCCGGCCTGGTTCGTCCCCGGCTTCCGGTCCACCTGGGTCCTGGCCATCCACGGACTGGGCGCCACCCGGGAACACCCCATGGTGGTGCTCCCCACCCTCCACGGGCTGCGGCTGCCCGTACTCGACCTCGCCCGGCGCGGCGACCCCGGCGCTCCCGTGGGACCGGACGCCCCGGGGCGTCCCGGGAGCGGCGCGTGGCACGACGTGGACGCCGCCCTGCGGTACGCCGTCGCCCACGGCGCCCAGCGGGTGGTGCTGATGGGCTGGTCCACCGGAGCCGCCATGGCCCTGCACACCGCCGCGAGTTCGCCGCTGAGGAACCTCGTCAGCGGACTGGTCCTGGACTCCCCGGTCCTGGACTGGCCCCACACCGTCCGGGCCCTGGCCGCCCAGCACCACGTCCCCGGGCCCCTGGTGCCCTGGGCGGTACGCGGCGCCCTGAGCCGTACCCGCGACCTGACCGAACGGTGGGAGGCCGCCGCCGACCCCGGGCTCCTGACCGTCCCCACCCTGCTGCTGCACGGCCCCGGCGACGAGGTCGCCGACTGGCACACCAGCCTCCGGTTCGCCGCCGCCCGGCCGGAGTTGGTGTCCCTCCAGGAGATCCCCGACGCCCCCCACGGCGCGATGTGGAACGCCGACCCCGCCGGCTACCAGGAGGCGCTGCGCCGCTTTCTGACCCCCCTGCTGTGAGGGCGCCCCCGTACTTGTCATGAACGCCTTCAACCGAGGCTCGACGGCCGTGCTCGCGGACGCCGCGGCAACGATGACCACTTGCGTTTGGGCTTTTGGGCGTTGAGCGGGAAGACTGCTCCCTGTGACGTCCCGTACTCCGCGAGACAACCGACTACGACTCGTCCCCAAGCGGCCGATCGCCGCCGCCCGGCACACGGTGTCCACACCGCCCGGGCGAGCGTGGCCCTCGGGAGGGCGAGGGGGTGCCACCCCCCGTCCTCCCGAGGGCACACCCTCGCCCGAGGCACTGGCGCGCCAGGCCCGGGCCCAGCTCGGCGACGCGGTACGGGTGGCGCGCTGGGCCGCCGACCTCTCCGCCGAGGAGGGGCTGACCCCGCCCACCCCCGAGCGGGCCCAACAGGCCGCCGAAGCCCTGCGGTTGACGCCCGAACAGGTGCGCCGGCACTGGGACCGGGCCCTGCTGGCCGGCCTGGTGGAGATGCACGGGGACACCGCCCGCCCCGGCTGGCGCCTGCACGCCTGGGAACGGGACCACAACGCGGTGCTCCGAGGCTGGGTCGCCCTGTTCGACGCCTGGTCGCTGGCCCACCCCGCCCCCGACGAGGCCGACCCGATACTGGTCGGCGAGGTCGTCCAGGCCGCCCCGCAGCTGCTGTCGGTGCTCCAGCTGTCCAACGGCCCGGTGACCGTGCCGGTGTTGACCGACCTGCTCACCCAGCGGGTGCACGAACTACGCGCGGAGCGTGGCGCCGACCAGGGGGAGGAGACCGTACAGGCCCCGCCCGAACACCTGGCGGCCCTGCTGGACTGGGCGTTGGACGCGCTGTCCTCGGTGGGCGCCCTCACCCGCTGCCACGACGAGGCGGTGGCCCTGGCCGGTCACCCCTCCGAGGGCGCCACCCGCCCCGGCTCCGCCGTCCTCACCCCGCTGGGGAGCTGGGCGGTGTGGACCAAGCTGGAACAGATCTGTGTGGCCGCCCAGTCCCCGGCCGGCAACATCGAGCAGTCCGCCGAGGACATGCTGCGCGGCTGCGCCCGGCTCACCCCCGGCCCCGCCCGTGCCGAGTACCGCGCCTGGCTGGCCGCCCGCCCCACCGCCCCGGCGGTGACCGAACTGCTCACCGCCGCCCGGGGCGAGGACGCCCTGATCCGGGGACTGGCCTTCGAGGCGCTGCGGGTGGTGGGCGCCCCGGCCGAGCCGGCGGTGCGCGCCGTGGTGGACGAGGCCGCGCTGCGCCCGTACGCGTTGCTGTGGCTGGCCGAACAGGACGGGGTGGACCCCGAGGAGTTGGCCGGCGGGGCACCGGGGGTGCTGACCAGGGAGGAGGCGACCTGGCTGTGGGTGGACACCGCCGCCGCCGTCACCGACCACGGTGAGGGCAAGCTGCTGGTGGACCACCTGGACACGGCCGTGCAGGGCAGCGTTCCCCAACTGCTGTCGGAGATCCGGGCCACCGGCCACCCCCGTACCGTGCAGGTGCTGGTGGCGCTGGCCGCCGCCCACCCCGACCCCGCGCTGGCGAAGGCGGTCCGCAGGGCGGCCTTCCAGGTCCACACCGGCGGCCACTGAGGCGATCACGGTGCCGTCCCGCCCGTGGCCGCACGGGCGGGAAACGCGGTTGCGCGGCGTGGTTAGACTGGGCGGCATGGCATTCCTCCTCGTGCATTAGGCGCGCTGCGCGCCCGAAGGTGACCGCCCCGGGGCCCTGTTGAAGGTCCGGGTCGTGACGTGTCCGCCTTCGGATCCCCGGCCCCCTTCTCACCCCTTTTCTTTCTCGGCAGGAGATGCCCCCATGATCACCGCCTCCGGTCTGGAGTTGCGCGTCGGCGCCCGTGTACTGATCGAGTCCACCACCTTCCGCGTCGCCAAGGGCGACCGCGTCGGCCTGGTCGGCCGCAACGGCGCTGGCAAGACCACCCTCACCAAGTGCCTCGCCGGCGACGGCGTCCCCACCGGTGGCACCATCACCCGCAGCGGCGAGGTCGGCTACCTCCCCCAGGACCCGCGTACCGGTGACCTGGACGTACTGGCCCGCGACCGGGTGCTCTCGGCCCGGGGCCTGGACTCCGTACTGCGCAAGCTCCGCGAGAACGAGGAGCGCATGTCCCATCCCAAGGACGGGATCCGGGAGAAGGCGATGCGCAAGTACGAGCGGCTGGAGACCGAGTTCCTCACCAAGGGCGGCTACGCGGCCGAGGCGGAGGCGGCGACCATCGCGGCCAGCCTGGGGCTGCCGGACCGGGTGCTGGGCCAGCCGCTGCACACGCTCTCCGGCGGTCAGCGCCGCCGGGTGGAGCTGGCGCGGATCCTGTTCTCCGACGCGGACACCCTGCTGCTGGACGAGCCCACCAACCACCTGGACGCCGACTCGGTGCTGTGGCTGCGGGACTTCCTGCGCACCTACCGGGGCGGGCTCGTGGTCATCTCCCACGACGTGAACCTGGTGGAGACGGTGGTGAACCGGGTCTTCTACCTGGACGCCAACCGCGCGCAGATCGACCAGTACAACATGAGCTGGAAGCACTACCTCCAGCAGCGCGAGGCGGACGAGAAGCGCCGTCGCCGTGAGCGGGCCAACGCCGAGAAGAAGGCCGCCGCGCTGAACGCCCAGGCGGACAAGATGCGCGCCAAGGCCAGCAAGGCGGTGGCCGCGCAGAACATGGCCCGCCGTGCCGAACGGCTGCTGTCGGGCCTGGAGGAGCAGCGCCGCAGCGACAAGGTGGCCAAGCTGCGCTTCCCCGACCCGGCGCCCTGCGGCAAGACCCCGCTGACCGCCGAGGGGCTGTCCAAGTCGTACGGCTCCCTGGAGATCTTCACCGACGTCAGCCTGGCCATCGACAAGGGGTCGCGGGTGGTGATCCTGGGCCTCAACGGTGCCGGCAAGACCACCCTGCTGCGGCTGCTGGCCCAGGCGGAGAAGCCCGACACCGGTACGGTCACCCCGGGCCACGGGCTGAAGCTGGGGTACTACGCGCAGGAGCACGAGACCCTGGACCCGGACCGCACGGTGCTGGAGAACATGCGCTCCTCGGCCCCCGGCATGGACCTGGTGGACCTGCGGAAGACCCTCGGCTCCTTCCTGTTCTCCGGGGACGACGTGGACAAGCCGGCGAGGGTGCTCTCCGGTGGGGAGAAGACCCGGCTGGCCCTGGCCACCCTGGTGGTCTCCTCGGCCAACGTGCTGCTGCTGGACGAGCCCACCAACAACCTCGACCCGGCCAGTCGGGAGGAGATCCTCAACGCCCTGCGGGGCTTCACCGGCGCGGTGGTGTTGGTGAGCCACGACGAGGGCGCCGTGGACGCCCTCCAGCCGGAGCGGATCATCCTGCTGCCGGACGGGGTGGAGGACCTGTGGGGCCAGGACTACGCGGATCTGGTGGCGCTGGCCTGACCAGCCGGGTACCTCGAACGCCCTTGGTGATCAAGCCACTTGGATCATTCGGCCGAGCCATGATCCATCATCTGTGTGAGCACGCCTCGTACCGCTCGCGGGTTTAGCGGTTTCCAGCCCCGTTCGGGCCGGCTCGACCCCGGATGCGGTGCTCGCTTCCCGTACGCCGGATGACCTGCCCCTTTGCCGAACAGCGCCGATGACGCGCCGTGGCTGGTGACGCTGGGTGCTGGAGTGTATCCGCAGGGGAACTCCCGGCGCCCCGGCCCGGGATGATCGATCCTTGCGCGATGGGTGGCCAGAAACGGATGGAGGGGTGATCATGAGAGTCCAGAGCGCACTTCCCATGAGGAGGCACGGGTGGCCGAGACTCTGAAGAAGGGCAGCCGGGTGACCGGCGCCGCGCGCGAGAAGCTCGCGGCAGACCTCAAGAAGAAATACGACTCCGGTGCGAGCATCCGGGCGCTGGCCGAGGAAACCGGCCGGTCCTACGGGTTCGTGCACCGGATGCTCAGTGAATCCGGTGTCACCCTCCGCGGACGCGGAGGGGCGACCAGAGGCAAGAAGGCCGCTTCCTAGTCGGCTGTCGCCGACTGTGACGAGGTAGGACTTCCGGGGCGTCGCTTCCGGTGGTTACTGTTCAGTTAACTTAGCTGTGACGTCACCACCGGAGGACGCGATGACCCTGCTCGACAAGGACGGTGTACGGCTCGCCGTCGACGGTGCCACCGCCACCGTCACGCTGGCCGTGCCCGCACGGCGCAACGCCCAGTCGCCCGCCATGTGGCGCGCCCTGGTCGAGGTCGAGCGCGTGCTGCCGGGAGAGGTCCGCGTGGTGGTGCTACGCGGCGAGGGCCCGTCGTTCTCCGCCGGCCTGGACCGGCAGGCGTTCACCCCCGAGGGCTTCGACGGCGAACCCTCGTTCGTCGACATGGCCCGGGGGTCGGACGAGGAACTGGACGCCGTCATCGAGGAGTACCAGCGTGCCTTCACCTGGTGGCGCCGCCCGGACCTGATCACCGTTGCCGCCGTACAGGGCCACGCCATCGGCGCCGGCTTCCAACTCGCGCTCGCCTGTGACCTGAGGGTGTGCGCCCAGGACGCCCAGTTCGCCATGCGCGAGACCAGCCTCGGCCTGGTGCCGGACCTCACCGGCACCCACCCCCTGGTCCGGCTCGTCGGATACGGGCGCGCCCTGGAGATCTGCGCCACCGGACGGTCGGTGGACGCCGAGGAGGCCCAGCAGATCGGCCTGGCCAACGTGGTGGTGCCCGGCGAGGAACTCGGCGCCGCCGTCGGTGATCTGACCGCCGCCCTGCTGGCTCCGCCCCGTAACGCGGTGATCGAGACCAAGGCGCTGCTCCAGGGCGCGGTGGAGCGGTCCCCGGAAGAACAGTACGAGGCCGAGCGGGCCGCCCAGGGGCGGCGTCTGCGTGACCTGATGGGCCTGGGGGACTGACCGACTCCTGGGCGCCTGCCCCTGGGGGTGCGGGGTGTGGATGGTGCCCTTGCCGTTCTCGTACCGGGCGTCCTCGGTGGGGGCTGAGGGCTGAGCCCTGGTGGGTGCCCTGAGGGTTCGGGGGTGTCGAAGCTGTCCCGGCTGTTTTCTTCGGTACGGCCCTGGGGCGGGTCCCTGTGCTTGATGGTCTGGGGTGTGGCGGCGTCTGCGTGACCTGATGGGCCTGGGGGACTGACCGACTCCTGGGCGGGTGCCCTGGGGGTGCGGGGTGTGGATCGTGCGCTTGCCGTTCTCGTACCGGGCGTCCTCGGTGGGGGTCCGGGGGCCGGTTCCCGTGCTTGAGGGCCTGGGCGCCTGCCCCTGGGGGTGCGGGGTGTGGATCGTGCGCTCGCCGGTCTCGTACCGGGCGTCCTCGGTGGGGGTCTCGGAGCTGACCCTCGTGCTTGAGGGCACGGGTGACCCGTGGCGACCGCCCCCGACCGGGCTCCGGGAACCGGACCCCGCCAGCCGCTTTCGGCAGGTGGTCAACGGGACCCGGGGTACGAGTCGCCTTCGCCACCGGGTGGTGGGAGCCGGTCATGGGCGGGGTGCCGGCCCACCCGTGAGGAGGTGCCGCCGCCCGTACTTCCGCTGACCAAGTCGCCGGCGCCCGGCCGTCGTTGGGGGTGCCCGACGGAAGGCCCCGAGACCCGGCGAGGAGGCCGGCGCCCCCGCTCGCAGCCGGTCCCCGGCCCCTGGACGAAGGGGGGCGCGACGCCTGGGCCCGCCGTGTCTCGCCCGTCCCTCGTTCGGCCGTCCGTGCCCGAGCGCCGCAGGCCAGCCCGTGTTTAGGTGGCCAGAGGAGCGGAACGCGCTCCGTCCTCGGAGAGGGGTGAAGGGGCATGTCCGACACCACAAGCGAGAAGAGCGCCGAGAACGCGGGCCGGAGCGGAACCCGGGGCACCGGCAAGGCCCTGGGAACCCAGCGGGAGACCGGTGGCCCCGGACGTACCACCATCGCGGACGGCGTGGTGGAGAAGATCGCCGGCATGGCCGCCCGGGACGTGGTCGGGGTCAGCGCCATGGGGGGCGGGCTCGCCCGCACCTTCGGCGCGGTACGCGACCGGGTGCCCGGCGGCGGCTCGTCGGTGACCCAGGGGGTCAAGGCGGAGGTCGGAGAGTCGCAGACCGCGCTGGACCTGGAGGTGGTGGTGGACTACGGGGTCTCCATCGCCCAGGTGGCCCGCTCGGTACGGGAGAACGTGATCTCCGCGGTGGAGCGGATGACCGGCCTGGAGGTCGTGGAGGTCAACATCGCGGTGAGCGACGTGAAGCTCCCGGACGAGGAGGACGAGGACGACGAGTCGGACCGGCCGCGACTCCAGTAGCGGCTCTCCACGCGAGACGAGGAGTGCGACATGAGCATGTCCACGGTGGGTCTGATCGTCGGGATGGCACTGGCCTTCGCCGGCTACTTCGGCGGCTTCGGCGCCTTCCTGCTGGTGGCCGCCCTGGGGGCCCTGGGCTTCCTGTGCGGGAAGTTCGTCGAGGGCGACCTGGACCCCAGCGAGATCCTGCGAGGCCGTGAGGGCTCGCGTACCGACGGGCGACGCCGGTGACCACGGCCGCTGACACCCCGGTGTCCGGCCCACCCGTGGTGCCGGCCAGCGCGCGCGGGGGAACCACCATCGCCGACCGGGTGGTGGCCAAGGTCGCCTCCCGAGCCGCCCTGGAGGCGCTGCGGGACGCCACGGACACCGGGTCGACCCCCGGCACGGGGACGGCGGCTCCGACCGCCTCGGTCACGGTCCGCCACCTCACCTCGGACGCGGCGTCCGACGAGGGCCTCTACGGCCAGGCCCGGGTGCGGGTGTCGGTGGAACTGGGCTACCCCTGTGACATCGGCGCCCGGTGCGCGGAGGTACGCCGGCAGGTCGCCCTGCGGGTGCGGGAACTGGTCGGCATGGACGTACCCGAGGTCCTGGTACGGGTGGCCCGGCTCCACTCGCCCTACCTCGACACCGACGGCAGCGGGAGGGTGCGGTGAACGACGAACACCCCGTCGGACGGGACGCCCCGGGCCCCGGAGCCCCGCGACCCGAGGGGGAGGCGGCCGACACCGTCACCCTGACCAAGCCCCAGCCCACCGGCCCGCCCGGGGAGCCGCCACCCCCCGAGCCGGCGCCGGGACGTGCCGGCCGCTTCTGGGCGACCCGCCGGGGGCCGGCTCTGGTGGTGGCCGCGCTGGTGCTGCTCGCCACGGGGGCGTTGCTGTACGACGTGGTCGCCGTGCGTCTCGGTAACGACGCCCGGAGTTGGCGTGCCGACCTCGCCGACGAACTGGCCACCCGCACCGTGGACGACCCCTGGGTGATCGCCGGCGCCGTGGTGGCCGTACTGCTCGGACTCTGGCTGCTGCTCCTGGCGGTCACCCCCGGACGCCGGAGCCTGCTGCCGATGCGCCGGATCGGTCCGGTACGGGCCGGGCTGGACCGCCGGGCCGCCGCCCAGTCCCTGCGGGACCTGGCCATGGCCGTCCCCGGGGTGCGGCTGGCGCACGTACGGGTGGGGCGCGGTCGGGTACGGGTGGGCGCGCTGGCCCACTTCCGCGAACTGCCCCAGGTGCGGGAGGAGTTGGAGGCCACGCTCCAACAGGGCGTGGAACGGCTGGACTTGGCCCGCGTACCCCGGCTCCAGGTCCGGGTGCGCCGACCGGTGAAGGGGTAGACGCGGCATGTTGCGCACCATGAACCGACTGCTGCTCGGCCTGGTGGGGCTGGCGCTGCTGGCCCTGGGGCTGGGCGCCCTGCTGGGCGGGCTGGACCTGGATACGCGCTGGAACCTGGGCCTGCCGAACGGATGGCCCTGGTCCCGGCCGGACGACGTGCTGCTCGGCGCGGGGGACCGCACCCGCTGGCGGGACCAGGACTGGTGGTGGCCCACCGTGATCGCCGTTCTCAGCGTGCTGGTGCTGGTGCTGCTGTGGTGGCTGCTGGCCCAGTTGAGGAACCGACGGCTGACGGACGTACTGGTGGACAGCGGTGACGGCGGTGGGGCCTGGGTGCGGTCGCGAGCCCTGGAGGGGGCCATCGCCGCCGAGGCCACCCAGGTCGAGGGGGTCTCCCGGGCCAGGGTCGCCCTGTCCGGTTCCGGGGTGGCGCCCCGTGCCCGGGTACGACTGTCGCTGGACCCGCACGCCCGGCCCGACGAGGCGATGCGCCGACTGCGGCAGGAGGCCCTGGAGCACGCCCGCACCTCGGCCGGCCTGCCGGAGCTACCGGCCGAGGTACGGCTGCGGGCGGTACGTCACCGACCGGAACGCGTCAGCTGATCCGGGGGCGTCGCCCCGACCGGCGGGGCGGGCTCGCACAGGCCTGACGTGGGGGTGCGCCCGGGATGTCTCCCCGAGAGCCGCGCACTCCTGCGGTGCCCACGCGCCCTCTGGTGGTGACGCCCGATGGGCGGCTTCCGACGCGGCCGGGCCTCGACGACCGAGCGTCGTCGAGGGAGTCGTCGACGCCCTCGGGAACCTCGCGCCCTCGACGCCGCACCCGCATCTGGACGTGGCCCCGGAGGGCCGGACATCCGGTGGCCAGCCCCAGGGGGCTCCGGGGATCAGAACCCGTGCTCGGCGCCTCCGTCCACGGGGACCATCAGTCCGGTCAGGTAGGAGGCGGCGGGGGAGAGCAGGAAGGCGGCGGTGCGGCCGAACTCCTCCGGGGTGCCGTAGCGGCGCAGGGGGATGGCCGCGCTGTGGCGTTCCCGGGCGGCCTCGGCGTCGCCGCTGAGGGCGTCCAGTTCCCGTACCCGGTCGGTGTCGATACGGCTGGGCAGCAGGCCCACCACCCGGACGCCCCGGGGCCCCAGCTCGTTGGCCAGGGTCTTGGCGTAGCCGGCGAGTCCGGGACGCAGACCGTTGGAGATGGTCAGCCCCGGCAGGGGCTCGTGCACCGAGGCGGAGAGCACGAACCCGATGACCCCGCCCTCCTCCAGGGCGTCGGCGGCGCCCCGGGCGAGCCGTACCGCCCCGAGGAACACCGACTCGAAGGCGTCCCGCCACTGCTGTTCGTCCACCCGGTCGCTGGGGCCGGCCGCCGGTCCGCCCACACTGATCAGTACGCCGTCGAAGCGGCCGAACCGGGTACGGGCGGTGTCGATCAGTCGGGCCGGTGCCTGGGGGTCGGAGTTGTCCACCCCCACGCCCACCGCCCGTTCCCCGTCCAGCAGCGAGGCCGCCTGGTCGGCCGCCTCCTGGGTGCGGCCACTGACGACGACCCGGGCGCCGTCGTTCACCAACTCCCGCGCGGCGGCGAAGCCCAGGCCCCGGGTGGCGCCGGTGATCACATAACTGCGGTTGCTCAAGCCGAGATCCATGGGCCCAGTGTGCCGGTGGCCGCCCCGGCTGCCCAGCCGGGTCCCGCATGGTGGCGGCGCCGTGCCGCACCATATCCCGGGGGCTTCCGGGGCCGGTGCGGATCAGGCGCCGGGGCCCGCGCACCGCCCCGTGGCCGTACGTGTCGCGCGGTCGTACCTTCGGTCACCGGTTGGTGGGGAACCCTACGGAGCCGGTGAGGCGGAGGAGCCCGATACGGCGCGTCGGCGACCGACGACCGCCACAGCGACGAGGCAGCGACCCCACAGCACCAACCCGGCGCCCACCCGGGCGACGGCACGGTCTCCACCCCGACGAGGTACGGCGCCGGAGCACGCGGACCCCTCAACGGCCCGAGAAAGCACGCCGCCAGGGTCGGTCGTTCGGACCTCGGGAGATCAGCGAAAGCGCGTTCTGGTGTCGTGGATCGCCAGGGGAGGAGGAGCCCGACGCGGCGCATCGGCGACCGCGATCTACGACGGCACCCCGACGAGGTACGGCGCCAGAACCGCGAGCCCCCCGGTGGCCCGCACGACGGCCCCTAGGAGTGGGCGCCCAGTTCGCTGTCCGTGGGGGTTTCCCCGGCCGGGGCCCCGTCGGCGTCCTTGTCGACGTCCTCGGGGGCGTCCCCGGGCGTGCCGCCCTCCTCGTGGGGGCCGGTGGTGGTGCCGGACCCGGCGTCGGTGGAGCCCCCGGGGGAACCGCCCTTGGCCGGGCCGGGGTCGCCCTCCGGGCCGGCGCCCGGTCCCGTACCCGGGCCGGTGGCGGTACCGGACGTGCTGCTGGTGCCGTCGCTGGTACCGGTCACCCGGCCCTCGGCGCGGTCACGACGTTCCCGCCGCACCAGGACGACCCAGCCGACCGGCACCCCGGCGGCGAACAGCCACCACTGGACGGCGTAGGCCATGTGGGGACCGATGCTGTCGTGGTCGGGGCTGGGCACCAACTCGGGCTGCCGGCCCGAGGGCTTGGGGGAGAGGTCGGTGAGCTGGACGTATCCGCCGAGCACCGGGCCGGAGACCTCCCGGGCCAGCTGGCGGCTGTTCATCAGCATCACCTGGCGGGAGGGCAGCCCCTCGCGGTCCTTGATGCCGCTGCTCGCGGTGGTCTCGTCGGGCATCAGCCGCCCGGTGACGGTGACCTCGCCCCGAGGCGCGGCCGGTACGTCGGGGAACCGGGTGAGGTCGTCGCCCGCCGGGATCCAGCCCCGGTTGACCAGCAGCCGGCTGCCGTCGGACTGGCGGAGGGGCGTGAGGACGAAGTACCCGATGGAACTCTCGTCGGCCGCCGTACGCTGCCGCACCACCACCTCGTGGGCGGTGTCGAAGGTGCCGCTGGCCCGCACCGAGCGGTAGCGGTCCCGCCCCGGGACCTCCCGGCCCACACCGGTCAACCGGTCGACCGGGACGGTGGCCCGGTCCAGGGCGGCGGCGATCTGGTCGTTGTGCGCCACCCGGGCCTCGTGGCGGTGCAGCTGCCAGAACCCGAGCCTGACCATGGCCGGGATCAGCGCCAGGCCGACCAGGGTGAGGATCACCCACTGCCGGGTCAACAGGAAGCGGTACACGCGTCGACCGTACCCGGTGGGAGGTCAGCGCCCGGGCGCGGGTGCCACGTCCCTCAGGAGCTGGGTGAACGCCGCCTCGTCCAGGATCGGCGTGCCCACCTCCCGGGCCTTGGCCACCTTGCTGGTGTGGGACCCCGGGTCGTTGGTCACCAGCAGACTGGTGAGCCGGGAGACGCTGGTCGCGATGTGCAGGCCCGCCTCGATCGCCCGGTCCTCCAGCAGGTCACGGTCCACCGAGGTGTCCCCGGAGATGGCGACCCGCATCCCCTGCACCAGGGGCCCGCCCGGCTCGTACCGGCCGGGGTTCGGGTACGGACAGGCCGGCCGGCGCCGGGAGGGGCGCCAACTGCCGGCGTACCTCGGGGTGTGAGCGCTCGCTCCGGTGCCCACCGGGTCGTGCCACTCCCGCAGGGGGGTGCAGGCCAGCAGGGGGAGGCGGAGCCCCCGGGAGGCGGCGCGGTGCAGGCTGGGCCGGAACGCCTCGGCCAGCACCCGGGCGTCGTCCAGGGCGTGGTGCGCCTGGCGCTGGCGTACCCCGAAGTGGGCGGCCAGTGTCTCCAACTTGTGGTTGGGCAGGGGCAGTTGGAGTTCCTTGGCCAGCGAGATGGTGCACAGCCGCTGGTCCACCGGGGCGGTGAGCCCGGCCCGGGCGAACTCCCGGGCGATCATGGACCAGTCGAATATGGCGTTGTGCGCCACCAGCACCCGGTCGCTGAGGCGGCGGGCGAACTCCTCGGCCACGCTCGGGAACAGCGGCGCCCGGGAGAGCACCTCGGTGGTCAGCCCGTGGATCCAGGTGGGCCCGGGATCGCGCTGGGGGTTGATCGGGGTGTACCAGCAGTCCTCGGTCTCCCCCCGGGCGTCCAGTTGGTAGACGGCGGCGGAGACGATCCGGTCGTGCCGGGCCAGGCCGGTGGTCTCGACGTCCACCACGGCGTACCCGCCCGGGTACTCACCCGGCCAGTCGGAGTCCCGCGCGTCAGCGGGATCCGTGGGCCGCGAGCCGTCCGGGGCGCCCGGCTGGGCGGGCACGGAGCGGCGGACGGCGGTCTGGTCGGGGTGCGCCGTGGGGTCTTCGAGCATGGTCACAGAGAATACGGCGCCACTCTGACAGTGGCGGAACCCGCCGCCGCCCTCCGTCCAACAAGCCGCCGAGCGGGGCGGGTTGAGTCGCTGGTCGAGCGACCGGTGGTACGGCCGACACGGCCGGTACGGCGACGGCGCGGACGCCGGCGTGCGCGGGGTGGGCAGCGGGCGCCCCAACACGGCGGAGGGGCCGGACCCTTGGGTCCGGCCCCTCCCACGGATCGACGTCCCGTCAGGCCGTCGGTCCGTCAACGGTCACTTCTGCACGGCCTTGAGGGCGTTGGTCAGGCCGTGGCCGTAGAAGTTGTTGTACTTCTTCGAGCCGGTGCACTCGGCGTCGACCTCACCGTCCCCGTCGGGGTCGTACGGGTCGCTCGGGCAGGCCAGGTCGTCGGCCTGCGACAGCAGCTTCCACTTCAGGTCGTGGCCCGACAGCTTCGGGTTGGCGCTCTTGAGCAGGGCGGCCACACCGGCCACGTGGGGGCCGGCCATGGACGTGCCCTGGAGGTAGGCGTAGTCCCCGTTCGGCATGGTGGACAGGATGCCGCCGCTCTTGGCGTCACCGTCCGGCACCTGGTACTTGTCGCCGCCGGGGGCCGCGACGTGGACCTGGGTGGAGCCGTAGTTGGAGTAGTACGACTTCAGGTTCTGCGAGCCGGTCGCCGAGACGCTCAGCGAGCCGGGCAGCTGGGTCGGGACGTCCTTGCAGACGAGCGGGTCGATCTTGCGCTCGGTCGGCTCGCTGTCGTTGGGGCTGGTGTCGTCCAGCAGCTCCTTGGCGGCCAGGTCGAAGTTCGAGTTGCCGGCGGAGGTGACGTTGACGGCACCCTTCTTCTCGGCGAACTTCGCGGCGCGGCCCACGGCCTCCAGGATCGCGGCCTGGTCAGCCTGGTCGGGGCAGTTGAACTGCCACGGGTCCACGTAGTAGCTGTTGTTGGTGACGTCGGCGCCGTGCTCACCGGCGAAGACGAAGGCGCAGACCACGGCCTCGGCGAAGAACAGGCTGCTGGTCTCCTCGCTCACCTTGATGGACGAGACGCTCACGTTGGGAGCGACACCGGCCACACCGCTGTTGTTGCGGGCGGCGGCGATGGTGCCCGCGACGTGGGTGCCGTGGTAGTCCTCGTCCGGGTCGAAGGGACGCCAGGCGCCCTTCGTGGTGTCGGCCTTGCCGCCCACGCAGCTGGCGGAGGTCTTGCGGCTGAAGTTGGGCTTCAGGTCGGGGTGGGTGTCGTCCACACCGGTGTCGATGACGGCGACGTTGACCTTCTTGCTGCCCGGGTTCACCTTGGCGGCCTTGTCGGCCTTGATGGCCGGGATGTCCCACTGGAGGGACTCCAGGGGCTCCTTGCCGTTCTTGGCGGTGGCGGACCGGTTGGCCTCGGCGACCTTGGCCTTGCCCAGGTACTCGGGCTTGCCGGTGTCGGTGGTGGCCGCGCTGGTGAGCGGCGCGGTGCGGGTCGCGCCCGCCGAGTCCACTCCCTCGACCTTGCGGATCTTGGCCCCGAAGTCCTTGTTGGCCGAGTGGGCGACGACCACACCGATCTTCGGGTACTTGGCGACGACCTTGCCGTCGTTCTTCTTGACCTCCTTGGCTATTCGCTTCACCGCGCCGGACTTGGCTTCGGTGTTCACGACGTAGCTGAGCGTCTCGCCGTCGGCGGCCTTGGCCGAGTCGGAGGCGAGGGCCGAGGTGGCCACCGGCAGTAGGCCGATCGAGGCGGTCAGCGCCAGGCCGACGGGCACGGCAATCGCGAGCCGTCGTCTGGAACGTCTGTGTTCCATTGGATCTCCGTATGTGTGAAGTTATTGCTGCGATCGGGAAGTTATCGTCAATTCACGCAGGCCAGCAAGGCTTGTCGGGGGGAACTTCAAAGATCGGGGCAACTGATTGCCTCTTTCAACTTCCGACCACTGTTGTAACGCTGACCAGGGATCTACGATGCGCGAACTGTACGTGGCGGTGTGACCTATCGCACCCCGCCCCCGCCCGTCAGGAGCCGCCGTGGATCAAGGAAAAGCTCAGCCGCCCGAGTCACCGGGAGGGGTCGACTACCCCGCGGTGCAGCACAGCCAGGAGTTCGCCGAACTCCGTCGGGCACACCGCTCCTTCGCGTTCCCGCTGACCGTCGCCTTCGTCATCTGGTACCTGCTGTACGTGATGCTCTCCAACTACGCCGGCGGGTTCATGGGCACCAAGGTCGTCGGTGAGATCAACGTGGCCTTCGTCTTCGGCCTGGCCCAGTTCCTGACCACCTTCCTCATCGCCTGGTGGTACTCGCGGCACGCCGAGAGCAAGATCGACCCCAAGGCCAACGCCATCAAGTCACGTCTGGAGGGCGAGGCATGAGCCTGACACAGCACCTCGCGGTCTCCGACGCGAGCGAACACCGCACCCTGATCGTCACCCTCTTCTCCCTGTTCGTGGCCGCCACCCTGGCCATCACGATCTGGGCCGGACGGCGCACCAAGGACGCCACCGACTTCTACGCCGGCGGGCGGCAGTTCACCGGTTTCCAGAACGGTCTGGCCATCTCGGGCGACTACATGTCGGCCGCGTCCTTCCTGGGCATCGCCGGCGCCATCTCGCTGTCCGGCTACGACGGCTTCCTGTACTCCATCGGCTTCCTGGTCGCCTGGCTGGTCGCCCTGCTGCTGGTCGCCGAACCGCTGCGCAACTCCGGCCGGTACACCATGGGTGACGTGCTGGCGTACCGGATGCGCCAGCGGCCGGTGCGTACCGCCGCCGGCATCTCCACCATCGTGGTCTCGATCTTCTACCTGCTCGCCCAGATGGTCGGCGCCGGCGCCCTGGTGGCGCTGCTGCTGGGCATCACCGGCGAGGCCGGCAAGAACCTGATCGTGTGCGGCGTGGGCATCCTGATGATCCTCTACGTCACCATCGGTGGCATGAAGGGCACCACCTGGGTGCAGATGGTCAAGGCGGTCCTGCTGATCTGCGGCACCCTGGTGATCACGGTGCTGGTGTTCCAGAAGTTCAACTGGAACCTCTCCACCCTGCTGGGCGCCGCCTCCGAGAACAGCGGCAAGGGAGCGGCGTTCCTGGAACCGGGGCTGAAGTACGGCATCACCACCACCTCGAAGATCGACTTCATCTCCCTGGGGCTGGCCCTGGTGCTCGGCACCGCCGGACTGCCGCACATCCTGATCCGCTTCTACACGGTGCCCACCGCCAACGCCGCCCGGAAGTCGGTGAACTGGGCTATCGGCATCATCGGGGCCTTCTACCTGATGACCATCGCCCTCGGCTTCGGCGCCGCCGCCCTGCTCAGCCCGGAAGAGATCACCAAGAACGACAAGGCGGGCAACACCGCCGCGCCCCTGCTGGCCGAGGCGGTCGGCGGCGGCAGCGGCTCCACCGGAGGGGCGATCCTTCTCGCGATGATCTCCGCGGTGGCCTTCGCGACCATCCTCGCGGTGGTCGCCGGACTCACCCTCGCCTCGTCCTCGTCCTTCGCCCACGACATCTACGCCAACGTCATCCGCAGGGGGAAGGCCAAGGACAAGGAGGAGGTCGTCGCCGCCCGGTACGCGGCCGTGGCCATCGGCGCGGTGGCGATCGGACTGGGCGTCTTCGCCAGCAACCTCAACGTCGCCGGACTGGTGGCGCTGGCCTTCGCGGTCGCCGCCTCCGCCAACCTGCCGACCATCCTCTACAGCCTGTTCTGGAAACGCTTCACCACCCAGGGCGCGCTGATGTCGGTCTACGGCGGCCTGATCTCCTCGGTGCTGCTGGTGTTCTTCTCCCCGGTGGTCTCCGGCAAGGAGACCTCGATGTTCCCCGACTGGAACTTCGACATCTTCCCGCTGGAGAACCCGGGCCTGGTCTCCATCCCGCTGGGCTTCCTGCTGGGCTGGATCGGCTCGCTGCTCACCAAGGACGAGGACGCCAACGGCAAGAAGTACGCCGAACTGGAGGTGCGCTCCCTCACCGGATACGGCGCTCACTGAGCGCCCGGCGAGCGCCCACCAGCACCTGTCGGGGCGCCGTCCAGACACCGGGAGACCGGAGGGCTGGACGGCGGGCCCGGCTCCACGGCAGGAGGCGCGTCCACGGCCCTGGCACCCGACCCCGGTCGGGTGCCAGGGCCGTCCCGTAGGCTGGAACGCGACAGCGCGTCCCGGTGCCCGTCGTCCTGGACGGCCGCCGACATCCGGGGCGGGGCCACCCGCGCACCACGGGAGGGAGGCAGCCGCACATGTTGCGCGACAGCTACGGCCGGGTCGCCACGGATCTCAGGGTCTCCCTCACCGACCGATGCAACCTGCGCTGTACGTACTGTATGCCCGAGGAGGGGCTTGACTGGCTGGGCAAACCCCAGTTGCTGAGCGACGACGAGATCGTCCGGCTGGTCGACATCGCGGTGCGCGAACTCGGCGTCACCGAACTGCGGTTCACCGGTGGTGAGCCGCTGCTGAGGCCGGGCCTGGTGGACATCGTGCGGCGCTGCGCGGCCCTGCGCCCCCGCCCCCGGATGTCCGTGACCACCAACGGCGTGGGACTGGAGCGCACCGCCGAGGCACTGCGGGACGCCGGCCTGGACCGGGTGAACGTCTCCCTGGACACCCTGGACCCGGAGGTCTTCCGCCGGCTCACCCGCCGTAAGCGGCACGCCGACGTGCTGCGTGGACTTGAGGCAGCGCACTCCGTCGGCCTCACCCCGGTCAAGATCAACACGGTGCTGATGCCCGGCCTCAACGAGGACGAGGCGCCCCGGCTGCTGGAGTGGGCCCTGGAGCGGGGGTACGAGCTGCGGTTCATCGAGCAGATGCCCCTGGACGCCCAGCACGGCTGGACCCGGGAGGGCATGATCACCGCTGAGGACATCCTGGAGTCCCTGGGCCGGCGCTTCCGACTGACCCCGGAGGGGGAGCGGGAGCGTGGTTCGGCGCCGGCCGAACGTTGGCTGGTGGACGGCGGCCCGGCACGGGTCGGGGTGATCGCCTCGGTGACCCGCCCCTTCTGCCGGGCCTGTGACCGTACCCGGCTGACCGCCGACGGGCAGGTGCGCAACTGCCTGTTCGCGCGGGAGGAGTCCGACCTGCGGGGGGCGCTGCGGTCCGGGGCGGGGGACGAGGAGATCGCCGAGCTGTGGCGGGCCGCCATGTGGGGCAAGAAGGCCGGTTCCGGTCTCGACGACCCCGGCTTCCTCCAGCCCCAGCGGCCGATGTCGGCCATCGGGGGCTGACCCCCCGGACCCCCGGGGCCTGCCCCGACTTCCCGCGAGGGGCGCTCAGTTGGGCGTTCGGCCCGGTCCGCCCTCGTCCGGTGCGGTCCACTCGGACAGGGCCACCACGTCCTTGAGGAAGCCCCGCACCCCGAGGAACTGCGACAGGTGTTCCCGGTGTTCCTCGCAGGCCAGCCAGGTCTTGCGGCGTTCGGGGGTGTGCAGCTTGGGGTTGTTCCAGGCCAGCACCCACTGTGCCGGGGCGCGGCAGGCCTTGGCCGAGCAGATGGGGGAGCCGGGGTTCGAGGGGGGAGTGAGCATCACGTACCCCATCCAACACCGACGCGTGCCACGGGAGATGACCAGCCCGGACCGGAGGGGCTCAGGGGCCGGAACGCGGCGACGCCGGGCAGCCACGGGGGGAGCCGCCCGGCGTCGATCTCTCGCTCCGACGGGGGATGCGGAGCGCGTTTGAAGTATGGCACGGGGACCCCTCACTAGTGCACCAGAACCACATGATTGATCTGACCTTTATCGAGGTTTGCCGAACGGCCCGATCAACCGCGCTGGTTGGAGGGGGCACCCGGTGGTGGCGCTCCGTGCTCGACGGGTTCTCCCCCGGAGCCTCCGCCGGGTTCCACATGCCCCACGATCACCTCGGTACGGGGTGCGTCCTTCGAGGTCAGAGCCGTGGGTGTGGTCGGTGGGGGACCGCCGGGACCGACCGAAGTGGCGTTCTCCCGGCCGGCGTTGGCGATCACCACGGCCACATAGGGCAGCAACATGCCGAGCACCAGGGCCACCACGGCGAGCGGACGTTGTACGTTCCACAGCCCCGCCGCCAGCAGCACCGAGACCGTGCGCACCAGCATCGAGATGACGTACCGCCGCTGTCTGCCGCGCACGTCCTCGTCCAGCCCCTGACGGGCTCCGGTGATTCGGAAGACCTCCGTCTGGTCCCGCTTGCGCATCACCCTCCACACCCTCCCGCACCCGGCCCCGGTTCGGGGACCGGTCCATGGGCGGCGTACCTCGCGCCGCCACCACACGGCCCACGGTACGCCCGCGCCCGCCGGTACCACGAGGGCGGGCCCCACCCCGGTGGGACGCGCTCGCCGTGCGACCCGGGGCCACCGGAACGACACTGGCCACTGTGTGCGTCAGGCACTCGACACGTACCGGTGCGGGCGGGTCACAGGCCCCGTTCCGGCGCCGGTTAAGGAGGGCGACATGAGTTGGTTGTGGGCGATCGTCGTGGGTCTGGTACTGGGCGTGATCGCCCGTGCCATCCTCCCCGGCCGACAGAACATCCCGCTGTGGCTGACCGCCATCTTCGGCATCATCGGAAGCATCATCGGCAACGCGGTGGCGGCCGGTTTCGGTGTGGACGAGACCAAGGGCATCGACTGGTTGCGGCACCTGTTCCAGCTGGCCGGTGCCGTGGTGGTGGTCGCCGTCGGTTCCCCGCTCTGGGCGAAGATCAGAGGTGGCTCGGCCGAGCGCGGATAACGCCGCCCGGCCCGGGTCGTACGGTCGCGAGGCCCGGGCCGGGCCACTCCCGGCCACCACGGTGGTCCAAGGCACCCACCGCCCCGGGCCACCCGGGGCGGTCCGAGCTCACAGTCCGGTGATCCGGGCGACCTTCCGGCCGGCCTTGAGGTACAGGGCGTCCGATCCGCCCAGCGCGGTGTGCTGTTCGGCCACCACCTCGGCCAGCGGACGCAGCGCGTCCTGCTCGGACAGCACCGCCGACTGCTGCCCCTGGTCCCCCTCGGCCACCAGCCGCAGACCGTTCTGCTTGGCGATCCGACGGGCGGCTGAGGCGCTCGGCGTGAACTCCAGGACGGTGGCCAGCACCGCCGTGACACCGGTCTGGCCGTGTTCGGCCAGGTCCACCGTGGGCAGCGACTCCACGTCCTGGAAGGACTTGCGGGAGAACTGCGCGGTGAAGCCGTCCCGGGCCCGCATCGCGGTCTCCACGTCGAACAGCGCGGCCACCACCTCGCCGGCCAGGACCTTCTTGAGGTCCATCGGGTGCAGCGAACCGTCGGCGATCCCGCGCTCGACCAGTTCCAGTTCCCGGTCCGTCCACTCGGTCCAGGCCCGCAGGTAGGGGGCGGTCAGCCGGTCCGGGATCGACATCACCCTGCCGTAGACCTCCTCGAAGGTCGCGGTCAGCGGGATGTAGTTGCCCTTGGACTTGGACATCTTGGCGCCCGAGCCGTCGGTGCCCTCGATCAGCGGGTTGGTGGCGATCAGCTGGGGGCGCTGCCCGTAGACCTCCATCACCCGGCGGCCCATCTGCATGTTCAGCAGCTGGTCCACCCCGCCCAGCTCGATGTCGGCGTCGATCTCCGCCGAGTCGATGGCCATGGCCACCGGGTAGATCAGCTCGGACATGGTCAGCCCGTGGCCGGCGGCCAACCGGTTGCGGAAGTCCTCGCGCTGGAGCAGCGCGGAGGCCGGCACCTGGGACAGCACCCCGATCAGCCCCGGCAGGGTCAGGGAGCCCAGCCACTCGCTGTTGTGCCGGAAGCTGACCTGGTCGAAGTCGAAGAAGGGGCGCACCTGGTCCTGGTAGCCGGCCAGGTTGCGGGCGATGTCCTCGTCGGTCAGCGGGGGACGCTCCGAGGACCGCCCCGAGGGGTCGCCGATCTTGGCGGTGGTGTCCCCGATGATCAGGGTCACCCGGTGCCCCATCCGCTGGAACCGGCTCAGCAGGATCATCGGCACGGTGTGGCCGAGGTGCACGTCGGCGGCGGTGGGGTCGATGCCCAGCTTGACGTGCAGGCCCCGCCCCTCGGCGCGCAACTCCTCGATCCGCGCGGCCAGGTCCGCCACCCCGGGGAGTACGTCCACCGCGCGGGAGGCGACCAGTTCGGCCTGCTCGGTGGGGGAGAGGTCGGACAGGTCCGCGGACCGCCGCTCGTAGGTCTCCGTCAGCAGTCGCTCGACGGTCTTGTCGGAGGAGAGGTCCTGTTCCAGCAGCTCGCTGGCCCGCTGCACGGAATCGCCCAGGCGTGTCACGTCGAAAGTCCTGTGCTCGTGGTGGATGAACCCGGTGCCGAGGGCGACGCCGGGGAGGTTCGGTGCCCAAGAGTGTAGGCGGCGCCGGTGGCGTACCGGGCGGGTGCCGGTGGCGTATCGGGCAGCGCCGTGGTGGGTGGCCGTGGCGGGTGGGGGTGGCAGGGGGACGGTGGCGATATGTAGGGACCGCACAGTCGGGGTGGGGGGTCCCTGTGGGGGACGAGCTGTGGGGGCCGGGTGATCTCCCGATAGTTTTGCGGTGCAGTGTGGCCAACTCACGTGACCTCAGGGGACTGGGGCCCAAGTCGACCGAAAGTAGGGGTGATCCCAGTGAGCCGCTCGGTACTGGTGACCGGAGGCAGCCGGGGGATCGGTCTGTCCATCGCTCGGGCGTTCGCGGAGGCCGGCGACGAGGTGGCCGTGACGTACCGCTCGGGGGAGCCGCCGGAGGGGTTCCTCGGGGTCCGCTGTGACATCAACGATCCCGAACAGGTGGAGAGGGCCTACAAGGAGATCGAGGAGAAGCAGGGCCCGGTCCAGGTACTGGTGGCCAACGCCGGTGTGACCCGGGACCAGTTGCTGCTGCGGATGTCCGAGGAGGACTTCACCTCCGTACTGGAGACCAACCTGGTGGGTACCTTCCGGGTCACCAAGCGCGCCTGCCGCGGCATGTTGCGCAACAAGGGCGGCCGGATCGTGCTGATCTCGTCCGTGGTGGGCCTGTTGGGCTCGGCGGGCCAGACCAACTACGCCGCCTCCAAGGCCGGCCTGGTGGGCTTCGCCCGTTCGCTGGCCCGGGAGTTGGGCTCCCGCAACATCACCTGCAACGTGGTGGCGCCCGGCTTCGTCGACACCGACATGACGAAGGCGCTCACCGAGGAACAGCGCGCGGACATCGTGGGGAGGGTTCCGCTGGGCCGCTACGCCGACCCGGGCGAGGTCGCCCACGCGGTGCGCTTCCTGGCCTCCGAGGAGGCCGCGTACATCACCGGAGCCGTCCTCCCCGTGGACGGCGGATTGGGCATGGGGCACTGAGACGATGAGTGGAATTCTGGCGGGCAAGCGCATCCTGGTCACCGGCGTCATCACCCAGGGGTCGATCGCCTTTCACGCCGCGCGGGTGGCCCAGGAGGAGGGCGCCGAGGTGATCCTCACCGGCTTCGGCCGGGTCACCCTGGTGGAGCGGATCGCCAAGCGGCTGCCGAAGCCGGCTCCGGTGATCGAACTCGACGTCACCGACCAGGAGCAGCTGGACTCGCTGGCCGACCGGGTACGCGAGCACCTGGGCGAGGGCGTCGACCTGGACGGGGTGGTGCACTCCATCGCCTTCGGTCCCGAGGGGGTCTTCACCTTCCTCGACGCCTCCTGGGAGGAGGTGTCCACCGCCGTCGAGGTCTCGGCGTACTCACTGAAGTCGCTGACCACCGCCTGCCTGCCGCTGATGCCGCGCGGCGGCTCGGTGGTGGGGCTGACCTTCGACGCCCAGCTGGCCTGGCCGAAGTACGACTGGATGGGGGTGGCCAAGGCCGCCCTGGAGTCCACCAGCCGCTACCTGGCCCGCGACCTGGGCGAGCGGAACATCCGCTGCAACCTGGTGTCCGCCGGCCCGATCAAGTCCATGGCCGCCCGCAGCATCCCCGGCTTCGAGGAGCTGGCGGACGTGTGGAACCACCGGGCCCCCATCGGCTGGCAGCTGGACGACCCGGAGCCGGCGGGGCGGGGCGTGGTGGCCCTGCTGTCGGACTTCTTCCCCAAGACCACGGGGGAGATCGTCCACGTCGACGGCGGCGTGCACATGATGGGCGCCTGAACGAACCGACCGGTCAGGTGGCCCCGGGGACGTCCCCGGGGCCACCGGCCGTGTTCGGCCCGCCCCGGACCGAACCGCGCCGGGAGTGGGCGATCCTCGGATACGAGCCGGCCACCCGCGCCGCCTCCTCGGCGTCGCCCTCGCGGATCGAGGCGACCAGCCGGGCGTGGTCCAGGTGTTCCGCCGCGTCGAGCTGGTCCCCCACATCGCCGCGCAGCGCGGCCCGGAGGACGTCCCCGAGGTCGGCGTACAACGCGGTCAGCACCTCGTTGTGGGAGGCGGACACCACCGCCAGGTGGAAGGTGGCGTCGGCCTCCACGAACCGCTCCACCTCGCCGGAGTCCCAGGCCTCCTCCCGCCGCGCCAACAGGGCGTCCAACTGGGCCAGTTCCTCCTCCGTACGGCGCTGGGCGGCCAGCCGGGACCCCTCGGACTCCAGGACCGTACGCAGTTCGGCCACGTGCGCCGGGTCGGCGTCGGCGAACCGTCGGTGCATCACCCCGGCCAGCTCGCTGGTGGCGAGCACGTAGGTGCCGGAGCCCTGGCGGATGTCCAGCAGCCCGTTGTGGGCGAGCGCCCGCACCGCCTCCCGCACCGTGTTGCGGGCCACCCCCAGCTGCTCGACCAGCTCGGACTCGGTGGGGATACGCGAGCCCACCGGCCACTCGCCCGAGGTGATCTGGCCCCGCAGCGCGGAGATGACCTGGTCGGCGAGGGCTGAGCGACTGGGCGAGGGCAGTGGCATGGGTGGTGGTCCCGACGGTCGGGGTGCGCGTGGCACCGGCGTCACAGGGTGGAGCGGGGAGCCATTATCAACTTGGAGCTATTCATCCCATGATTCTATGATGGCGCCCATGGTCGCCAAGGAAGCTCAGGCCCCCCACGGGGGCGGAGAGGTCAGCAGTCCCCCACGTCGGACGTCCGGCGCCGACTCCACCTCCAACCCCCCTTTCCTCAGGTCCCGTTGGTTCCCGTGGTGGGCGGCCCTCGGGCTGCTGCTCGCCGGTCTCAACCTCCGTCCGGCCATCTCCGGCCTCGGCCCGATCCTCGCCGAGGTGCGCCAGGGCCTGGGGATGAGCGGAGCCGTGGCCGGCCTCCTCACCTCGGTGCCCCCGCTGTCCTTCGCCGTGTTCGGCGGCCTCGCGCCCCGGCTGGCCCGCCGTTGGGGAGCGGCCACCGTGATCGGCGGCGGCATGGGGGTCCTCACCCTCGGTCTGGCGCTGCGCTCGCTGGCCCCCGGCACCGTGGTGTTCCTGGTGGCCAGTGTGCTGGCCCTGGCCGGGATCGCGGTGAGCAACGTGCTGATGCCGGTGGCCGTCAAGCAGTGGTTCCCCCACCGGGTGGGCACCATGACCGGCCTGTACTCGATGGCCCTGTCCCTGGGCACCGCCGGGGCCGCCGCCGTGACCGTCCCCATGACCCAGGCCCTGGGCGGTAGTTGGCGCCTGGGCCTGGGGATGTGGCTGGTCCTGAGCGTGTCGGCGCTGCTGCCCTGGGTCACCCTGGCCCGTACCGGCCGGCGCGCCGCCCCCACCTCCGCCGTGACCCCCGCCGAACGTCCGGGGAGCGTGGCCACCGACCCAGCCACCGACCCAGCCGCCGACCCGGCCAGGGCCTCCGCCGCCGCGTCCACCACCGACACCGGCCACCAGGGTCCGCCCGGTTCCCTGCTGCGCTCGCCCACCGCCTGGGCGCTGTGCGTCTTCTTCGGGCTCCAGGCCACCGGCGCCTACGTGATCATGGGCTGGCTGCCCCAGATCTTCCGGGACGCCGGGGTGTCCGCCTCCACGGCGGGCCTGCTGCTGGCCCTGACCATGGGCCTGGGCGTGCCGCTGTCCTTCGTGCTGCCGAGGCTGGCCTCCACCGTGAGCCGTCAGGGCCCCCTGGTACTGGCTCTGGGGGCCTGCGGACTGGCCGGCTACACCGGTCTGTGGTGGGCTCCGGCCGGCGGCGCCTGGGTCTGGGCGCTGCTGCTGGGTGTCTCCAACTGCGCCTTCCCCCTGGCGCTGACCATGATCGGGATGCGGGCCCGCACCTCGGCCGGGGTGGTACGGCTGTCGGCCTTCGCCCAGAGCGGCGGCTACCTGCTGTCGATGCCCGGCCCCCTGCTGGTCGGCGTACTGCGGGAGAGCAGCGGAGGCTGGCACCTGCCGCTGGGCTTCCTCGTGGTGCTGCTGTGTGCCCAGATGCTCGCCGGACTGGTGGCCGGACGGGACCGGTGCGTGGAGGACGGGGACTGAGTGCGACACTCGACCCATGCCCGTACTCGAACCGAACCCGCCGGACGGACAGCGGAAGTTCCTGTGGATCCTCGGCCTGATGCTCGGCATCACCGTGGTGATCGGGGTGTTGGCCAGCTTCCTCGCCTCCTGAGGCGCCTTCGAGGTGCTGCCTTCCGAGGCGTTTCCGAAGCGCTCCCGAGACGGGGGTGTACCCAGCACCCCTTCCCCCTAGGGGGCCAGGTTCAGGGGTAACTGGGTGGCTTACCGGATGGGAGCGCGGGAAGCCGGCTCCTAGGCTCGTGGACACACACAGCACAGGACCCCCGCCCGGAGGCGAGAGCGATGAAGAAGGCAGAGCCCGCCGGTTCCTCCGCCCGGTCCGCCGCCCGCCCCGGCCACGGGGAACAGTCGTGGGGGATGGGTCTGCCCTGGTGGTCGCTGGTGTTGCCGGCCGTCGCCTTCGCCGTACTGCTGGTGTTCGTCACCGCCGGACCGGGCCTCGCCTCCGACGCCGCCCGCCCCACCGAGTCGCTCACCCACTGGCTGCTGACCGCGATCTACGCCGTGCTCGGCTGAGCCCCCGGCGGGGGCCACTGAGCCGCCCACCGCGTCCCGGGCCGTGCGTTTTCCCAGATCAGTTGGTCAACACCCCGCGCCCAGCGCGGGGTTTCGTGCGAAGCTGGGGACATGAGCGTCGATGTGCCTCGCAGGATCGTCATTCTCCGACACGCCAAGGCCGACTGGCCCGAAGTATCTGACCATGAACGACCGCTCGCGGACCGTGGACGCAAGGACGCCCCGGTCGCCGGCGCCTGGCTCGCCTCCCAGGACATCGTCCCGGAGCTGACCCTGTGCTCCACGGCCACCCGGGCCCGCGAGACCTGGAAGCTGGTGGCGCCCGAACTCCCGCGCCGCCCACGGACCGTGTACGAGGACCGGCTGTACGACGCCTCCCTCGGCCAGCTGATCGAGGTGGTCAACGAGGCGCCCGAGGAGGTCAACACCCTCATGGTGGTGGGCCACAACCCCGGGGTGCACGCCCTCGCCGACGCCCTGGCCGGCTCCGCCGACCCGGACGTGGCCGCCCGGATGAACCGGGGCGGCTTCCCCACCTCCGCCATGGCCGTGCTGACCCTGCCCGGAAGCTGGAAGTCCGTGGAGCACGGGGCGGGCACCCTGGTCGACTACTGGACGCCCCACCGCTGACCACCCGCGCCCCGTGTCACGTACGCCCCGGGCCGGCCAACTCGCGGTCCACACGGACGAGTTGGCCGGCCCGGGGCGCGTGTCGTGACCGGTGGCGGATGACGGTCGGCCGGTCAGCGGCCGACGGTGCCCCGCCGCTGTCACGGAGGGTCGTCGGCGGCGTACCGGCCCGACGTACCGACCCCGGAGGCGCGGACCCTGTGGGGTTCGGCCCGCCCCCGGCGTCCAGGTCCGGCGCGCCAACCTCCCCGCGGGTGGGGCCGGTTGGCAACGCGCCGGGACGCTGGCCGCTCCGGGGTGCCGGCAGGAGTAGCGTGACCTCGGCCGGGCCCTAAGGGCCCGGGCCGTCCCGTCACAACCGAGAGTGGGTGCCCCCATGGCCAAGATCGCGGTCGAACTGGGCGAGGTGCAGGAGACCCTGCTCATCCCGCTCTACGGGAGAGCGCGGGACGCCCGCTCCCGGCGCCCCGTCCTGGGGGACTCCCGCGCGGTCGAACTGGTCGACACCATCGACTACGACTTCACCGGCTTCGGTGGCCCCTCGCTCTCCGGCTCGGTGCTGCGCACCTCGATCATCGACGGCTGGGTACGGGACCACCTGCGGGAGCACCCCGACAGCACCGTGGTGGAGATCGGCGCGGGACTCAACACCCGCTTCGACCGGGTGGACAACGGGCGGGTGCACTGGATCGACCTGGACCTGCCGGACACCATCGACCTGCGCCGGCGCTTCTTCACCGACAGCGCGCGCTGCCGGATGATCCCCGGGTCGGTGCTGGAGACCGACTGGTTCGAGGCGGTGGACACCTCGCACGGCCCGGCGCTGTTCGTGATCGAGGCGGTGCTGCTCTACCTGTCCGACGAGGAGGTACGGACCGCCCTGACCCAGCTCGCCGAGCGGTTCCCCGGCTCCCGCGTCGTCTTCGACACCGGCGGCACCGCCATGATCCGCTCCCAGGAGCGCAACGGTTCGATGAAGGCCGTGACCGCCAGGATGCGGTGGGTCTGCGACGACCCCGGCACACTCGAACCCTGGGGTCTGCGCCTGGAGGACAGCCGTACCTTCGCCCGCCCCCAGCCCGAGGTCGCCCGCACCTGGCCCAGGCGTTACCGCCACCTGCTGCGGCTGCTGTCCCGGGTGGTGCCCAGGGTCACCGAGAGCTACCGGCTCAACCTCTTCACGCTCACCGGCCCGGACACCCGCCCGCCCTCCTGAGCCCCCGGGCACTCAGTCCAGCAGTCCGGCCGCCTCGACCTCCTCGCGGCTGATGCCCAGCAGGTACAGCACGGTGTCCAGGAAGGGGACGTTCACCGAGGTGTGGGCGGCCTCGCGCACCACCGGCTTGGCGTTGAAGGCGACGCCCAGCCCGGCGGCGTTGAGCATGTCCAGGTCGTTGGCGCCGTCCCCGATGGCGACGGTCTGCGACAGCGGCACCCCGGCCTGCTCGGCGAACCGGCGCAGCAGCCGGGCCTTCCCCGCCCGGTCCACCATCTCGCCCACCACCCTGCCGGTCAGCCGACCGTCGACCACCTCCAGGGTGTTGGCCGCCGCGAAGTCGAGGTTCAGCTCCTCCCGCAGCCCGTCGGTGACCTGGGTGAAGCCACCGGAGACCACGCCGACCTGGAAGCCCAGCCGCTTCAGGGTGCGCACCAGGGTGCGGGCACCGGGGGTCAGGCGCACCTGGGCGCGGACCTTGTCCACCACCGAGGCGTCCAGCCCCTTCAGCAGCTCCACCCTGGCATGCAGCGACTGGGCGAAGTCCAGCTCCCCCCGCATCGCCCGGGCGGTGACCTCGGCGACCTGCGCCTCACAGTCGGCGTGGCCCGCGAACAGCTCGATGACCTCGTCCTGGATCAGGGTGGAGTCCACGTCCATCACCACCAGCCGCTGGGCCCGTCGCTGGAGCCCGGCGCCCACCACGGCCACGTCCACCCCGCTCCGCGCGGCCTCCAGCGCCAGCTCGGGGCGCAGGGTGGCGGTGTCCACCCCGGAGACGTCGAACTCCACCGCCGTGACCGGGTACTTGGCGAGCCGGAAGATACGGTCGATGTTGCCGCCGGCCCCGGCGATGGCGGAGGCGATCCGCGAGGTGGCGTCGGCGGCCAGCAGGGGCTGCCCCAGGACGGTGACATGGGAACGGCCGCGCCCCCGGGGGCGGTTGTCGCCCCTGCCGGAGATGATCTCGGCCTCCAGCCCGAAGGGTTCGGCCCAGCTGTGCACGGTCGCCCGCAGGGCTCCCTCGTGCTCCGGCCCCTGGGGCTGGGTCACCAGGACGCACAGGGTGATACGTCCCCGGGTGACGACCTGTTCGATGTCGATCACGTCCACGCCGTAGGCGGCGAGCGTCTCGAAGAGTCCGGCGGTGATGCCCGGACGGTCCTTGCCGAAGATCTTGACCAACAGGGTGGGCTGGTCGTCCAGGGGGCGTGTGGCCTGCGGTGTGCTCATGGTGTTCTCACGTTAGCGGCGGGACGGCGGTTGATCGACGTCGTATCGAACCGTGGACGTCTGACGGCCAGAGCGTACGATCAGGGCGGGTCGAGGGGGACGTACCACTCGAACCTGGGGGATTCTGTCCGGGTATGGCCATCTGTCCGTCCCGCTCCATGGTTCTGTCGCGGGGTTGTTGCTCGGGGTGGCTTTCTGCGCCGGGGGCCGGCCTGGAATAGTTCCCCCACGATGTTCGCCATCCCAGGATTCCCCTCGCGGGGAAATGCTCGGGGGACAACTATGTGGGGCATGGAGTGTCGGAAGTCGTACTGGAACTGAACGGAAGGTCCTGGACGCTCGATCCGTCCCGGACGTACACCCTCGGCCGTGACCCCCAGGGTGACCTGGTGATCGACGACGCGAGGGTCTCCTGGCGGCACGCCGTCGTCAGGTGGGGTGGCCGCTCCTGGGTCATCGAGGACCAGGGCAGCACCAACGGGACCTACGTCCAGGGGCAGCGCGTCCAGCAGTGGGAACTGGCCCCGGGCGTACCCGTACACCTGGGCAACGCCACCGACGGCCCCCGGCTGGACCTCGGTGGCGCGGGAGCCGGAACCCCACAGCCGTTCCCCCAGGCGTCCGAGCCCACCCGCACCGCGCCCTCGCCCCAGCAGCAGCCCCAACAGGGCGGCTGGCAGCAGCAGGTGCAGCCCCAGCAGCCGCCGCAACAGCAGCACGGTTGGCAGCAGGCGCCCCAGCAGGGCGGCTGGCCGCAGCAACAGCAGGCCGCGCCCCACCAGCAACAGCAGCAGCCGGCCGGTATGGGCGCCATCAAGGGCGGCGGAGCACCGGCCGCCCCCTCGGGCGACCAGCCCCAGCAGCCGGGGGCCTCCGCCGAGGGCCAGGGGGCCGCCCGGGGCGCCACCTCCTTCCACCAGTTCGCCCTGGGCCGGGTCATGAAGATCGGCCGTGCCCTGGAGAACGACCTGGTGGTCTCCGACCTTCAGGTCTCCCGTCACCACGCGGAGTTCCACGCCACCCCGGACGGCAAGTTCGAGATCCGTGACCTGGGCGCGCACAACGGCACCTACGTCAACGGTCAGCCGCTGCCCCGCTCCGGCGCCCGGCTGATCACCCCGCAGGACATCATCGGTATCGGTCACTCCACGTTCCGGCTGGTGGGGGACCGGCTGGAGGAGTTCGTCGACACCGGCGAGGTGTCCTTCTCCGCCCGCCACCTGACCGTGAAGGTCGGCGAGGGCAAGGTCATCCTCAACGACGTCTCCTTCGGGGTCCCCGAGAAGTCCCTGGTCGCGGTCATCGGCCCCTCCGGCTCCGGCAAGTCGACGCTGCTCCGCGCCCTGACCGGGTACCGCCCCGCCGACGTGGGCGAGGTCCTCTACGACAACCGGAACCTCTACAAGCAGTTCGCCGAGCTGCGGCAACGTATCGGGCTGGTGCCCCAGGACGACATCCTGCACAAGGACCTCACCGTCCGCACCGCCCTGCGCTACGCCGCCAAGCTCCGCTTCCCCGGTGACGTCGCCGCCGCCGAGCGCAACGCCCGGATCGAGGAGGTGCTGGCCGAACTCAAGCTGGACATCCACGCCGGCAAGAAGATCACCTCGCTCTCCGGCGGCCAGCGCAAGCGCGTCTCGGTCGCCCTGGAGCTGCTCACCAAGCCCTCGTTGATCTTCCTGGACGAGCCGACCTCCGGCCTCGACCCGGGCATGGACCGCGACGTGATGCAGCTGCTGCGCGGGCTGGCCGACGACGGCCGCACCGTGCTGGTGGTCACCCACTCGGTGGCCGAACTCGCCCTGTGCGACCGGCTGTTGGTGATGGCCCCGGGCGGCGGTGTGGCCTACTTCGGCCCGCCGGACGAGGCGTTGAACTTCTTCGGCTACCAGACCTGGGCCGACGTGTTCTCCGCCTTCGAGAACTACCGCGACCACGACTGGATGGGCCGCTGGCGCGGTTCCCAGCACTACCAGCTGTACGCCGCCGACCTGGACTCCGCTCCGCCGGCCCAGCAGGTGGTACCGCAGATGCCCGCCCGGACGCAGAAACCCCAGAGCTGGGGTTCCCAGCTGTGGACGCTGACCCGCCGATATCTGTCGGTGATCGGCTCCGACAAGGGCTTCATGGCCCTGATGGTGATCCTGCCGGCGGTGCTGGGGGTGGTGAGCACGGTCATCCCCTCGGAGTTCGGCCTGGCGCCGAACGCCAACCCACGGCTGTCCAACACCGCCTCCGGCACCATCGTGCTGATCCTGGCGGTGGGCATGTGCTTCACCGGCGCCGCCAACTCCGTACGAGAACTGATCAAGGAACGGGTCATCTACGAAAGGGAACGGGCCGTCGGCCTGTCCCGGTCGGCGTACCTGATGTCCAAGATCCTGGTGCTCGGGGTCATCACCGCCGTGCAGGGCGTCATCATCTGCGCCATCGGCTTCCTGCCCCGGGAGATGCCCGAGGACAAGCTGGTCTTCGGCCCCGAGATCGACATGTGCGTCGGCGTCATCGCCCTGGGCATCACCTCGATGATGTTCGGCCTGATCATCTCCGCCCTGGTGAAGACCGCCGAGAAGACCATGCCGCTGCTGGTGATGTTCGCCATCATCCAGGTGGTGTTCACCGGCACCCTGTTCCAGATCTTCAACTCTCCGGGAGTGGAGCAGGTCGCCTGGCTGATGCCCTCCCGCTGGGGCGTGGGGGCCGCCGGTTCGGCCATCGACCTGGCGCACACCATGCCGCCCTGGGACCGCGCCAAGCCCGACGAGCTGGACCCGCTGTGGGACTTCAGCGTCGGGATCTACGCCCTCAACCTGATGATGCTGCTGCTGTTCACCGTGGTCCTCGGCCTCATCGTCGCCAAGCTGCTGCGACGGCACGAGCCGGAGGTCATGCGCAAGTAGCCGCGCGACGGCGACCGGAAGACAGCGGCCGGAAGGACGCGACCGGAAGACAGCGACTGGATGGCGGCGCCCCGACCCGGGGCGCCGCCATCCGGCGTACCGGGGCGGTACCGGCCCCCACCCCGGCGCGGCCACCCACCCGTCGGGGCTGGCGCCCCCGTGCCACGGCGCAGCAACCCCACCGAGGCCCGCGCCGCGACAACGCCGGCGCCCCCCGGCGCCCGTACCACCGCCCCGCGCCACCCCGGGGCGCACGCCCCGTACGGCCGGCCGCCCAGGCCGGTACCCGCACCCCGCACCGCCCGGCCCCCGACCAGGGACCTAGGACCCCGGGCCCCCGCCCGCCCTGCCCTGGGCCGATCCCCGACCCCGCCCACTCCGGCTAGCGTGAGGTACATGGTCGCCGCCACCCAGGGACTCACCGCCGTCAGCGCCGCACTGCTGGCCATGAACCGGCACCTGGAGGTACGAGAGGTCCTCCAGACCATCGTCGGCTCGGCCCGCGAGCTGCTGAACGCCGAGTACGCCGCCCTCGGGGTACCCGACGACCACGGCGGCTTCGCCCAGTTCGTGGTGGCCGGCGTCAGCGACGACCAGTGGAAGGCCATCGGCCCGCTGCCCCGACAGCACGGCATCCTCGCCGCCATGCTCCGCGAGGCCACCCCCCAGCGGCTGGCCGACGTACGACGTGACCCCCGCTTCGAGGGCTGGCCCTCCGCCCACCCCGAGCTGGTGGACTTCCTCGGGATGCCCATCCGGGGCGGGGAGGACGACGAGGTGCTGGGCGCCCTGTTCCTCGCCAACAAGAGGGAACCGTCCGACTCCCCGGAGCCCGGCACCGGCTCCCGGTTCACCTCCGAGGACGAGGAACTGCTCGACCTGCTCACCCAGCACGCCGCGCTCGCCCTCACCAACGCCCGCCTCCACGAACGGGCCCGGGAACTGACCATCGCGGAGGAACGCGCCCGGCTCGCCCAGGAACTCCACGACGCGGTCGCCCAGAAACTGTTCTCCCTCCGGCTGACCGCCCAGGCCGCCGCCACCCTGGTGGACCGCGACCCCGCGCAGGCCAAGGCCGAACTCCGCGAGGTCGCCCACCTGGCCGCCGACGCCGCCGAGGAACTCCGCGCCGCCGTCGTGGAGTTGCGGCCCGCCGCCCTGGACGAGGACGGCCTGGTCGCCACCCTCCGGGCCCAGACCAGGGTGCTCGCCCGTGCCCACAGCGCCCGCATCACCTTCACCGCCGAAGGGGTGCGCGCCCTGCCCGCCGCCCAGGAGGAGGCCCTGCTCCGCGTCGCACAGGAAGCCCTGCACAACGCGCTGCGGCACGCGGAGGCGCGACGGGTCGAGGTGAGCCTGGCCCGCGCCCCCTCCGGCGGCACCGTGCTGCGGGTGGCCGACGACGGGGTGGGCTTCGAACCCCACCGGGTACGCGGACGCCACCTGGGGCTGGCGTCCATGAGGGACCGGGCCCAGGCGGTGGGCGGCGAGCTCACGGTGTCCTCGGCACCCGGCCGGGGCACCGCCATCCGCACGGAGGTGCCCGGTGGCTGAACCCATCCGCGTCCTGCTGGTCGACGACCACCAGGTCGTCCGTCGCGGCCTGCGCACCTTCCTGGAGGTGCAGGACGACATCGACGTGGTCGGGGAGGCCGCCGACGGCGACTCCTGCGTGGAGCGGGCCGAGGAACTGCGGCCGGACGTGGTGCTGATGGACGTCAGGATGCCCGGCTCGGACGGCATCGACGCCCTGCGCCGACTCCGTGAGCGCGGCAACCCCGCCCGGGTACTGGTGATCACCAGCTTCACCGAGCGCCGCACCGTGGTACCCGCCCTGCGCGCCGGCGCCTCCGGCTACGTCTACAAGGACATCGACCCCGACGCCCTCGCCGGCGCCATCCGCTCCGTACACGCCGGCCACATCCTGCTCCAACCCGAGGTCGCCGACGCCCTGTTGGCCGACGAGCCGGGGGAGGGGGCACCGGGCCGGGCCGGCTCCCTCACCGAGCGGGAGCGCGAGGTGCTCGGCCTCATCGCCGACGGCCACTCCAACCGGGAGATCGCCCGCACCCTGGTGCTGTCGGAGAAGACCGTGAAGACCCACGTCTCCAACATCCTGATGAAGCTCGACGTGGTGGACCGCACCCAGGCCGCGCTGTGGGCGGTACGCCACGGCCTCACCTGACCACCCGGCTCAGGACCGCTCGCGCTCCCGCTCCTCGGCGTAGGCGTTGTACGCGGCGACCTGGGCCCGGCGCGCGGTGGCCGCCACCCCGCGCAACGCCTCGGCCCGCGCGGCCAGCGCCGAGGCGCTCAACGCCGCCCCCGTCTCCGTACCCTCCTGGGCGATGCCCACCAGCGCGGCCACCCGCTGCGCCAGCTCCAGCACCCGCACCGCCCGGGCGGGGTAGCCCGGAGCCAGCAGGGTCCGCCCCGCCTCCGCCCGCGCCCGGTACGCCTCCAGGGCGGCCTCGGCCACCGGCGACGAGCCGGCCACGTCCAGCCGGGTCAGCGCCTCGGTGGCCTCTCGCAGAGCCTGCGCCAACTCCCGTTCCGCCTCGCCCAGGGACGGTACGTCCGCCGGCGGAGCCTCCCGGATCGGCTCCATCCGCCACAGCACCGCCCGGTCGACGTCACCCTCCGGCCCGGCCTCCACCACCTCGGGCACCAGCCCCCAGGCCGCCCCCGACAGCAACACCGCCTCCCCGGCCTCCAGGGCCAGCGAGTTGAACGCCGCCGGCCCGCTGAGCCCCAGGGGGTGACCCGGTACCGGCAACGCCAGCCGGAACCCCCAGACCCCCCAGGAGCGCAACCGCCCCAGGGCCAGGGTCAGCCCCACCGGGCCCTCCTCGTCGGGCAGTTGGACCACCCGGTGCCGGGAGTCCTCCGAAACGATCCGGCCAGCCACCTCGTCCGGTGACACCTGACCGGCGAGCAGGGCGTTCCCCCAGGCGACAAGCCGCCCCGAGCGCGGTTCCTCAAGCATGGGGCCAGCCTAGAACCAGTCCCTTCACAGCACCCCAAACCCTTGGCGTAGGTTTGGCTGAGACCATGCCCACAGGCATGTACCACCCAAGGCGACTGCAAGGGGAGACAAGGCGCTCATGAGCGATGTTCTGGAGCTGGTGGACGTATCCGTGGTCCGCGAGGGGCGCCCGCTGGTGGACCAGGTCTCCTGGTCGGTGAAGGAGGGCGAACGCTGGGTGATCCTCGGCCCCAACGGCGCCGGCAAGACCACCCTCCTCAACCTGGCGTCCAGCTACCTCTTCCCCAGCTCCGGCACCGCCACCATCCTCGGTGAGCGCCTCGGCGCCGTGGACGTCTTCGAACTGCGCCCCCGGATCGGCATGGCCGGCGTCGCCATGGTGGACAAGCTGCCCAGCCGGCAGACCGTGCTGGAGACCGTCCTCACCGCCGCGTACGGCATGACCGCCACCTGGCAGGAGCACTACGACCCCATCGACGAGGAGCGGGCCCGGGCCTTCCTGGACCGCCTGGGCATGACCGAGTACCTCGACCGACGCTTCGGCACCCTCTCCGAGGGCGAGCGCAAGCGCACCCTGATCGCCCGCGCGATGATGACCGACCCCGAACTGCTGCTGCTGGACGAGCCCGCCGCCGGCCTGGACCTGGGGGGACGCGAGGACCTGGTACGCAGACTGGGACGGCTGGCCCGTGACCCACTGGCCCCCTCGATGCTGATGGTCACCCACCACGTCGAGGAGATCGCCCCCGGTTTCACCCACGTCCTCATGATCCGCCAGGGCCAGGTGCTCGCCGCCGGCCCCATCGCCACCGAGCTGAACTCCCGCAACCTCTCCCTCTGCTTCGGCCTGCCCCTGGTCCTGGAACAGCACGGCGACCGCTTCACCGCCCAGGGCCTCCCGCTGTCCTGAACCCACCGCCCCCCTCCGGCCAAGGTCGATCTTCGCCTCCCGCGACCTGTCCGAGCCGGACCGGTACGCCTACCATGGACGTGTGGACGCATGGATCTGGTGGCTCATCGCAGCGGTCGGACTGGGTATCCCGCTTGTGCTCACGGCCATGCCGGAGTTCGGGATGCTCGCCATCGGCGCCGTGGCAGGCGCCCTCACCGCGGGACTCGGGGGCGGAAGGGTGGCCCAGGTCCTGGTCTTCGCGGTGGTCTCCTCCGCGCTGATCATGGTGGTGCGCCCGCTGGCCCGCCGGATGCGGACCGAGCGGCCCGAACTCGCCAGCGGCGTGGACGCCCTGAAGGGGCGTCAGGCCCTGGTGCTGGAGCGGGTGGACGCCCAGGGCGGCCGGATCAAACTGGCCGGCGAGGTGTGGTCCGCGCGTTCCCTGGACTCCGACGCGGCCTACCAGCCGGGCGACCAGGTCGACGTGGTGGAGATCGACGGGGCGACAGCCGTCGTGATGTGACGGCTCCCCACCACATGAGCGATCATGTGACCGGCAGACAACCGATACAGCATCAACTCGACCGTACGGCAGGGGAAATCCGATGGACGCGATCATCATCGTCCTGATCATCCTGGTGGTGCTCGTCTTCATCGCACTCATCAAGACGATCCAGGTCATCCCGCAGGCCAGCGCCGCCATCGTCGAGCGCTTCGGCCGCTACACCCGCACCCTCAACGCCGGCCTCAACATCGTCGTCCCGTTCATCGACACCGTGCGCAACCGGGTCGACCTCCGCGAACAGGTCGTCCCCTTCCCGCCACAGCCGGTGATCACCCAGGACAACCTGGTCGTCAACATCGACACCGTCATCTACTACCAGGTCACCGACGCCCGGGCCGCCACCTACGAGGTCGCCAGCTACATCCAGGCCATCGAGCAGCTCACCGTCACCACGCTGCGGAACATCATCGGTGGCATGGACCTGGAGCGGACCCTGACCTCCCGTGAGGAGATCAACGCGGCGCTCCGAGGCGTCCTCGACGAGGCCACCGGCAAGTGGGGCATCCGCGTCAACCGCGTCGAGCTGAAGGCCATCGAGCCCCCGACCTCCATCCAGGACTCGATGGAGAAGCAGATGCGCGCCGACCGTGACAAGCGCGCGGCGATCCTCCAGGCCGAGGGTGTACGTCAGTCCGCGATCCTCACCGCCGAGGGTGAGAAGCAGTCGGCGATCCTCCGCGCCGAGGGTGAGTCCAAGTCCGCGGCCCTGCGCGCCGAGGGTGAGGCCCAGGCCATCCGTACGGTGTTCGAGTCCATCCACGCCGGGGACCCGGACCAGAAGCTGCTGTCCTACCAGTACCTCCAGATGCTGCCGAAGATCGCCGAGGGCGACGCCAACAAGCTGTGGATCGTGCCCAGCGAGATCGGCGACGCCCTCAAGGGGCTCGGCGGCGCGCTGGACAACTTCCGCCCCGGGACCGGGGCCCCGATGGAGAAGCACCCCGCGCCGCCCCGGCAGCAGCCGCCCGTCGACTGACCCGCCCAACCCGGCCTCTTGACCCCTCAGGCATGATCGATGCGTACCGCATCTGTCGCCTGGGGGGTCTTTCATGAGTGTCTGGGAGGCCCTCGCGGTCTGCTTCGCGGGCGCCGCCGCCGGAACCATCAACGTCATCGTCGGCTCCGGCACCCTCATCACCTTCCCGGTACTGCTGGCCATCGGCCTGCCCCCGGTCACCGCCAACGTCTCCAACGCCCTGGGGCTGGTACCCGGCTCGGTCAGCGGGGCCATCGCCTACCGCCGCGAACTGGTCGGCCAGGGACGGAGGGTGGCCCGCCTCACCGGCGTCGCCCTGGTCGGAGGGCTGATCGGTGCGGCCCTGCTGATCGTGCTGCCCTCCTCGGCCTTCGACATGATCGTGCCGGTGCTCATCGGCCTCGCCCTGGTGCTGGTCATCGGCCAACCCCGGCTGGCCGCCGCCCTGCGCCGCCGCCGGGAACGCGACGGCTCCACCGCCCACCCCGACGGCGGACTGGCGCTGCTGGCCGGCATGTTGCTGGCCAGCGCGTACGGGGGGTACTTCGGCGCCGCACAGGGCGTGATCTACCTGGCCCTGATGGGGCTGCTGCTCCAGGAGACCCTGCAACGCGTCAACGCCGTCAAGAACGTGCTGGGTGCCGTGGTCAACGGCATCGCCGCGGTGTTCTTCCTGTTCGTCGCGGACTTCGACTGGACCGCCGTACTGCTGATCGCCCTCGGCTCCACGGTCGGCGGCCAACTCGGCGCCCGCATCGGGCGGAAGCTGCCGCCGACCGTGTTCCGCGCGGTCATCGTGGCGGTCGGCCTCTGCGCGATCGTCCAACTCCTGCTGCGCTGAGGCCCGTTGGGCCACCCGCGTCGACCTCGTCCCGACCACGTGGTCCCCTGCGCGGGTGGTCGACACTCCGCTCCGGCTCCGGCGGCCGGTGCCCCGGACGCCGGGACGCGGGTGGAGCGGCCCCCGTCAGGAGTACGGGGGCCGCGCGAGGTCCAGTCCGCTGGGGTTCAGGCCGCACGGGCCGGAACCGTCAGCCAGGACGGCACCTCCTCGTCCCGTAGCCCCAGCGCCAACACCAGGGCGTCGGCCGGCGTCGGCTCGAACGGCTTCACCAGCAGCCTCATGCCGGCCTCGGCCGGAGTGCGGTCCGCCTTGCGGTGGTTGTCCGGCCCACAGGCCGCCACCGTGTTCAGCCAGCTGTCCGCCCCGCCCTGGGAACGCGGCACCAGGTGGTCCACCGTCGTCGCCCGGCGCCCGCAGTACGCGCACAGGTGACGGTCCCGGATCAGTACCCCGCGCCGCGACCAGGGCGCCCGTTGTCGGAACGGCACCCGTACGTAGCGCCTGAGCCGGATCACCCGGGGCACCGGCAGCTCCACCCGGGCCGCGCGCACCCGCAGCGCCGGGTGCTCCTGCTCGACCAGGGCCTTGTCCTGCATCACCAGCACCACGGCCCGTCGCAGCGAGACCGTCGACAGCGGCTCGAAGCTCGCGTTGAGCACCAGCGTGTTCCTCATCCCCCACACCTCCCGGGCGGTGCCCCGCCCCGGCGGCGAGGTGGGTCCACTGTGCCCGCGAGGACCCCCCGGAACAACGCAATTTCCCCCACACGCACGGCGAACGGTCGGGAAACGAGGAGAGGGGGAGGAGCCGGACAACACCGGTCACGGAGAGCGGGGACACCGGGGGAGAGACGAGGGTACGAGGCAGCCGGCGCGGTCACCCACCTCGCGGCGGACTCCGACGGACAGCGGGCGCAGACACCGGCGCCCTGCCGTCCCCGCCCCAGCGGTGCCGGCTGCCGACCACCACTGTGCGGCCCGGGACGACAGGGCGCAAAGCGTTTTCCGAGGGTGCTCCCGCGCGGGCGTCAGGCCGCGTCAGGGGCCTCGTACTCCCCGATCAGCTGGGCCCGGCCCAGCGTCTTGAAGCGCAGCTGGAACCCCACCACCGCGGGCGAGGCGTCCGCGTCCGGGCCCAGTTCCTCGCTGTCCACCGCGTAGACGGTGAACACGTAGCGGTGCGAACCGTCCCCGGGGGGCGGCGCGGCGCCCCCGAAGTCCCGGGTGCCGTAGTCGTTGCGTACGTGGACGGCACCGGCCGGCAGCCCCGCCATGTCCCCCGAGCCGGCGCCCGCCGGCAACTCCCGCACCGTGGCGGGGATGTTGAACACCGACCAGTGCCAGAAGCCGCTGCCGGTGGGGGCGTCCGGGTCGAAGCAGGTCACCGCGTAGCTACGGGTCCCCTCGGGAGCGCCCTCCCAGCGCAGGTGCGGGGAACGGTTCCCTTCCGCGTACACCTGCTCCGACTTCAGAGGCCCACCCTCGACCAGGTCCTCGCTCACCACCGTGAACGAGGGCACCGGCGGGTGGAAGTCATGGGGGAGCGGGCGACGCTGCTGCTCGGTCACGGGTACCTCCTGAGCGAATCGATCACTGTGCGGCCAGCCTAGCCAGCACGCCCCACCGTAGGCTCAACTCCGGGCCCACGCCGCCCGACAGACCCCCGCACGTCCCGAAAGGCGCCACCATGCCCCCACACACCGAGCCACCCCAGCCGCCTTCCGGCACCACCCCCGAGCGACTCCTCGACGGCACCCTCCCGGCCGGGGTCTACCGGTGGCCCGACCCCCTCGACGACCTGCCCTCACGGGCTCGGGACGCCGGCTGGCACACCAGCCGCCTCAGCCTGGACGAGGTACCGGACAAGGAGTCGCTGATGCGGGCCTGCGCCCAGGCCCTGCGGCTGCCGGAGTACGTCGGCCACAACTGGGACGCCCTGGAGGAGGCACTGGGCGACCTGTCCTGGTGGCCCGAGGCCCCCGGCCACCTGCTGCTGGTCAACGGGTGGCCCTCGTACGCCCGACGGCTGCCCCGGGACGCCGCGACCCTGCTGAGCGTCCTCAACCAGGTCACCGCCCTCGACCCCGGGGTACGGCCCACCCCCCTGACCGTCCTGGTCGACTGAACCGACGCCCCCCCCCCGAACAGGAGCGCCCGGCCCCCGAGTTCCTCGGGAGCCGGGCGCTTGGCCTGGCGGCTCAGAACCAGTTGCGCCGGCCCCCGACCTCGGAGATCCACTGGTGCAGGTACGCGGTCCAGTCCGTCTCCTGGAAGTCGTGCAGGCCCACGACGAAGGAGCGGTAGGTGTCGCTGCCCTCGCTGAAGAGGCCCGGCTTCTTGTCCATCTCCAGCACGACGTCCATCTGCTGGGAGTCGGCCACGAAGCTCAGTTCGACCTCGTTTATCCCCCGGTACTGCTGGGGGGCCCGGAACTCGATCTCCTGGTAGAAGGGGAGCTGCTGCCGGGTACCCCGGATGTGCCCCTTCTCCAGGTCAGCGGTCTTGAAGGCGAAGCCCAGCTGCCCGAAGGCGTCCAGGATCGCCTGCTGCGCGGGCAGCGGGTGCACGTTGACCGGGTCCAGGTCCCCCGAGTCGACCGCCCGCGCGATGGCCAGGTGGGTCACCACACCCACGTTCATACCGGTCAGGTGCCGGTCCATGAACATGGTGGTCGGCGTCTCCCAGGGGATGTCCAGGGAGAACGGCACCGCGTGCTGCGCCCCGGCCTGCACCTCGAACGCCCCGCCCAGCTGCAACCGGTGGAACTCGATGTTGGTCTTGTACTCGTTGTCCCCGCTCTCCACCTCGACCCGTGCCTGAAGGCCCACGGACAGTCCCTCGATCTGCTGAGGTACTGAGCCACCCTCGATGCGGACCTCGCCCTGGACCACGCCACCGGGCACCACATTGGGCTCGTGGAGTACGGCGTCCACCGACGCGCCTCCGGCACCCACGCTCGCCAGCAGCTTCTTGAAGCCCATCAACTTCCTCCCAAGGTCAGCCTGTCGGGAGACGTCCGTGCCTTCTGCTCGTCGTCTCGCCCAGTAGATACGCCCACGCCGGGCCCATGGTTCCGCGTGCACTACGCTCCGCCGCATGTCCGCGGTACCAGACCTGACACCCCTGCCCCGCCACTTCTTCGACCGCCCGGTGCTGGAGGTCGCGCCCCAACTGCTCGGCAAGGTGTTGGTGCACGACAGCCCCGAGGGTCCGGTGACCCTGCGGATCAGCGAGGTCGAGGCCTACGCCGGCGAGGTCGACCCCGGCTCGCACGCCTACCGGGGCCGCACCGCCCGCAACGCCTCCATGTTCGGTCCCCCCGGCCACGCCTACGTCTACTTCATCTACGGGATGTGGTGGAGCCTCAACCTCGTCTGCGGTCCGACCGACCACGCCAGCGGTGTCCTGCTGCGGGCGGGGGAGGTGCTCACCGGCGTCGACTTGGCGCGCGGTCGTCGCCCCAAGGCCCGCAAGGACAGCGAGCTGGCGAAGGGGCCGGCCCGGTTGGCCACCGCCCTCGGGGTCGACGGTCGACTGGACGGCGTGGACGTCTGCCCCGCGACGGAACTCTCGTCCCCCCTGCGCATCACCTCCTCCCCAGGGCACCCGGGCGTCGAGCCCGGTGCCGTAAAGCAGGGACCCCGTACGGGAGTTGGGGGCGAGGGCGCGGCTCATCCCTGGCGCTTCTGGCTGGACGGAGACCCCTCCGTCAGCCCCTACCGCCCCCACCAGCCCAGGCGTCGCCGGGCTCAACTTGACGCGCGGAGCAGCGAGGCATAACGTAGGTCGAGTCGTCTGAAGCGGATGGCCTCTTCGCAGCTCCTTGAGCAAGCGTGAGAGCATCCCAGATGACAACCACTACCTACGATCTCCCCAAACTGGGGCTCCTTTTGGCGTCCCCGGAAACGGGAATTCGGAGCCGATTAGGCGCCTCCGGGGAAATCAGCTAGAGTAGTGAACACCGAAAGGGAAACGCCCGGAGAGAGCCTGGAAGGGTTTTTGAAGGTAGCGTCCGTTTCTTGAGAACTCAACAGCGTGCCAAAAGTCAACGCCAAGTTTGTTGATACTCCGTGGCCATGTTTTCTGTCTTCACTGTTGTGGTGGGGGCAGGGGGTGTGGTTTGGGGTTCCTTTGAAACATATTTTTTGCAGCAAGGATGGCCGCACATTCTGCTCTTAATGGGTGGGTGTGTGGTGTCTCTGTGGCGTGTTTAGCGTTTATGGAGAGTTTGATCCTGGCTCAGGACGAACGCTGGCGGCGTGCTTAACACATG